>CALMPG010000178.1 GCA_937871915.1 uncultured Phycisphaerales bacterium
GGTGTGCTCATGAGTTCGCGGGTCGTGTGTCTGGCCGCAGAAGGCCCCGTAGCCGAGGGAACGAACAGGGGGAAGGCCGCCAAGCGGGCCCCCCCCCCCGCCGGTGGCGCTGGCACGCACGTGGAGCTTGCCGTCCACCTGCGGAGACCACCACGGCGAGACGTTGAGTCCGGCCTCGGCGTTGCCGTCGCCGGTGATGGTCACCGCGGCGGAGATCATGAAAGAGTCTCCGTTGGCGAACGGTGCATCGGTGGTGCCGCCGTCGGTGGAGAGTCGCCAAGTGTGCTGGTTCGACTGGAACACCGGGCTGCCCGGGAGCACTTCGTTGAAGTTGATATGCGCGGGCGACGGATACGTATTCACGACCGTCAGCGTGCTGCCACTCATGTCGTTCCACCAACGCGGATTCACGTGCGCGCCGTTGATCGTCGGCGACGCCTGAGCGAACGATGCCGCAGCCGCGACGATCGCAGTGCTGGCGAAAAGAAAACGCTTCATGGCAATACCTCTCACAATCCACCAAGGATCCGAGGGGCCCCGCGCGTTGCCGCGCGTGTGCAGACCCGACGATCTCTCTCCCTGGAACCGCTTACATCGTGCCACAGTTCCGGTCTGAATGCAAGCGCTTTCGCATTTTCCTTATCGAAACCTCTCCCTAGTCGCCAGTCGGGCTTTTGTTCAGGGATATCCCCAGTTCCCGCATGCCCGAGCGAACGCTCGCGTTGCGGTGAAAGAGTCTCCAGATGAGCCCCGACCGGGCATTCTCGATCGCAAGCACGAGGGGTCCTTGGTCGATGGCCACATAGTCCGGAGCCACCCACCCCGCCCCGACATTGTAGGAATCTCGGAATCCAAACTCGCCCGTCTCGCCGGCGCGCCCCGGATCCCTCCAGAGCGAGTCGCCTCCGGCGCCAACCCGCACCTGGCGATAGTGCCTTAGCGCCCCAATCGAAGCCGCGGGTTCGAACATCACCGAGCATCCCGCCCCGTAGGGGGCAATCGTTCCATCACCAAAGTCGTCGCGCGGCACAAACTCCGCGTAGTCGTACTGCGCGATCTGGTCCGAGGTGCGCACACGCTCGGGGAACACTCCGGGGACCGCGTATCCCCTCGGCGCATCGCTTGCCGTCAGGCCCCACGCGTTGGGTCCAAAGCCCGGAAGGCCCGGGGGATTCTCCATGGCCTTGATCCGATGCAGGCGAACGCCCCGCCTGGCGTTCTCCCACCAATCGACGCGCGGGCGATGGACGACGCCGTGCGCCCCCGGATCGTCCGGCCCCATCCCGGCGTAGTTGATGAAGCAGTGCGCGAAAAAGTGGGTGAACAACGCGCCAGACCATGGGAACCAGACGTGCACCCCCGAATCTCCATGCTCTCCGAGCATTCGTCGGAGGCGGTAGTACTGCCGGGCGCTCACGCGATTGGCCGCGTTCGGCGCGGCCGCGGCCAGAAAGCTCACCAGCCGCTGCTCGTCCGCGGCGTCCGCCCACGCGTAGGGCAGGAGCGACCCGGGGCCGGTCGGGTCCGCAAAGTTCGTCGGTTTCCAACCCAGCGAGATGAAACCTCGCAGATACAACTCGTCGGGCCGCGGGTCGCGGAGCACAAAGAACGACCAATCGGCCTGCGCAAACAGCCGCTGCCCGATCTCCGCCGCCTCCCCCCCGAAGTATTCGCCCGCCACGATCATCCCCGCGAAGAGCAGCGCGGAGTCAATCGTGCTCACCGCGTCGTTGTCCTTCGGAGCCGCCGTGCGCCCGTCGAGAAAGTGGTAGAAGAGTCCGGCCTTGCGGTTGTTCGGGTTCGACTCGAGAGCCTTGAGAATGCGCCCGACACGCGTGCGCCCCTCCTCGCGAGTCACCCACCCTCGCTCGACCGCCGCCGGGATCGCCGCGAGTTGAAAACCCACCCCGGCGGTGCTGACGAAGGTCACGCTCGACCGATCGAACACCATGCCCGACTCGGGATCGCATGCGTTCCAAAGAAACCAGAACGAAGCCCGTTCGATCTCGTCAAGAAAGCGATCGTCGTCTTCGCCGAAGGCAAAGGGGGGGCGAACCGCGGCCGGGTCGGCCGCGATCGTCCACTCCGCGGCCGGGATGGCATCGCGGGTGGACTGCCGCCCTGTCGGCGGGGCGGAACACGGACCTGAGCACCCTCCCGCGAGCAGGACGCCGCATGATGCGAGGGCGATCAGGGTTATCGGACGCCCCCACGAGCCCGAGGGGACGATTTGTGAGTTGCGCGAATCCGGGGATGTAAGCCGTTGCATGGGTACAACCTACTGTACTCGCGTGGTATCGTCCACTCCGGTGAGAAAACGACGCCCAACCCACAACTCCTTGGATCAGCCCACGGTCTCTTCCATGGAGGATGTCGCCAGAACGGCCCGGGTCTCTACCGCCACGGTGAGCCGTGCGCTTAACTCACCGGACTTGGTCGCCCCCGAGACACTCGCTCGCGTCCATCGAGCCATCGAGAAACTCGAGTATCGGCCAAACGTCTACGCACAGGGCCTTACCACGCGCAAGAGCCGCCTCTTGGGCATCCTGCTTCCGGACATCCACGGCGAGTATTACTCCGAGTTGCTCCGCGGGGCCGATGCCGAGTCGCGGCGCCTCGGGTACAACCTGCTTGTCGGCACCGAGGGAGCCGTGGGGCGGACGACGGACGACCAGGTCGGCGACGGGCAGCCGACGGCCAAGGAGGACCCGTCTGGGTCGCCCGGCCAGGGCGGAGACGCCATCCCTTCCCTGCTCCTTCCGAACGTTGTGGGCTTTGTTGCTGGGCTCGCGGTCATGATCACCGAGCCGAACGAGAAACTCTGGGCCCAGGCCAGCGGCACCGGCCTGCCGCTCGTGGTCATCGACGAATCGCTGCTCCGCAACGGCGTGGACCGGGTACAGGTCGACAACCAGGCCGGAACTCGGGAAGCCGTGGAGCACCTGCTCTCATCCGTCTCACCCGAGTCGTGCCTGTTCATCGGCGGCCCCCGCGAGAACTTCGACACGGCGGAGCGAGCCCGGGTGTTCGGCGAGGTTCTCATGCACCATGGCCGAAAACCTTCGCCCCAACAACTCCTCTTCGGCGAATACAGCGTCGAGTGGGGCCGCCAGGCCGGTGAACAAGTCTTCGGCACGCGGGCCGCGGGACCCGTCGGAGTCCTCGCGGGCGACGACGAGATCGCCTTCGGAGTGACCCAGGCCGCCAAGGACCTTGGCCTCGGCGTGCCGTCCGACCTGCGCATCGTCGGATTCGATGACACCCGCCTCGCCTCCCTTATCCGCCCGCAACTCAGCACGGTCCGGGTGCCGATGGCGGAGCTCGGGGCCGCGGCGGTGCGCATGCTGGTGGAACGGGTCCAGGATCCCCATCGCCACTCCGTCACCGCCACGCTCCCTACGCACCTCATCGTGCGAGGAACCAGCTCCCCAAGCCACCCGACGGTTCGCTAACCCACCGAAAGGCGGTACGGTCCCCGATCGATGTAAGCGGCTACATTCCCCTCTGTCCCGACACGCCCACCCCGTTCGTGACGCAGTGCAGGAGCCCCCCACCATGCCGTTTCCCACCGACTTTGTCTGGGGTGCCGCCACCAGTTCCTACCAGATCGAGGGAGCCTCCGCGCCCGACGAGCGAGGTCCCAACATCTTCGACGAGTTCTGCCGGCGGCCCGGCGCTGTGTTCATGAACCACTCCGGCAATGTCGCGGCCGACCACTGCCGGCGATACCAGGAAGACGTCGGGCTCATGCGGCAAATCGGCCTGCACGCCTAC
The DNA here is from genome assembly GCA_937871915.1 of uncultured Phycisphaerales bacterium. Classification (GTDB taxonomy): domain Bacteria; phylum Planctomycetota; class Phycisphaerae; order Phycisphaerales; family UBA1924; genus UBA4658. Next base: position 3,775 of record CALMPG010000178.1, read on the forward strand.
CGATGTTCGATCGCGTGGAGCCGTGTGCTCCACGAGGGCACGGGGCGCGTCAGCGAGTCTGGCCTCGGCTTCTACGACCGCCTTGTCGATGAACTCCTCGCCGCCGGCATCGAGCCGTGGATCACCCTCTTCCACTGGGACCTCCCGCTCGCGCTCGAGCGGCGCGGCGGCTGGCTCAACCGCGAGATCGCCGATTGGTTCGCCGAGTACACGCGGGTCGTTGTCGAGCGACTGTCCGACCGCGTGAGCAAGTGGATCACGCTCAACGAGCCCCAGGTGTTCATCAAACACGGCCACGGCGACGGCAAGATCGCGCCGGGCCTGAAACTCGGCCTCGACGGCCAGATCGACGCCTGCCACAACGCCCTGCGCGCCCACGGGCGCGCCGTTCAAGCGATTCGGGCCCATGCTCGTACGACTCCAAGCGTCGGCTGGGCCCTCGTGGGCCGCACGGACTATCCCGCGAGCGACTCCCCGGCGGATATCGCCGCGGCACGCGCGGGAACGCTCGGCGTGCGCACGCCCGACCTCTGGAACAACACCTGGTACTCCGATCCGGCCTTCTTTGGAACATACCCGGACGACGCGCTCACGCTCTTCGGTCCCAAGAACCAGCCCCCGATCCGCCCGGGAGACATGGACCTCATCCGCCAGCCCATGGACTTCTACGGCCTGAACATCTACGACGGACGGTGCGTCAAGGCGGGCGCGGCCGGCGAGCCGGAAGTCGTCCCCTTCGCCGACGGTCACGCGCAGACGGCCATCCGCTGGTTCCTCACCCCCCCGGCGCTCTACTGGGGGCCGCGATTCCTCCACGATCGCTACAAGATGCCCATCTACATCACCGAGAACGGCCTCTCCAACGTGGACTGGGTCATGCTCGACGGGCGCGTCCACGACCCGCAACGCATCGACTACACCACGCGCTACCTCCGAGAACTCGAGCGGGCCATCGACGATGGCGTGGACGTGCGCGGCTATTTCCACTGGTCGCTGTTGGACAACTTCGAGTGGGCCGAGGGATACAAGGAGCGATTCGGGCTCATCCACGTGGACTTTCCCACCGGCACACGAACCCCGAAGGACTCCGCCCGTTGGTACGCCCGCATGATCCGCGGCAACGGCGCCGCACTCCACCGTCCCCCCTCCGAACTCTTCGAGCCCTGAATCGCCCCGCCGGGCCGCCCGCGACGGGCCGCACAAAGGACCACCCATGATGTGTTGCAGGCTCTCGCCGCTGCTGTTCGCGCTGGTGCTCGGCGCGTGTCTTCACGCCGCGGCCGCTCAGACTCCGCCGCCCGGGTTCTTCGAAGGCTTCGAGGACGCCGCATCGTGGCAGGTCATCACCGCCGACGGAGTGACCCTCCAGGTCCGCCCCGAGCCCGGGCGCACCGGGCAGGCAGTGCGGCTCGACTACGACTTCACCCGCGGCTCCGGCTACGCCATCATCCGCAAAGAGGTCGATATCTCGTTGCCCCCGAACTACCGGTTCTCCTACGACATCAGGGGCGCCGGCCCGAGCAACACTGTCGAGTTCAAGCTCATCGACCCCACCGGCGACAACGTCTGGTGGGTCAACCAACGTGACTTCCAGTTTCCCACCGATTGGACCGCCATCACCCTCCCCAAGCGCAAGGTCTCCTTCGCCTGGGGTCCCTCCGGCGGGGCGCCGCTCGAAAGCGTGAAGTTCATCGAGTTTGCGATCACTTCCACCAGCGGTGGACGCGGCTCGGTCTGGCTCGACAACCTGAGCATGGATCCATTGCCGGAAGTGCGCCCATACATCGGCACCCCAAAGCTGTGGGCGACATCAACCTCGAAGTCTCCTTCGCGTCCCTGGACCATCGGCCCGGGTGGCGAGGTGGAATGGACCAGCGGAAAGGACGACTCCCGCCCGGCCCTCACCATCGACTTCGGACAGCCCCGCGAGATCGGCGGCCTCGTCCTGGGATGGGGCGCCCCCGCCCCCCCGGACTACGACATCCTGCTCTCCGCCGACGGCGTGCGATTTGGCGACGCGACGCACATTCGAGGCTCCAACGGCGGTCACGACTACGTGGCCCTTCCGGATGCCACAGCGCGGGCCATTCGCCTCGTCCCCCTCACCGCCGACCATCCGCGGAGCATCTCGCTGCGCTCCATCCGGTTCATGCCCCCTGAGTTTGCCGACTCCCGCAATGAACTTCTCCGGACGGTCGCCGCCGATGCGCCGCGCGGCTGGTATCCCCGATACCTGCGCGGCGAGGCTACCTATTGGACCATCGTCGGCGTCGACGGGGACACCAAGGAAGCCCTCATGAACGAGGAGGGCGCCGTCGAGGTTGATCGCCTCGCGTTCTCCCTCGAGCCGTTCATCTTCACCGACGGCAAGTTGCGGACGTGGAACGACTCCGCCAATACCCAGTCGCTCGAAGACGGCTATCTCCCCATCCCCTCGGTGCGACGATCGATGCCCGGACTCGATCTGGAGATCAAGGTCTTCGCCGACGGCCCCGCCGGTGAGTCGAGCCTCTTCCTTCGCTACGAACTGCGAAACTCCGGTGATTCGCCCCGCCGGGGAACCCTCTCCATCGCCCTGCGCCCCATGCAGGTCAATCCGCCCTACCAGTTTCTCAACATCACCGGCGGCGCATCGAGCGTGCGGCACATCGCGCTCCACGACCCCGCCATTCGCGTGGATGATCGCGTCGTCGTGCCGCTCTCGCCCCCGGACATGTTCGGTGCGACAACCCTCCACGGCGGCGAGATCATCGAGTATCTGGCCGCCGGCGGCGTCCCCGCGGCCTCGGAGGTCAACGACCCGAACGCGCTCGCCTCCGCGGCGATCGGGTACCGCTTCGATCTCAAGCCCGGCGAGTCCGCCGTCTTCGGTCTTCTCGTGCCCTTCCACTCGGCCCGCCCCTCGCCGGCAACGCTGCAACTCATGGAGTCCCGGCTCACCGCCACGCGAGCCTGGTGGCGCGAGCGCCTCGGCCACGTCCGCATCCGCCTCCCCCGAGGCAACGAACAACTGACCGACTCACTGCGAGCCAATCTCGCCTACATCCTCATCAACCGCGACGGCCCCGGCATCCAGCCCGGCTCCCGCTGCTACGAACGCACCTGGATCCGCGACGGCGCCCTCACCTCCACCGCCCTCCTCTCCATGGGCCTCGCCCCCGTCGTCCGCGAGTTCCTCGACTGGTTCGCCCCGTTCCAATACGACAATGGCAAGATCCCCTGCTGCGTCGATCGGCGCGGCCCCGACCCCGTCCCCGAGCACGACAGCCACGGGCAGTACATCTACGCGGTCCACACATACTTCGCCCACACCGGCGACAGAGAGTTTCTCGGCCACCATGCCCCACGCGTCGCAAAGGCCGTGGACTACATCGAGGCGATACGCAACACGCAGATGACCGACGAACTCGCGAGCGCCACCGACGCCAGCCGAGCCTTCTACGGCCTCATGCCCGCGTCCATCAGCCACGAGGGATACTCCGCCAAGCCCATGCACTCGTACTGGGACGACTTCTGGACCATCAAGGGCCTCTCCGACGCGGTGCGCATCGCCGAGGCCCTTGGCGATCAGGCCCAGTCCCGGCGGTACGCTGCGCTGCGAGACTCCTTCCAACAGACCCTCAACGACTCGATCCGCCGCGCCATGCGGTTCAGCCGGATCGACTACATCCCCGGCTGCGTGGAGCTCGGCGATTTCGACGCCACCTCCACGACCGTCGCTCTCTTCCCGTGCGGCCAACTCACCAACCTCCCGCGCACTCAGTTGGAAAACACCTTCGATCGCTACTGGGCCTTGTTCCAGAGCCGTCGCGAAGGAACGCTCGACTGGAAGGACTACACCCCCTACGAGCACAGGATCGTCGGCTCAATGGTCCTTCTCGGCCATCGCGAGCGCGCGCTGGCGCTACTGGACTATTTCTTCAAGGACCAGCGCCCGGCCGGGTGGCGGCACTGGGCCGAGGTTGTTCGCCGCGCCCCTCGCGAGCAGGCGTTCATCGGCGACATGCCCCACACCTGGGTCGGCTCGGACTTCATCAACTCTTTCCGACTCATGCTCGCCTACACGCGTGAACACGACAACGCGCTGATCCTCGGCGCGGGCGTGCCCCGGGCTTGGCTCGAGACTCCCGATGGCGTGGAGTTGGGGGGGCTCGCGACCGAGTTCGGCGATCTCACCTGCCATGCCCGCGAGATCGATGGGGTTGTACATATCGAGGTTGAATCGCTGGCGCGGCCGCCCGCGGGCGGAGTGCTTTGGTCCCTGCCGGATGCGCGGGGTATCGTCGCCCTGACCCTTGCCGGTTCGCGCGTCGACGTTCCCGCGGACGGCCTCGTGAACCTGGGCACACCGCCCGCCGCCCTCCAGGTTCGATACCGGCGCGGGAACTGACCCTTCCCCGGTTGACATGCCTGAGTCGACCAGACTCGGGACACGGCTGCTCCCCGCCGCCGGTTCAGCGGGAGCGAAGCGGAGGGCGGCGCGGCGGCGATTGTCGCTGGGCCGGATGTGTTGGCGCAAGAGATCGAGAAAGATCTGCGGACAGCGATGGATCGGCTTGGGGCGATCACGGGGGAGCTCGCGAAGTAGACCCTGACACGGCCACCAATCACGCTGGCTTGATGCCCTCGGGGTGCAGCTGTTCCGGTCGAATGTGCCGCCGCCCCATCCATGGTCCTCGCCATGACGACGGGGGCGTCGCGGGTGTGCAGCACATACGGGACTGCGATCATCCGCGAATACCCGCCCAACGTTCACGGCATCTCGACCGCACTTGGCCTTGGGTTGCGGCGCAATCGCGGGGTCTCGTGCTCGGCATGGTCGTGGACACGATGAATCTCCCGATGCGAAAGCACGCGAGAGTGTAGAACGGTTTCATTCGCATCAGCCCGGTCGCGGCACGCCCGGCTCTAACACCCGCCGGCAAACCACGTATTCAGGAAGTCGAAGATGTTCTGCACGCCCAGCGTGCCGCCGCTGCCATCGCTCCCGACGATCGCGAAGGGCGACCCGGCGAACCAGTCGTTCAGGAAGTCGAAGATGTCCTGCACGCTCAGGCCGTTGACCTTGTTGTAGTCCGCATGGCAACACGGTGCCGTCGTGTTGCCCGCAGCGTTGCAGGCGGCGGATGCGACAAACGAGGCCCCCGCGATCGCATTGGTGCCCAGCAGGGCCGTGCACGCCGCGGCCGACGCGACCGACGCCAGGCATGTTGCACCGCGGCAGCACACCCCGCTCGGTGATTCACAGGGACTCGTCGGGGCGCATCCGCTCCCGTCGCCCATATAGGCCCCGAAGCCGGCCACGCACTCGATTGCGCAGGCGATCGAGCACGACGAGGACGTGCAGCAGGCTCCCAGAGCCAGGCCGCACGCTGGCACCGGCGAGCACACGCTCCCGAGTCCTCCGAACGTTCCGCTCAGTCCTCCGTTGTTGACCTGAGTGCACTTGGGCTGGGGCTGGAGCGTGCAGACCTGGCACGCTTGCCCAGAAGGGACGTAGCAGCACGCCCCCGCGTTGGCCGCGAGCAGCGCGGGAGAGCACGCGGAGGCCCCGGCGACAAACGTGCCAAAGAGTCCGCCCGCGTTGTACTGCCGGGTGCAGCGCGAGGCCCGCACCTGGAGGGTGCAGACCGCGTCGGTCGTCGCGTCGAAGGGAGCGTGGATGCACGCTCCTTTCCCCGCGGCACAGTCGGCCGTCGTGGAGCATCCCGCGATCGGCTCGATGCTCGAGGGACCGCAGCAGGTGTTCGTGAAGAAGTTCCCTCCCAACCCGATATTGAAAGGGGCCGTGTTGGCGTCGTTCGATCCGTTGGGGTAGTTGGTGCAGTTGGGCAGGTAGGCAATGATGCACAACGCGCCGGAGGCGGGATTCGCGGGGTCGGTGAAGCAGCACGCGCCGAGGCTCGATCCGGAGCCAAAGACCCCGGGTCGGCAAGCGCCCGCGGAACACGCGACGCCGTCTCCCTGGTACTTCCCCTGAAGGCCGCCGTTGGTCTGGGTGGCAGTGCAACGCGAGGACACGTGCACCGTGCACGTGATGTCGCCGGTGAGAGTCGGGTTGAAGCAGCACGCCCCGATTCCAGCAACGCCCGCCGGACACCCGACGCCCCCCCCCGCACCCTCGCAGGCCGCGCCGTTCCCGACGTAGATTCCCCCCAGTCCACCCTGGGCCGACGATCGGGTGCACCGCGAGGAGAGCTCCACGGAGCATCCCACGCTCGACTGGCCGTCCGGCGAGTAGCAGCAGGCGCCCATCGCCGCGTCGCATGCCGCCGGGCCGCACACGGATCCGTTTCCCAGGTACACCCCCGCGTAGCCCCCGCTCCCCACGAGAGTGCAGTGCGGAGAGACATCGATCAGGCAGATCGCCGATCCGGCCCAGAAGCAGCAGGCTCCGGAGACCGCGTCGCACGCACCGGTGCCGCACGTGGTGTCGTTGCCCAGGTACACGCCTCCGAGGCCCCCCACCGCCGCGCTGCTCGTGCAGCGACCGGCGCCCTCGATGGTGCAGAGGATTCCGCCCGGAGCGGAGCAGCACGCACCGGAGCTGATCGTCAGAGTCGTCTCGGGACGCGTTGCCGTTCCGCATGCGTTGGTGACCACGCAGTCGTACACGCCTGTATCCGCCGGCGTGGTCTGGGTCACGAGGAGTTGGACGCCGACCGTGCCCTGCCCCGTGGCTCCGTGGTAGATCGATCCGGACCCGCTCGGGCCATCCGCAATCGGGTTCCCGTTGAATCGCCATTGAATGGTCAGCGGTTGCGACCCCGTCACCACGCAGTTGAGGAAGGCGCTGCTCCCGGCGGTGGCCGTGGTTGTGCTGTTCACGGCCTCGGCGCTCGGCGCGACGCACGGCCCCCCGTTCATGCTCACCAACGTCGGTGGACCGAGGCCCGTCTGCGGGCCCGCCAGCGTCGCCATGTGCTGCCCATCGCTGGTCATCACGATCGGAAACCCCAGCGACGGCGGATTGCCCCCAAGCGCCGCGATTCCCGGCGTTCCTTGCCCGTCCAGCCAGTCCCAAAAGTCCACAGCCTGCCCCGTCGCCGATCTCCACACGAATCCGCCACGCGCAAAGCTGCTAAACAGCGTGTACACGGTGATCCCAACGATCTGCGAGCCGTCGCCGGAGACTCCCGTCGCGATGAACTGGCGAGTGTCGTATCCGACCCCGAGCCACGTCGGTCGCACCATCGCCGTGAGCGGCACGGTTACGCGGGACCACGCCTGAGTTCCGGGATCCAGCGTCCATCGGGCCATCTCGATGAACCCAGACGTGAGAGCGATAGATCCCACGATCACCGTTCCGGCGTCGTTCATCGCTTCGATGTCTCCTCCTGTGAGCGGCGCCGCACCACCATCGAACGGCAGGAACGACTCCAGCCACGCGGCGCTCCCCGACTCGAACGTCCAGATGGCCGGGCGATTCGCGCTCCCGCAGCACCCGTCAACGCCCGCAACCACGCCGTTGTTCCCGACTACTCTGGCCTGCCCGTTCCCGGCGGACGTCGGCAGAGCCACCATCAATCCGGAACCACCGGCTGCGGCGGCGTCCCAGACCCACGGCTTGAAGGCGCCCCCCGATCCCGATTCGTAGCCCCAACCCGCCACATACCGACCATCCGCGCTGATGGCCCGGACAAACATCGATCCACCCAGCGACGCCGCCCTCACAATGGGCCTCGCGGTCCCCGTGGCCGAGTCCCATCGCACAAGCCCAGACGACGTCGTGCCGGCGAAGTGCATCAGGTCCGGCGTGCCGACCGCCGGAGTGAATCCTGGGATGCTCGTGGCCGTGACCGATGAACCGATGTTCAGCACTGAGCCGGCGCTGAAGCTCCCCGCAACGGCCGTGCCGTCGGATTTCACCGCCATCGCCGTGCCCGAGCCGAGCAACACGATTCGTGGTTGTGCCCCGGTGACCGATGCGATCGACGCGACCACGAACACGGCCAAGGCGCGGCAACGGCTCATCATCATGGATTCCTCAAACGGCCGATCGGGGTGTCCGTGCGTTCTCAGTCATGCTCGTGGGGGGTCTGCCAAGGGCCGAGGGCCTGAGATCAGCACCCCCCGGCAAACCACGTATTCAGGAAGTCGAAGATGTTCTGCACGCTCAGCGTGCCGCCGGTGCCATCGCTCCCCACGATCGCAAAGGGCGACCCGGCGAACCAGTCGTTCAAGAAGTCGAAGATGTCCTGAACGCCGAGCCCGTTGATCTTGTTGTAGTCGGCAAAGCAGCAGGGCGTCGTCGTGTTGCCGGGCGCGTTGCACCCCTCGATGCTCACGAACGCCACGTTGTTCCCCACGCACGAGAACTGCGGATACCCCGCGATGCACGTCGCCCCGCGGCAGCACGTACCGATCGGGCACGGATTGTCGTTGATGCTGCATGTGGTTCCGGCGACGCCGAAGAAGCCGCCCTGATCGTGGCACAGGGCCACGCAGGCCACGAAGCACGAGCCGTCGGGGCGGCAGCACTGTCCCTGCTCCTGCGGGCACGGCATCGGTGTACAGGAGGTGCCGAGCCCCTGGTGCACGCCGTTGCAACTCTGAACGCTCGTGATCACGCACGTTCCGGTGTAGCACCGGACCGGGCTGCTCGCGCCCCCGGTCTGCACGCAGCAGGCCCCCAGGCCGCTCACTTCCAGTCGGAACGTGTCGAGGTTGAGCGTCGCCATGCTGTACGCACCGACCCGGATCAGATACGGCGTGTTCGCCGTCAGCTCAAACGTCAGGCTCGCATGGAGCGAGCCACCGGCGCAGCCCGTATCGCCGCACGCCAGGGGAACCTGGGTCGTGCAATCCGACCACACCGACACCACCGAGTCCCATTGCAGCGACGTGCCGCAGGTCTTGATCAGGTAGCTCGACGTTACGGTCGGTGTGAACCGGTACCACACGTCGTTGGCCGCCTCGCCGCAGGACGGCGCCGCCCCGTCCGAGGTTGCCCCCACCATCGTGTCGTTGATGGTCGCCGACCCGTTGATCAGCGTGATCTCGGCCGTCGGCCCGCCGCCACCGGCGAGCACCGTCGCACATATGTCGTTCGCCGGCGCGGCCGGCTGACCGGGGCAGGTGTTCGGGGAACAGGTCGATGTGCCGACCGTGCCGGTGCACACACTCGGCAGCACCATCGAGCACGCGCCCGCCGCGCCGCAGCACGCCGCGGGCTGCGGGCAGGTGTTCGGCGTGCAGGTCGATCCGAGCGATCCGGGCGTTCCGGGACAGTTGGCCACGCTTGTCGTGGTGCAGGCGCCGGCGCTTGTGCAGCACGCGACCTCGCAAAGCCCCGCCGTGCACGCCGACCCGACGCCCGCGAATCGTCCGCCGTTCGGGGTGCTGGGGCACTGCGACTCACAGATGACCGTGCACGTGTTCAGGTAGCAGCACGCCCCGGGCGCGGCCGCTCCCGGGCACGTCGTCGTGGTGCACGGCCCGATGCTCCAGCTGCCAACGCACTGCGCGAACGTCGAGTTCGAGCACCCGCCCTGCGGCAGCGTGCAGTGGCCGACGGTGCAGGGCGCGGGATTTCCGCCGTTGAAAGAGATCCCCCAGGTGCGCAGGTAGCCGTAGATGTTCGTGCGATAGTCCGTGATGCGGAGCTTCCAGTCGCCCGCGATCATCGTTCCCGAGAACGTGGTGTTGAGCGAGACGGGCGCGCCGGCGCAGCCGGCGGCCTGGTACTGACCGGCCGGCGCCGAGATGGTCTGGCTGCCGAGGAGTCCGGCGATGCTCTGGGGCGCGCTGTCCGTGAACACGTACGGCCCGTCCATCCCGGCCGACGCGCCCACGAAGGAACCCGTGCAGTTCGAGGCGCCAACACGATTCATCAGGTGCGCCGAAGCGCCGTTGGGCGCCACGAGCTCGATGTCCAGGTCCGCGATACGGGCCATGCTGATGTCCACCCACACCTCGACGGAGGAGACGCTCCCGGGGTCCGTCAACGCGATGGGGAACACCTGCGGGCTCGCCTGCGGCCCGTGGATGAACGCTATCGGCATCGCGCAGGCCGCCTCGCAGGCCTGCCCCGCGGTCCAGGTCCGGCGGGTCGGACCCCACTGCGCGTCGCACGCGACGAGTGTCTTGATCGAGCACGCGGCAAACTCGTTGCTGCAGCACGAGCCGGTGGAGCAGATCTCGCCGCACGTCTGAGTGTCGCTCCAGGTGTACGTCCCGCCCGAGCCCGAGAGGCACGAGGTCTGGTTGATCAGCGAGCACGTTCCATCGGTCGAGTTGCAACACGCGCCGACGCTGGTGCAGGGGCTCGGAACGCACGCCGTCCCGCCGTTCCACGTCCCATTCTGGCCCGAGCAGCTCGACGGCGTGGTCGTCATGATGCACGCGCCGGTGCTGTTGTTGCAGCACGCCCCGTTGGCCCCGCAGGGCGTCCCGAGGCAGGTCGTCCCCGGCCGCCACACGTTCGTTCCCGCGCACTGGTACGGGTCGGGATAGACCGAGCACGAGTTGCCCGCACAGCAACTGCCCGCCGTCAAACTCTGGGCCTGCACGTGCTGGGGCTGCACGTCGCACACGGTGTTGGCGCCTAGCCACGAACCGCCGGCGGCCCCGCAGGCACCCTGCAGGAGCACCGAGCACGAGCCGTTGTCGCAGCACGCGCCCGTGGCCCCGCACGACACGGTGGCGCACGAGGTCCCGTCGCCCTGGTACACCGCCGTGGAGGTCGCGGCGCACACCGTCGCCAGCACGAGATCGCACGATCCGTTGGCGTAGCAGCACGCGCCCGACTCGGTCGGGCACGGCGAGGGATCGCACGATCCACCGCTCGTCCACGCGGCCGTCGGGCAGATCGCCTGTGTCCCGACGATGCAGCGCCCGTCACCCGGACAGCACGCTCCCGTCGGCGTCGTGTCCGTCGAGATCACCATCCGCTTGATGTCCACGAACATCTCGTAGGGCAGGTGGTCCGTACCGACGAACGAGATCAGCCACGACCGGCTCCCGTCGAAGAGCGATCCGGGGTACGTCCCGGTGATCGAAGCGACGTCCGCCGTGTTCCACGCCACCGGGGAGTTGGTGATTCGCGGGATGATGTGCGACAGGTAGATGTTCATCGCGTAGCCGGGGATCAGCAGCGTCTGGCACGGGTTGGGCACGCACGCACCGCCGCCCGTCCACACCTGCCCCGACGCCATGCACGCGTCCGGCACCGTGATGGCGCACGACCCGTTCGTGGAGCAGCACGAGCCGCCGAAGCGCGGGCACGTCACCCCGGCCTCGCACACCCCGCCCGTTGTCCACGTTCCCGTGCAGTTGTCCTGCGTCGTGATGGAACAGGTGTCGTCGAACGCGCAGCACGTTCCGTTGGGCTGCACGCACACCGCGGTCTCGCACGCCCCGCCCGTCGTCCACGCCCCCGGCACGACACCACGCACGCACTGCGCGTTGTTGGTTACCCGGCACGAGCCGTCCGGGAAGCAGCACGCTCCGAGGGCCCAGGGCATGAACACGCCTTCGATATCGAACGTGTCAACCTGGTAGTAGAAATGGGCCAGCAGCGCGGCCGGGTTGGTGATCGGTCCGATCACCGGATCGGTGGTGTTGACCACGGGCGAGTCCATCGAGATGTCCGAGAGGCGGGTCGTGAATGACCCCGGCACGATGTTGAAGACGTTCACCTCGACCAACGGCTGGATGGTGTGGTCGGTCGATGTGGATACGTCCACGCCCGCCCCGGTCACCGTGAAGGTCGTGTACACATACTCGCCCACGCGGGCTCCCGACCACGGCGTGCCCGCAGAGTAGAAGCGGAAGCCATTGTCCGCCGCTCGTCCGAGCAGTTCGACCCGGGTGTCGGCCGGCGCAACGGCACAGGGAGCGAGCAGCGCGGCCAGAACGGTCAAGAGTGCGAATCGCATCGGGGGTTCCTCGAACGGTGTGCGCGACGCGGCGAGAGCATGCAAGTCCGACCGCGCGCTACGGGGTCAAGAGAGAGCAAAGGCGGGGGCGGACGTTGCGTCCGCGCCCGCCAGGTGGTCCGGTTCGGCGACAGGGCCGCCCGGAAGGAGGCCGATTCAGCGGCGGCGCCGGCGGGCCGCCAGGAGGCCGCCCATGCCCAGAAGCGCCGTCGCGCCGGGGGAGGGGATGTGGAAGTAGAAAACACCGCTGCTCGTCGCCTGACCCCCGACCGTGTCAGAGAACGAGAGGGTGAACACGATGTTGCCGAGGTCGTCGATATTGCTCGCTCGCCCGTCGGAGTTGCCGGTCTGGTTGATCGAACCGATGCCGCTGCTGGAGACGATGCGGTCGTCGCCGGGGCCGACGTGGAACAGCATGCCCTTCTGGGCGATCAGGAAGATCGAGCCGTCCGTGTCCATCGCGAACAGGCCGGTCTGGTTGCCGGTCAGTCCTGAGTTGATGCCGGCCCCTGTCAGCCCGGCAACGAACACGAGCTGACCAGCGGAGTTCATGGCGATCGACGTGGGCGTTCCGGCCGAGAATACCGGTGCGGCTCCCGCGATCACCTGGTTCAACGAGGGATCTGAGACCGCGGCGGGCCACGCCGGCGCGGCATCACCGCCCTGATAGACCTTGGAGTACACCCCGGAGCCGCTCACCCGGTACACGCCCGCGTTGTTCACGTTGGAGGTGATTCCGGTGCCCGTCATGCCAGTGGTAGAGAAGACCACTGTGTTGGCGCTGTTGATGATCACGTTGCCGAGTCCCGAGCCCCAGGCCAGGTCGCCGGCGGTGTTCTGGATGCTCGCGGGCACGGGCGAAGTGTGACGCGCCAACGTCCTGAGCGTCCCATCGTTGTCGCTAAACAGGGCAATCGTGCCGCCGGTGGCGGGCGTGGTGCCGGCGCTCGTCCGCAAGGAAGCGGAATACGCGACTCGCCCGGAGCCGTTCATGTCCATCGAAGTGCCCGTGTTGACGGATCGGTACGCGACGCCATCGGTGGACGTCCCGCTGGTGAACGCCGCGCCCGAAGCATCGGGGAATGAGTCGCCGCGCCGCGCGATGACCTCGGCGTAGCCGTTCCGGGTGCTGAACAGCCCCTGGTTGGTGCCGGTCGTGGTTCCGCCGGTGGTGTTCACGCCAGTGCCCTGCAGGGCGCCTGTCCACAGCAACTTCCCCGAGTCGGTGTACGCATACGCGGACGAGTCGAACCCGCCGACAAGGACATCGGGGAGGACAACATTTCCTGGCGCGTTCAACTGATCGCCCTGGCGGACCAGGAGTCCGAGCGAGCCCGGCGTGCCCGCCCAGAATCCGTTGTTGTTCGCGGTCGGCCCGAGGGTGGAAACCACCGCCGGGCTGCCCGAGCCCGTGGTGAGCGTGGCCAGCGTGGCGATGCTCCCCGACGAGTTCATGGTCATGATGTTCCCGACGGAGGAGAACGTTGCGCCGCCGGTGCCGGCCGCGGTGTCGAGCGCCTTGATCAACCGCCCGGGCGTACCGGAGTTTGTGTACAGGCCGGCATTCGCCGCGGTGTTGTCACGGAAGCCGAACTGCCCCGTGCCGCCGGCGATCGTCGCGCTGGCGATTCCGGAAGTCGTGTAGGTCCCCACTCCTCCCAGAGCGGGATTGTCCGTGATCTTCGCCACGTTCGAGTTCGCTCCGACCCACGACCACACTCCCGACGAGTTCGAGTTGACGGACGTGTTGAGGACGTTCGTGTTGCCGGCAAACACCACGTATCCCCCTGCGCGAATCACCGACACGCCGCCGGAGAATCCCGTGAAGTACTGCGGGTTGTTGCTCGTGTCGAGCAGGTTCGGGCCGTATTGGCCCGTCTGCGTCGAGCCATCCAGCGCGATGGGCCAGCTCGGCCCGGTGAGTGGATCGGCCGCGGCCCGGCCCGCCAGCGCCATCAAGGCGAGGGGGGTCAGCGCAATCACCGAGACGACACGCATGTTCGGCTGCATGGAACTCTCTCCTCGGACCCCCTCTCGGGGGACGCAATCACCGCGACCGAATCACTCTCCCGCACCGTCGCGCTCCACGAGCGCGGCCTATCGCCGTGCAGGTTCCTTCGGCCGTCGTGCTAAACCCTACACCATCTGTCATTTCTGACAACAAATGTGCCACAGATTTCTACGTAGAATAATTCCAAAGGATTCCCCTGTCGCTTTCCGCCCAAGTGCCGATTCTGAGCCAGGTTCTCCGTTTTCACGTGGTTCACTTTCTGGTAGCATGCCCCGAGTGACCGCCCTCGACTCCAAGCCCTTCCTGGACCACGGCAGAAGCGCGATCCAAGCGCTCCGACGGGCACTTGCCGACGTGCTCCGCTCGGTCGGGGCCGACGCGGAACAGCCCCAGGAGATTTCGCGCAAGTTCGGCCTCGACAAGACTTTGACCTGGAGGATCGCCAGGGTCGTGCGCGAGGACGATGCTTGGGAGGCAGTGGCCCACATTCCGCGCAAGCCCAGCATTGCCATCTTCGTCGAGGCGATGACCCGCTACGGCGCTCCCGCGGATCGAGTAGACGTTCTGTGGCAGGCCCATCGCGAGTTTGAGCAGTTCATCGAGACCCACTCCGGAGACCGGGAGACGCTCGAAATGATGGCCTCGGGGGCCGCGCGAAAGTCGGCCTCCAAGCGGCTCGAGGCGTTTCGCAAGGACGCCTACGTGGGGAACAGCGCCATCTGGGGCGTCAGCGCCCGCACCCAGTTCTCACTGAGGCTGGTCTCGCCCAGCAAGTCCGAGGGCATGCTGGACCTTGCCACCATCACCGGGCTTGCGGGGTTTCGGCGCCTTCGGTCCAATATCTCCTGGGCGATCACCTCCATCAACGACTGGGACCAGCAGGCCGCGCCTTCCAACCGGCATTTCGATCGGGCCGTGCCGCTCGATCCCAAGGTTGAACGCGGCCAACCGCCCCTGCTGCTGGACTTTTGCAACCAACCCCTCCCGCACATCGGCGTTCTCGAGCACCCAGCGGGGACCTTCCGGTACATGCTCGGGGGCGGCGCCATCGGGAACACCGCCACGGCGGACGTGGTGATGGGCTGGGTTGACCGGGACGCTGTGCCGGCGACTCAGTCGTATCCCGGCGAGCGAGGTGAGCACGGCGTGAATCTGTCAACCCCGGCGGAGTGGGTCATCCAGGACGTCCTCCTGCATCGCGATTTGTCGTTTGCCGACAACCCCGAGGCGTGCGTGTATAGCCAGCTCCCGGGCGGCCCGCTCTACCCAACGGCCGGGCCCGACGCGGCGATCCTCCCGGTGTCCGCGGAAGTGATCGACCTTGGTTCGGGCCCGCCCAACACCACCGCGCCGGAGGTTGACCGGTACAGTGAGATCGCGGAGTTTGCCGCCGCCCAGATGGGCTTTGCGCTCGACGACTACTTTGGATACCGCATCCGCCTTCGCTATCCGCCGATCCCGTCGCTGCTCGTGCTGAGCCACGCGCTCAAGCCCCGGGTCTGAACACAAACTCGGTCTGGCCGACTCACGAGCGTCTTGCTTCATGAGAGGGCGAGCATCTCGGCCAGCATGCACACCGTGCGCCAGTTGCGCATGGTGCTGGTCACCCCGAGCGTGTTGTCGATGTGCGTGTTGGTCAATCTCGTCTTCGCCGCCGAGCAGAGCAGAAATATCTCGGCTCCTCGCACCTCGAACTCGTCCCCGGGCGATCGATCCGGGTCGAGGCGCATCACCGAGGCCGCCGTTGGCCGTCGATCGAGGAATCCGACGTACAGCCCCTTTCCCCCGCGGGCCTTGGCGGCAAGCGGATGGGCGGTGCTCACCCGACAAGTCTCGGCAGCGGTCCGAACCACGATCACCGGCTTGAAGCCCAGTTGCCGCTCGATCGCCACGCCCACCGCGTCGGCTATCCGCGCGGGGGTTCTCCGAGGTCCCGGGGAGAACAGAACGTTTCCACTCTGGATGTAGGTTCGTACAGCCGACGCCCCTGCCTTCTCGAACTCACCCGCCAGCATCCCCATGGCGATCTTGTTCTTTCCTCCCACGTTCACCCCGCGCAGCAGCGCCACGTGGGTAGATCGTTTCGGCTCGCGGATCGCCGGCTGTGGTGACGCCATGACTTCGGTCCCCGATCATCCTCAGCGGCCACGCGGATCCGCCGCCTCCCGCATCGCCTCTCCCACGAAGTTCAGCGCAACCAGCGTTCCGCCCAGCAGGACACACGGGAACACCAGCAGCCACCAATGGCTCTGGCCAAGGCTCAGGGGGTTGATCTCCCCGAGTCCCTCCGCCGCCAGGTTCCCCCAACTCGGCATCGGCGGCTTCACGCCGATCCCCAGGAAACTCAGGAAACTCTCCTGCAGGATCGCCTGCGGCACCGTCAGCGTGGCGTACACCACGATCGGCCCGATGAGGTTTGGCAACAGATGCCGAACGAAGATGCCGCCGGTCGAGACCCCCATCGCCCGCGCGGCCTCAACGAATGGCTGTGCCCGCAGGCTCAGCACTTGCCCTCGAATCACCCGCGCCATGGTCAACCAGGACACCCCGCCGATTGCCACCAGAAGCACCACCAGCCCATACACCGTCCGCCCCGAGTCCGAAACCACTCGCGCCGGCAGCGCCTCCGTCGCCCTGGCCTCGAGCCCCGCCCGGACCTCGGGATGCCCCTTCAGCCACGCGCCGACGCTCTCTCCGCCTCGCACGCCGTACCTTCCACTCTGTACCTCGGCCCTCACCCACGCCGCCCGCGCGCCCTGCCTCGACACCCACTCTTCCATCACGCTCCCCGCGGCCACGGCCAGCAACACCACCAGCAGCACGTACGGCAGCCCGTAGAGCACATCGACGATCCGCATCATCACGCCATCGACGCGCCCACCCACGTATCCCGCGATGGCCCCGTACATCGTTCCCAACACCACCGAAATCAGCGCGGCCATCACCCCGATCCCCAGCGAAACCCCCCCACCGGCCAAGCATCGCACCAGCACATCGCGCCCCAGCAGGTCCGTGCCCATCCAGAACCAGGGCCGCGCGGCTCGGGCTTGGTCTGCCGTCGGCTCGACGCCCTCTCGCTCAAGGGTATCGACGCTCTCGCCGCGCGCTCGTGCCATCTGCTCGAGCGCCGCCGCTCTTCCCGTCGCGTCAAGGCGAGCCTGAACGGCGGGCCGGCCTCCCGAACCGCACCAGAAGGGCGGCAGGTGCCGGGCCGTCCGATGCTGCACATCGAACCGGGCCGATTCGCCTCCCCCACTGTCGCTCACGACCCCGAGCGTCCAGGGCAACGTCCCCACGCACGCAACCAGCATGACCGCTAGAACGCCCGCGCCGACCAGCGCCGTCCGAGACCGCGTGAACACGCCGCGCCACCGGGTGAACGCGCCTCCGCCCGCGGATGTGTTGCCCTGCCATTCTGCCACGTCGCCTCACGATCATGCACGCCACCAGCGCCGCAAGGACGCCCCCGCGGCTCGAACTCTACTTCCTTGCGGCCCTGATCAGGGCCCGGCATCGACGGCGGTCGAGTTCGTTGCTCCACCGCCCGCCTCGCTTGATCCACGATCCCACGATCACTCCATCCGCACCCGCATCGAACATCGCTCCCACATTCTCCGGCGTCACGCCCGACCCGACCAGCAGCGGCAGCCCCGAAGCGTTACGCACCTCACCCACGTCCGCCGCGCTCGCCTCGCGTCCCGTGGCCGCGCCCGTCACGATCAATCCGTCCGCGCCAAAGAACTCCGCCCCGTGCGCGGCGTCGGCCAGAGACACATCGGCAGTGATCGCGTGCGAGGCGTGCTTCTTCTTCAGATCACAGAACACCCGCACCCAATCCGCCCCGATTGCCCTTCGATACCGGAGCAGGGGCCCCGCCTCGGCGCGAGCCAGGACCCCCTCGTCGGCAACGTGCCCGAACACGAAGTTCTCGCACCGGATGAACTCCAGCCCGCACGCGTGGGCAATCCCCACCGCCTCGCGATTGCCGCCGGAGAGCACCTGGACGCCCACGGGCATCTTCGGCCCCACCGCCTCGCGCACAGCGGCCGCGCACAGCGTCATGGCCGAGACAACCTCCGGCCCCTGCCCCGGCCCGTCGATGCCCGAGTGCACATAGGGCGCGTCGTGCATGTTCTCCACGATCACGCCGTCAAACCCCGACCGTGCGAGCATCCGAGCTTCGGCGGCGGCGAGGCTGGCGATCTTCCCCACCGCCAATCTTCCCCCGGGTGTTCCGGGGAGGGCGCGAACGTGCACCATCCCTATCACCACCCGTCCCGGGCGGCCCGCCGGCCAGAGTTGTACTCGGTTGCTCGCCATCGAAGGTCACTTCCTGCATCCCCGGCAACGTCTCCCGCCGAGAATACGTAAACTCCCCCGCTCCCGCCTCCCCCTTCCCGATATTTCCTCGTGGATCCTTCACACACCGCCGCCAACTTCCAATCCACCATCTGGTCGCTCGTCCTCGGGGCGGGCAGGGGTGGCGATCGCGCCCACCTTGAGCAACTCCTCCGCGCCTACTGGTCGCCCGTGTATGCCTTCATTCGCCGTCAGGGTTACACCGGCCACGACGCCAGCGACCTCACGCAGGACTTCATGACCCAGGTGGTGCTCTCCCGCGATCTCATTGGGCGTGCCGACCCGGCCAAGGGTCGTTTCCGCTCGTTTCTCAAGCAGGCCCTGCGGAACTTCCTCGTGGACCAGCACAGGCTCGGCAAGGCCCACAAGGGCCGCCAGTCGGGGCGGGGCGGCCCGAACGGTCCCACGCATGTCGAACTCGACGCCTCCTGCGCACGCGACGGCGGGGCCGCTGCGAAAACGCCGCGAGGCCCGCTCGACGATTCCTTCGATCGGGCATGGGCCGCGGCCGTCGTCGAAATCACCCTGTCCCGGCTCGAAGAAGCCTGTCTCGCCGACGGTCTTGATGCGCACTGGACGGCCTTCAACCTCAACGTTCTCGGGCCCGCGCTGCGGCGCACCACCGCCCTTCCGCTCACCGACCTCGCCCGTCGCATCAACGCGACCGACGACGCCCAGGCCAGCAACATGCTCCAAACGATGAAACGGCGCTTCCGCCGTATCTTGCGGGAGGTCATCGCCGAGACCGTGAACGACCCATCCCAGGTCGAGGATGAGCTCGGGCAGCTGCGCGACTATTTTGGAGCGTAGCGCGAACGACGCCTATCCCGCGCACCCGCCGAACCAGCCGTTCAGATAATCAAAGATGTCCTGAACTTCCAGGCTCCCGCTTCGGTTGAAGTCCGCCTGGCTCGACGCCACGATCCAACCGTTGAGGAAGTCGAAGATGTCCTGCACCTCCAAGGACCCGTTCCGGTTGTAGTCCGGGTTGGCCAGGGGAATGGTTCCCGACGCGGTGGGCACGAACTTGTAGATATTGGCCGGCGACTGGATGACCATGTACATCTCGCCGTAGGCATCCTCCCCGAACGACACGCATCCCCCGCTGGCCGGCGCGGCGGGCACGTTCGGCGTGACCGCCGTCGAGCCGCCGAACACGCCGCTCCACGACGTCGGCTGGTTGAGCAGTCCGGTGCCCGGGTTGATGCTCGTCGAGTACACGGTGGACTGGCAGTAGTCCGTGAACACGTATTGCCCCTCCAGCGCGGGGATCTTGCACCCTCGATACACATACCCACCCGTGATCGAGCACCCGAGGATGTTGGCGTTGGTTCCGGCCACCGTCAACTTTCGCGGCGGATTGGTGTTCGCCTGTGCGGTCGTGTGCGAATAGACGCCCAGTGGCGGCGTGAGGCCGGCGGCGTCGTAGGTCGCCGGGCAGAGATTCTCTCCCGGCGGATTCGGGTCCGCGTTCAGGTTGTACGCCACGGTGCCCTCGTAGCAGCGCCACCCGTAGTTTCGTCCCGCGACCGCCGCCGCGTTGTCGCCGGTGTACGCGGGTTGGAAGTCGATCTCCTCCCAGGCCCCCTGCCCGACGTCGGCCAGCCAGACGTCGCCGGTCGCTCGGTCGAACGAAAACCGCCACGTGTTGCGAAGGCCGTAGGCCCAGATCTCGCGTCGCGCCACGGCGCCGCCGTAGAGCACCACGGGCAGGGTCGGATTGTCCGCCGGAACGGCGTACGCCACGATCGAGTCGTCGTAGGTGCTCGCCGCGTTGGTGCTGGTCCAGAGCAGCCCCTGCGCCGCGGGGCCGACGGAGTCCACGTCGATTCGGATGAGCTTGCCGAGCAGCCGTCCGGTGTCCTGGCCGTTGCCGATCTCGGGCACATGGCCCGTGCCGGTGTCGCCGCCAGCCCCGCCGTCGCCGATCGAGGCGTACAGATATCCGTCGGGCCCGAACGCCAGGCCGCCCCCGTTGTGGTTCGTGGCGGTCGTCGAGGTCGGATGCTGTACGCGCAGCACGATCCGGCCGGTGGAAATGTCCGCCACCGGGTTGTTCCGGTCGGGCACGATGAACTCGACGATGTTCTGCGTGTAGTTGAAGCCGGTGGGCATCCCGGTGATCGTCGTGCTGCTGTAGTAGACGTAGAACTTCCCATTGCTCTGATATTGCGGGTGGAAGGCCAGGCCCAGCAGCCCCCGTTCATCGCTGTTGTTGGCCGGCGTCTGAGGGGGCGACAAGACCGCCGGACGCAACGCCGAGAACAGATTCAGGAATGCGGACGCCGAAGGCTGCAGCGCGGGCATCGGCTGCGTGGTCAGATCGATGGTCCTGATCTGTCCGCCCTTCTGCAGCACGAACACACGCTTGAAGTCCCCCGGAGCGAACGTCAGACCGATCGGTCGCACCAGCGGATCCGGATCGGCGCTCGACGAGATCGGCATCGCCACCCATTGCGCGTGCGCGCGCTGGAGGCTCGCCACAGAAGCCGCGAGCGCGAGTCCAGCCGCCATCGTCCACGTAGTCGCTTTCGTCATCACGGTGCTCCATCAAGTCAACACACAACCCGCCGACCGAGTCCATCGGTTCTGAAACCGTTCGCATCCCGCTCCGCGCGGGTTCCCCGGGAACTCCCTGCACTTATCGGCCCCGACGAGCGACGGGGCACCCCAAGGATGCCCCACAACCGCTCTCTCGCCCAACTTCCCATGGGGATTCGTCCGCAAACGTATACTCACACACACCAGTTCCGGCCCGACCACAGGCCAACCCCGGGGCACACCATGAGCACCATCAATCCGACCACGCCGGCCTCGCCCACCAAGCCCCACGCGCGCCCGGCGCCCGCCGTCGATCCGCACACCGTCACGATCTCGGGCCTCGTCTTGAATCCCACCTACGCGCCGTCGAACCCGCCCGAGTCGCTCAGGCACTTCGAGCGCGACATCAACGCCCCCGGCAAGTACCCCTTCACGCGCGGCCTCTTCCCCGACGGCTACCGCTCTCGCCTCTGGACGATGCGCCAGTTCGCCGGATTCGGCTCCGCCGACGATACCAACAACCGGTTCAAGTACCTCCTGGAGCAGGCCCGGTCGTCCAACAAGGTCGCGTCGAACACCGGCCTCTCCACCGCGTTCGATCTTCCCACGCTCATGGGACGCGACTCGGACGACGAACTCTCCGCCGGCGAGGTCGGCCGCTGCGGCGTCGCCATCGACACCATCGAGGACATGCACCGCCTCTATGCCGACATCCCCGTGGGGGCGGTCACCGTCTCGCAGACCATCAACGGGCCCGCCTGCGTGATCTGGGCCATGTACCTGGCCATGGCCAAGCAGCGGAACATCTCCTGGAACGACCTCGGCGGCACGCTCCAGAACGACATCCTCAAAGAGTTCCACTCGCAAAACGAGTTCATCTACCCGCCCGACCACAGCGTGAAACTCGTGGTGGACACCATCGAGTTCCAGTCCCGCTTTGTCCCCAAGTGGAACTCCGTCTCCATCTCCGGCTACCACATCCGCGAGGCCGGCTCTACCGCCACCCAGGAACTCGCCTTCACCCTCCGCGACGGCCTCGAATACGTCGAAGCCTGCCTCGAGCGCGGCCTCCCGCTCGATTCCTTCGCCCCGCGCCTCTCCTTCTTCTTCAACTCACACAACGAGTTCTTCGAGGAAATCTGCAAGCTCCGCGCCGCCCGTCGCATCTGGGCCCGCGCCATGAAGCACCGCTACGGCGCAACCAGCGAACGCAGCATGTTCATGAAGACCCACGTCCAGACCGCCGGTTGCTCGCTCACCGAGCAGCAGCCCATGAACAACATCGTCCGCGTCGCCTACCAGGCCATGGCCGCGGCGCTCGGCGGGTGCCAGTCCCTCCACACCGATTCCATGGACGAGACCCTCGGCCTTCCGACCGAGCAGGCCGTCACGGTCGCTCTCCGCACGCAGCAGATCCTCGCGTACGAAACGGGCGTCACCCGCACCGTCGATCCTCTCGGCGGGAGTTGGTTCATCGAATCGCTCACCGACAAGATGGAGTCCGACGCCCTCGACTACCTCATGGAAATCGACCGCATGGGTGAGTACGGAGCCGCGCTCGGACGGGGTGGCACTGGCAGCTCGTCTGCCAGTGGGGGTGCCAACCTCGATCTCTCGAAACACCCGGCGTACACCGCGCGCCCCACCTACGGCCGCTCCGTCGTCGCCGGGATCAACAAGGGGTACTTCCGCCGCCAGATTGCCGAGGCCTCCTACCGCTTCAGCGAGGAGTGCGAGGCCCACGACCGCATCATCGTGGGTGTCAATGCCTTCACCGAGGGCTCCGATGAGCGTCCCATCGACATCCTCCAGATTCCCCATACCGTCGAGACCGATCAGGTCGATCGCCTGACCAAGTTCAAGGCCAAGCGCGACGCGGCGGGCGTCCAGAAGGCCCTGGACCGAATCCGCGAGACCGCCCGCAAGGGCGACCCGGCCCTCGACGCCCAAGGCCTGGACACCTTCAACCTCATGCCCGCCCTCGTGGACGGGGCGCTGGCCAACTGCACGCTCGGCGAGATGGTGCAGGCCATGGCGGATGTGTATGGGCGGTATACCGGGGGGCCGGAGTGGTAAGCGATTGATCCCCGCTCTGTAGCATTACCTGTATCGTGGGACGCTGCACATGGCGCGCAAGAAAAGGACCACTGCGGGCCCGGGACAGCGATATCACACCGGCCGTGTTTGTCCCGATACTCCCACAAGAAAGTCGGGTCTTCCGGGTCGCTTTCCTTGCGCTGGAGATGTTCTGGGGGTCTGGCAGAAGATCAATGACGAAGAGACTGAGCTTGGTCAGGGTCGAGTGCTGGAGGTTCGCGATTGTGACCCGGACGGGATTGCTCGCCCTCCTGCATACCGAGTCCAATTGCACGATGGTCGTGAGATGTGGTTCGATTCAGGAACCCTGATTTCCTTGTGGAATCAGGACGGATGCCATTGGAGAGTATTTCTAAATGCCAAGAAGCATCTGTAATGGATTGTGTGGTCGAGTCCGTCACACCATCCCAAAAAACCCCCCACCAACATCCTTGATCCGCCCCTGGCGCGCCAGTTCCTGCCACACATCCATCGGAAACTCGCGCGGCGGCACGATCCCGGAGATCGCGCTCTTCTTCCCTCCCGTTACCGGCCGCCCGCCGCCGAGCTTGCTCTCGTCGTTGAGCACCGTCAGTTTGTATCGCTTCTTGAAGGCGGTCATGGCCGCTTTCAGTTGGGCGTCTCTGGGATTCGGCCCGGGGCTGGATGTCTCGCCGCCGGATGGGAAAGGTGAGCTGGGTTGGGCGTGCATCGGCAAACTCCTATTTGGCAATGAGTTAGGCGTGGCTGGCCCCATCTTCGGTGGTCGTGGGAGTGGGCCTGCTCCCTTCGGAAATACTCAAATCCGCCCACAATACACGATATCCAGGCGATCCCGCCCCGCCCCGCACCCCTGAAACGGACTCACAGTGCGGGCACGTCGTGGTTCCGAAGGAGAATCCATGGAGTTCCTCGCCCACCTTTGGCTTCCGATTCTGGTTTCCGGCGTGGTCGTCTGGATCGTCAGTTTCCTCTGCTGGATGGTCATCGGTCACCACAAGAAGGACACCCTCGCAATCCCCAAGGAGTCGGAGTTCATCGACACGATTCGGCGCATGGGCATCGCGCCCGGCGACTACATGTTTCCCGAACCCCAGTCGTGCCGCGGCATGACCAAGGAGGAAAGAACGCGTTGGGCGAAGGAGAAGTGGGTCGCCGGAGCCATGGGGCACCTTCGCGTCTGGGCCGACCCCAGCATGAGCCTCAACATGTTCCTGACCTTTCTCTTCTTTCTCGTCGCGAGCGCGGTCCTCGCGTATCTCGGCTGGGCCGTGCTTCCGCATGGCTCCATCATCGGTGTGAACGTGGGCGGCACGACCATTGCCGCCGGAATGGCGCCCACCTTCGCCAAGGTCTTCCAGGTCATCGCCACCGGGGGCATCCTCGCCTACTGCTTCGCCAGCTTCCCCAATGACCTGTGGTTCCAGAAGTCCCGGCGGGCCATGGTCATGAACTTCATAGACGGTGTCGTCTACGCCCTCATCACGGCGACCATCTTCGCCTACTTCTGGCCCAAGTGACCCTACCCTCCGACGATGTCCCAGATCATGTCCGTATCCGACAACGCATTCGCCGCGCTCTCCTTTTTGGCGGCCCCCGCCATCCTCACAAACGCCTCGACCGTCCTCGCCCTCGGGACGTCCAACCGCCTCGCACGCGCCTCCGATCGGGCCAAGATGGCCGCGACGGCCATCGTCTCCTCGACGACCAACGACCCCATCGTCCAGTTCCAACAGGCCGACTTCCAGCACTCCACGCGACGCGCCACGCTGCTCATCCGCGCCCTCCGCCGCTTCTACCTCGCCGCGGCCTGCTTCGCCGCGGGCACGTGCGTCGCCCTCGTCGGGGCGTTCGCGGGATACTTCAACATCCACTCGCTCGATCACGTCGCCCAGGCCGCCATGATCGGCGCGGCCGTGCTCGGCGTGGGAGGCCTGGTCCACGGGTCTCTGATCCTCCTCCGCGAAACTCGCCTCGCCATCAACTCTCTCGACGCCCAGCACGCCGCCATTACCCAATGGCGGGCCTCACGCAAAGAACCTCTCGCGTGAGCGAGAGGAACACCAAGGAACCCCCATGGAACCCATCACCGCCTACAGCGCCTACTGGCACGCCGAGTCGAACACCGGACGTATCTATCTGAAACTCCAAGGTGGACAGTCGGTCCACATCGACCTCGACTCCCCCGGCGAGCTGGCCGCCCTGTGCGGACTGCTCAAGGCCAACCCCCAGATGGTCTACGACACGGAAAAGCAACTCCTCAGCACCACCTGGCTCAAACCCGGCGCCTGATCAGAGCCGACCGGCGCAGGCCGCCACAGGATCTCGCCGCCCCTCCCCAAAAACAACGCCGATCGCGACGTACATCGCGGCCGGCGTAACCAAGGAGGAAAGGCTCGAGAAGGTCCAGTCGTGTCGTTCGGTGCGTCTGCCCCCACCTACTACGTCTCATTCACTTCGCGGGTTTGCCAACTTCCGCGGCAAACAAATCCATCGTGTCCTCGTCCAGCCCGGCCTCTTTGGCCTTCTGGAACGCGGTCCCCGCTGCCTCGCGGTTCCCGCCGGTATGCTGCAGGAGGGCCACCGTGAGCCAACCCTCGGCTGTGTTTGTACCGGCCGCGCCCTTGGTGGCTGCGTCCAACAGCCGCTCGAATCCGATCTTCCCGCCGAGGTCCTCCATGCGGATAGGTCGCTTGATGAGGTCCTTCTCCAGTCTGTATCCCTGTACGACGGACCGGAAGCCATCCTGCACGTCGCCGCGATCAATCTGAGCAAAGCCCAGATTGCGTGTCACCGTGCCGTCGCCGCTCCAAGCGCTCAGGTAGCGCTTGTATACCCGTGCAGCGTTCTCCGGGTCGTTCATGCGCAGGTACGCGTCGCCGAGTTCGCGATCCTGGTATCGGCCCTGCTCGGGCTCTCCCGAGGTCTGGGCGCTGCCGGGGGCCGTGCTCCCGGAGCTCGCCGAATCAAGCACGGCCACGGGTTGCTCCACGGGCGGGGCCTGCACGTACACAGGCTGCTGGATGAGCACCGGCCGCGTGACCACGGGCTGTGACACCACCACCACGCGGGGATAGGTGTAGAGATATGGGGAGTACGTCGTGTAGCAGGGCTGGCTCACGAAAACCGGCGCGCGATATCGGGGAACGTGGTAAGAAAACCGCGAATCACAGTCGTAGGACCGGAATCTGGTGCCGAATCCAAACGAAACACCCGAGCGGTAGCTGGAAAGTCCGAACCCGACACGAACCGAGGGCCGGCCGCAATCGTTGTGTCCATGGCCGGATCGGTCACCGGCCCAAGCTTGGCCAGACAGAGCCAGGCTACCGGCGGCTCCCACCAGCACCGCGATTTTGGGGATGAGAGAAACTTTCACTGTGCACCTCCAAACAACTCGGTTGCATGACGGGGGACGCGCCCAACCCCCTATGGCCCACGGAGTTGTACCGAATACGCGATGGGAGGGTTCGCGCCCCGCAGGCAGTTTGAGGACCGGATGGCACGCTCCACGGTGTCGGTTTCTGGCGTTGGCCGGTGCAAGCCACACAGAATTCCAGGCAACCGAACCGATAACCCTGGCGGAGATTGCCGGAAATCCGAGTCGAGCGGGATCAGACCCGCCTCGGAGATTCATGTGTGTCGTGCCCATGCCGTCACGGGAATCGGGTCGCTCGGCTGGTCGATCACAACAGCGAGGCCGCCTTCCGCGAAAGCCATGACCCTGCTTTCAAGGGACGCGACGGAGCAACCCAGCCGTGCAGCACAATCGCATTTTTTCGACGGAAGCAACGCCAACGACGGACATCACGCCCATGCCCCAGTGGCAGGGCTGGTACGACTCCGCGCATCCGGAGCAGATCCCATCCAAGGCCCAACAGCAGGCGTGGAGGATCAGCAACGAGATCGGAGCTCTGCCCCCCGGCAAGCGCGTCGTCTTTCTCCGATGGATCCTTCGGTACGAGAGCTACACGACCTATGGCGCCGACCCGCTCTACCTGTTCGAGAATGGCGGTCTCAAGATATCTCGGAACATCATGATGCTGCGGCCGTTCGGGCGGGAACTCCGGCGGCGCGGCCTCACGCTCGACGGCATCTGGACCGACAACGAGGGCGGATACACCGGCTGGAATCTGACCCAGCCGCAGCTTGCGGCCATCTATTCAAGTCCCCGTGCCCGTGCCAACATGCCCCCGGGCGTCAAGGCGCTCTCCCCGGAAATGTTCATCTGGAGTCACCCGAACTTCCAGACGGCGATGACAACCTTCAACAACTGGGCGCTGCTCCTCATGTATCGCGCCATCCGACGGGTGCTCGTGGATTCGGGAATCTTCAGGCTGCCCGCCGTGCCCGGCGGTCCGCCCGTTCAGCCGCCGACGATGAACTTCAATGTGTCCGCGCCCACGTGGCGCACGTACGACTGCAACGGGTGGCCAAACTTCAGCTTCCTGATGGACTACATCAGGTCGAGCTCGCCGGGACTGTATCTCACGCCCGGCAACCGATACGCCCCGCCGCGCGTGCACCACCCGCTCTGGAACGCGCTGATCGACCATGTCAACGCGGTCCGGTCGTGCATGACCCGTGCGGGCGCCGTGGTATGGCCGACGATCACCTGGCCGAGCAAGCAGAACGCCTGGGTGTTCGAGCAGATGATCGCACACCTGGTTCGCACGGGCATGAACTGGACGGCGGGAAACTGCGGCTACATCTATTGGCGGGACGTCAACGTCAACACCGCGATCGAGGATCCGCTCATGGTGGACATCTTCAATCGCCACGACCAGCCGTTCCCGGCGCAGCGCAACCTCCCGGAGATCCCCATGGACGTGGATTCGTTCACGACCGCCGGGTACACCACGACGTACCAGGAATTCCTGGACCACGTCTAGGCATGCGCGAGCCGGGCACTACCATCCGGCCCGAATGACCATCCGCAGGCAGCCCGAGGACTTCGCCGTGACCGAGCGCCCGATGCCGGCGTTCTTGGCGGCGCTCTCTCCCTCCCGTTCCGGCGAGGCTCCCCACGCGGTCTACGAGCTCACCAAGCGGTCGCTCGCCACGCCCGAGGCAACGGGGATGTTCGGGCGCGCCGTCGGCGTGGGCGGCGGGAGGGTGGACTACGCGGGCCTCAAGGACAAGCACGCACGGACTGTGCAGATGGTCTCCGTCGAACCGGGGGACGGCCGCGTGCCCCGACAGGTTGATGATCGCGGCTGGTCGGCCCGGCTGTTGGGATGGTCCGGCATGCCGGTGACAGCGGAGTGCATCGAGGGGAATCGATTCGAGATCGTGGTGCGGGATCTCTCCAAGGCCGCGTGCAACGAAATGGACCACCGCGCGGGCCTGCTTCGCTCGGGCGGCAGCCTGCTGGTGATGAACTACTTTGGGGCCCAGCGGTTCGGCTCGGCCCGCCACGGCCAGGGGTTCATCGGACCTCGCCTGATCAAGGGCGAATTCGAGGGCGCACTCCGGCTGGCGATCGGAACGCCGGCCCGGAAGGACACGGGAAAAACAAGGGCGTTCACCCGAGCGTGCGCTCGGCACTGGGGGGAGTGGCAGCGACTCGCCACCGAGCTGCCCCGCTGCCCCGAGCGCCGGGCGATCGAGACGCTCGCGGCGGGCGGAAGCTTCGCCCAAGCGTTTGCCGCGTTGCCACACTTCACGCAGCAGATGGCGGTGGAGGCCTACCAATCGCACATCTGGAACGCGACGGCGCGCCGGCTGGCCCAACGGATCGTGGGCGACGCGGCCATCGGGGAGTTGGCGAAAATGCCAGAGGGTCCGGGCCGGGTCCGGCCGCTGGCTGCGCTGCGGGCAAACGACGACTTCGGGCCGATGCTGTTCCCCCCGGCCGTCGCCGTGGGCGAGGCCTGGCCGCACGCCCACATGCCCGTGCTGGGCCCGAGGACGGAACTGGTGGCACCGTGGGGCGTCGAGGCCGCGGCCGTTCTGGAGGAAGAGGGAATCCGCCAGGAAGACCTGGGCATCCCGGGTTTTCGGCGGCCGTACTTCGGGGAGGCAAACCGGGCGCTGTTCGTGATCGCGGAGGGTTTCGAGATGACCCCGCCGGAACAGGACGAAATGGGAAGTCCAAAGGCCCACAAACGGACGCTTCGATTCGCCTTGGGCCGTGGGGCGTACGCGACGGTTGTTTTGCGGGCGCTGGGGCAGTGAAGTCGATGGAGGCTATCGGAATCCGGACAACCGGCGGCTGTTCTTTCGGTTATGCTCTCCGCCCAGTCCCCTCGAGGAACCTCCATGAGCAACTCCGGCCATACGCCCGTCCCCAATGACCCGACCGGATTCGGCACCGTGTTGAATCAGCCTGGGCCCGGGGTGACGCACGAAACGATGCAGAAGTTTCTGGGCCACCCACCCGGACTTTTCATGCTGTTCTTCGCGGAGATGTGGGAACGTTTTTCCTACTACGGGATGCGTGCCCTTCTGATCTTCTACATGACCAAGGGGTTCCTCGGCTACGGCGACAAGCGGGCGTACGCCGTCTACGGGGCGTACACGGCGCTTGTGTACGCGACGCCGTTCATCGGGGGCATGCTGGCGGACAGGGTTCTCGGCACGCGGCGGGCGGTGCTGCTTGGTGGGCTGCTGATGGCGGCCGGGCACCTCCTGATGACCGTGGAAAACACGGTCGCGTTCTTCGGCGCGCTTGCGCTGCTGATCTGTGGAAACGGGTTCTTCAAGCCAAACATCTCGACGATCGTCGGATCGTTGTACCCGAAGGGAAGTCCGAAACGGGACTCCGGGTTCACGATTTTCTACATCGGCATCAACCTTGGAGCGGCCTTGGCCCCGCTGATCTGCGGGTATGTGGGCGAAACGTTCGGCTGGCACTACGGCTTCGGTCTCGCCACGATCGGAATGCTCATCGGCGTGGCGGTGTTCGTCGCGCCGACCATTCTGACGCAGGTATTGATCCTGTCGGGCTCGCTGGTAGCGGCGGCTGGAATGGTCTGGGTGCAGCGCGATGATCCGCTTCTGCTCGCCGTCAACGCGCCCGTCGGCGTAGCCCTGATAGTTGCCGCCGTGGCCTCGGCGATCGGCGCCGGCAAGGGCGGACTATCCGCTTCCGCCGGGCGTCCACCGAAGGGACGGGAGGGAATCGGGGGCTATCTGTTGGTCTGCCTGGGAACCCTGGCGGTGGTTCCCCTGATCGCTCTGATGGTGAACTACTCCGATGTCGCCAAGTACATCCTGTCGGCCCTCGGGATCGTGGCCCTGGGCGTCATCTTGATCGAGGCGTTTCGCGGCACGAAGATCGAGCGAGAGCGCCTGTTTGTCGTGCTGGTGATGATGTTCTTTTCGATGCTCTTCTGGGCGTTCTTTGAGCAGGCCGGCAGCAGCGTCAACAACTTCACCGACCGCAATGTAGCCCGGGTCACTCAGCGGGACGGGTCGAGGACGATCCAGACCACCGACCTCGGTGCTTCCTTGACATTCACGCCGACGCAAGACCAGCTCGGCTACCCCTTCGATGCGACCGATGTCGTGATCAAGGGCGGGTCGGAGGCGAAGATCGTCGAACTTCGCGTGCCGACCGGTTCGATCGCGAAGGCCGGAGACGTTGTTGTGGTGGTGCGGCCGGCCGGGGATTCTCCGTCAGGGCCCGCCCAGACGAAGCAACTGACGCTCAAGGATCTCCATCCCTCCCTTCTCGAAGGCACCATCACTTGGCACAAGAAGGTCGGCGACAGGCTCGATGATCCCGAATCGGATGCCGACAGTCTCCTTTCTTTTTCTGGACGACGTGCCTTCACGCTCGATCAACTGGATGCTCTTCGTGAGGGGTACAAGAAGCTGCGGGATAGCGCGACCAACGCCCAGGGCTCGCCACCACCACCCGCCAATCCCACGTTGACATGGACCCTCGGCCCGGCGCACGTGGGAATGGTGGTGGGCGGCAAGGAAGTGCCCGCATCGGTGTTCCAGGCCGTCAATCCCGTCTGCATCATGATCTTCGGCCTGATCTTCTCGGCCCTGTGGGGATTCCTGGGACGGCGCAATCGGGAGCCGAGCACCGCCATCAAGTTCGCCCTCGGCCTGGCCCAACTCGGGCTTGGGTTCGGAGTGTTCTGGTGGGCCGCCGAGCACTCGGACTCGCGGGGCATGGCCTCGATGTGGCTGCTGGTTCTCGGATACGCCCTGCACACCACCGGTGAGCTGTGCCTTTCGCCCGTGGGTCTCTCGATGGTTACGCGGCTCTCGCCGACGCGAATCGTGAGCATGGTCATGGGAGGCTGGTTCCTGGCAACGGCATTCTCGAACCTCCTCGCGGCCATCATCGCCCAGTTCACCGGCATCGGCCACGGCGAGAACGGCGGCGCGGGTATTCCCGTGCCACTGGAAACCGTGGGCGTGTACGGGGACGTGTTCGGGAAGATCGGCATCGCGGCGGGCGTCGCCACACTCATGCTCTTCGCTCTGGCCCCTCTGCTGACCAAATGGATGCACCGCGACGCGGACACCGATTCGCCTTCGGCGTCCGGCGGGCACTGATCCGCCCGCGACGCCGTGTGCGCACGAGATTCTGCCAAAGCCCTCGATCATTGCAACGAGCCAGGGACCTCGCCGTTAGACTGGGATCATGATGAAACGAGTGCTGTCTTTCTGCGCGGCGTTGGCGCTGGTTGCCCCCTCGGCCCTCGGACAGGCGGCCGGCAAACGGCCGCACTTTTCAGAGGTCATCAAAGCCCAGTTCGCGTCATGGGATTCTGACAACGACGGAACCCTGTCCCCGGCCGAGGTGGACAAAGCCTGCGTCGATCCGGCGCTCACGGGTTCGGCGGCCGCGGCCGCGGCGGCCATCAAGCGGATCGTGCGCAGCGAGAAGTTCGAACTCCCCCCGTTGACGCTCGAGTACCTGGGCACAGCGAGGCCGCTTCGTCCGGCCCGTGCGTCTCCGGGCCTGGATTCCGATCGGGAAGATTCGACGGAGCATACAACCCGGCCCGACGGCCAGGACATGCCGAGCCCCGCCGATTCCCTCCCCGGTCGCATCGCCCGGCCGGCTTCACCGGTGCCGGATTTCCACGGGCGATTTGTGCAGTGCCTGACCCGCATCGAGAAGACCGATCGCGATCTCTTCAAGAGCGAGCGCGGCGTGACGATCGACCATTGCCACCAGGGACCGCTGGGCGACTGCTTCCTGGTCGCGCCGCTGGGCGGGCTGGCCAAGCGGAACCCGGCAGCGTTCAAGGACATGATCACCCCGCTCACGGGCGTCGAGGGGTACAACGTGAAGTTCGGCAACGGCCGGACGGTGCGGGTCTCGCCGCTGACCGACGCCGAGATCGCGATCTCTTCCACCACCGGCGACAAGGGCGGACAGGACGGGCTGTGGCTGGCCGTGCTGGAGAAGGCCTATGGCTCGCTCCGCCGTGAAGACAACCCGGCTCGTCACGAGATGGAGAGCGCCACCGACGCGATCGCCAAGGGCGGCAGTTCGGCGGGCGTGATCCAGATGCTCACCGGGCATCGCACCGAGCGGATCGTGCTCAAGCGGGCCCGAAAGGGCTGGATCCCCGAGGAGTTCGACCGCAACAAGCGTCGGATCGCCCCGGCCGCGGGAACGGTCCCGATGGAGCCCGCGGGAGATGTCGATGTGCTCGCGAGCAAGGTGCGGGCGGGCGTGAAGGCCGCGATGGACGCGGGCCGGCTGGTGGCGACCGGCACCGGACAGGAACACCAGCCCCCGGGCATCAGCGGCAAGCACGCCTATGCCGTCATCGGCTACGACGCGCCGGAGGACACGCTCACGCTCTGGAACCCGCACGGAAACACGTTCAAGCCCAAGGGAGAGCCGGGGCGAGCCGCGGGCTACCCGACCAAAGCGGGAATCTTCGCGATCCCGGTGAAGGACTTCGTGCGGGTGTTCATCGGCGTGACGATCGAGACGGACAAGCCGGTCGGGCGTGCCCGGCCGTAGACCCTCCCTTGCTCGATCCGCACGAATCGCTTCACGCCTCTCCCGGGTCGCTTCCCGCGATTCGCGTCGCCGCCTCGGCTCGGCTCAGCCCTTGGGCTTGAAGACCTTGAAGAGCTTGGCGATCGGGTCGTAGTACTCATCAACGACGCGTTCCTTGAGCGGAATGATCGCGTTGTCGGTGATGGTGATATGTTCCGGACACACCTTCGTGCAGCACTTGGTGATGTTGCAGTACCCGATGCCGCCGTGGCCGTCGGTGCCCTTCAGGTCGGCCAGCCGGTTCTCCGTGTCGAGCGGGTGCATCTCCAGCGCGGCGGTGTAGACAAAGTGGCGCGGCCCGGCAAACTCCGGGTGCTTGTGGTGGTCGCGCAGGACGTGGCACACGTCCTGGCACAGGAAACACTCGATGCACTTGCGGAACTCCTGCACCCGGTCCACGTCGGCCTGCTGCATGCGCCACGTGCCGTCGGGGGCGTCGGGCTTGCGTGGCTTGAAGGGCTTGATCCGCTTCTTGACCCGGAAGTTCCACGAGACGTCGGTGACGAGGTCCTTGACGTGCGGGAACGATCGCATCGGCTCGACGACGACGGGGCGCGACAGATCCAGCTCGTCCAAACGCGTCATGCACATCAGCCGGGGCTTGCCGTTGATCTCCGCCGAGCACGAGCCGCACTTGCCGGCCTTGCAGTTCCATCGGCACGCCAGCGTCGGGGCCGTCTCGGCCTGGATCTGGTGCACCGCGTCGAGCACGACCATGCCCTCGGTGACGGTGGTCGTGAAGTCCTTGAACGCGGCTGCCTCGCGCTGGCCGGACCAGATGCGGAAGGTGGCCGGAGTTCCGTTGGCGGGATTCGCCATTTACTTGTTCTCCTCGATGACCTGCTTGAGGTCATCACGGGTCGGGACCAGTGGCTGACGGGAGAGTTGCATGGAGCCGTCGGAAGCCCTGCGGACGATCGTGTTGTGGTTGGCGAAGGCGGCTTCCTTGTTGGGGAAGTCCTCGCGGAAGTGCCCGCCCCGCGACTCACGGCGGTCCAGCGCGCTGCGCGTGATCGCCTCGGACACGCACATCAGGTTGCGAAGGTCCAGGCAGGTGTGCCATCCGGGGTTGTACTCGCGGTTGCCGTCGATCCCCACGCCGGCGGAGCGGGCCTTGAGCTTGGCCAAGGCGTCGAGCGCCGCGCCCATGTCCGATTCGTTCCGCACGATGCCGACTTTTTCCTGCATCATGTCCTGGAGCGCGTGCTGAACGCCGAAGGGGTTCTCTCCCCCACTCCGATCGAACGGGGCAAGGGCCTCCTTGGCCGCGTTGTCGAGTCGTGATTCGTCCAGCTTCGATGGAGGCTGCTTGCGGGCCCACTCGGCCGCGTGCTCGCCGGCGCGCTTGCCGAAGACCACGAGGTCGGAGAGCGAGTTCCCGCCC
Source organism: uncultured Phycisphaerales bacterium (assembly GCA_937871915.1). Classification (GTDB taxonomy): domain Bacteria; phylum Planctomycetota; class Phycisphaerae; order Phycisphaerales; family UBA1924; genus UBA4658. Next base: position 38,007 of record CALMPG010000178.1, read on the forward strand.
AGCCGATTCGCCCCGTGCAGGCCCGCGGCGACCTCGCCCGCGGCGAAGAGCCCGGGGACGGTGGTCATCTGTGTGACGCCATCGACCCGCACGCCGCCCATGATGTAGTGCGTCGTGGGGCCGACCTCCATCGGCGTCGTCGTGATGTCAAGGTTGGCCAGCTGCTTGAACTGGTGGTACATGCTCGGAAGCTTCTTCTTGATGTGCTCCGGCGCGTTGGGAACGTGCTCCTTGATCCACGCGATGTCGAGGAACACCCCGCCGTGCGGCGAGCCACGCCCGGCCTTGACCTCTCGCATGATGCAGCGGGCCACGTGATCGCGCGTAAGGAGTTCCGGCGGGCGACGCGCGGCCTTGTCGCCGGTCACGTAGCGCCAGCCCTCGCCCTCCTTGTCGGCCGTGGACGATTTGTAGTTTTCGGGGATGTCGTCGAACATGAATCGCTTGCCCTCGCTGTTGCGAAGGACGCCCCCCTCGCCGCGCACGCCCTCGGTCACGAGGATGCCGCGAACCGACGGTGGCCAGACCATCCCGGTGGGGTGGAACTGGACGAACTCCATGTCCGTCAGGTCGGCCCCGGCGTTGTAGGCAAGGGCCTGGCCGTCGCCGGTGTACTCCCAGGAGTTGGACGTGATCTTGAACGCACGCCCGATACCGCCGGTCGCCAGCACGATCGCCTTGGCCTTGAAAACACGGAAACGACCGAGTTCGCGGTCATACCCGAAACACCCCGTGACCCGACCGTTCGGCCCGTCCTGGAGCAACGCGATCGTCGTGTGCTCCATGTAGACCTCGATGCCCTGGTGGATGCCGTGGTCCTGCAGCGTGCGGATCATCTCCAGGCCGGTGCGGTCGCCGACGTGGGCCAGACGCGGGTACTTGTGCCCGCCGAAGTTGCGTTGCAGTATGCGCCCGTCCTTGGTGCGATCGAAGAGCGCGCCCCAGGCTTCCAGCTCGCGGACTCGCTCCGGGGCCTCCTTGGCGTGCAGCTCGGCCATGATCGGGTTGTTCAGATACTGTCCGCCGCGCATGGTGTCGGCGAAGTGGACCTTCCAACTGTCGCGATCGTCCACGTTGGCCATGGCCGCGGCCATTCCGCCCTCGGCCATCACGGTGTGGGCCTTGCCAAGAAGGGACTTGCAGATGAGCCCGACGGACAGGCCCCCCGCCGCGGCGGCTTCGATCGCCGCGCGAAGGCCCGCGCCGCCGGCGCCGATGACGATCACATCATGCTCGTGAGTCAGAAATTCTGCCATGCGTGTTCCGTTCGGGAATGGGTCGCGGGCGACCCGGAGGACCCATTAGAGAATGCGGAAATCGTGCCAGGCTCCCGACGCGACCATGCGGACGTAGAAGTCGGTGAAGCCGACCCAGAAGAGGGAGAGCCACGCCCAGAGCATGTGGCGGCGGTTCAGGCAGGAAACACAGTCGTAGGCCTTCTTGGTGGAACACTCGCTCAGGGAGTCTCTCCGCCCGCCGATGAGGTGGCGGGCAACGTGGCAGCCGAAGGTATATCCACCGAGAAGAATCGGGTTGATCGTCAGCACGAGCGAGCCGACGCCGACGCCGAAGTGCTTGCCGCCGTTGTCCGCAACGAAGATGTACGAGGTGATCGCGTCGTAGGAGAGCAGGCCGATGAAGAGCACCGCGATATAGAAGAAGTAGCGGTGGACGTTCTGGAAGATCAGGGGAAACTTCTGCTCGCCGCGATAGTTCTCCTTGCGGAATCCGGGCTCGCCAACCGAGCACGAGATCGGATCGGCCCAGAAGGCCTTGTAGTACGCCCCGCGGTAGTAGTAGCAGGTGAACCGAAACCCGCCCGGAGCCCACAGGATCAGGAACGCCGGGGTGAGCGGGAGAAAGAACATGGTCTTGGGAAGCCAGTCGGGCCACGGCCCGAACCACGCGTGTCCGGAGGAGAGCGGCGCGATCTTCCACGAATCGAACAACACCGGCGAGTACATCGGCGAGAGATAGTGTGTCCCGGGCACGAAGTAGTTCACGCCCTGGAGCGCGGCCCACGTGGAGTACACGATGAACGCGCCAAGGCCCAGAAACACCAGCAGCGGTTGGATCCACCAGTTGTCCGTGCGAGAGGTCTGGCCGAGCTTGGGAAGTTGGGGCAGGTGCAGGTCGGCGCCGCTCATCGGGGGTCTCCGGGTCTGGCTGAAGTGCGGCAGGATATCGGCATGGGGGGTGGCGAGCCACAAACGAACGATTCGTCCAGGGCGGAACCCGGGTTGTACCCACCGAGTGGACGGGATTGCGGCCTGAGCGGACAAACATCGCGGACTGCAAATCTGGGTGCTCGCGGCAGGGTACGTATGGGCACGCAAGGCCCGTATCCTCCCCGGCGGCGATCCGCCGGCATCGTTTCGGGGTGTATGGAGCGGCGAATGAAGCGAGCGATCCTTTGGGTCATCGTGCTGGCGGCGATCGGTGCGGCCGGGTATTTCGGGTGGACGTGGTACGCCGCCAAAGAGAGCACGCCGGTGGCCTATCGAACGGGGAGCATGAGAAAGACGGACATCTCCCAGACGATCAGCGCGACCGGAACGGTCGTGCCCGAGGACGTCATCGACGTCGGCGCCCAGGTCAACGGCCAGATCGACTCCTTCGGAACCGACAAGGCGGGCAAAACCCTCGACTACCGATCGGAGGTCGTCGAGGGACAGACGCTCGCGAAGATCGACGACGCCCTGTACCAGGCGGACTTTTCTTCGGCCAAGGCCCAGAAAGCCTCGGCCGAGGCACAGGTTGCACAGGCCGTCTCGCAGATCCTTGCCGCCCAGGCCCAGGTCAAGGTCGGCGAGGCGAACCGGGAGCAAGCCAAGGCCAAACTCGAACAGGCTCGGCGCGATTGGGAGCGGGCCCAGCGGCTCGGGAACACCGCCGCGCTCTCGCGGGTGGACTACGACGCCGCCCAGTCGGCCTTCGAGCAGGCCATCGCGGCGGTGAGCGTCGCGGAGGCGACCATCTCGCAGGCCCGGGCCATGGTGACCCAGGCGGAAGCCGCCAAGGCCCAGGCCGAGGCCGGCGTTCTGCAGGCAGACGCGGCCGTGCAGCGAACCACCCGAAACGTCAAGTATTGCGTCATCACGTCCCCGGTCAGCGGCGTGCTCATCGACAAGCGGGTCGAGATCGGCCAGACCGTCGTGGCCAGCCTGAACGCCCCCAGCCTGTTCCTGATCGCCAAAGACCTGAGCAAGATGGAAGTTCTCGTGCAGGTCAACGAGGCGGACATCGGCAGCGTCCACCCGGGACAGTCGGTGACGTTCGGCGTGGACGCATTCGGCGGCCGCAGATTCCGCGGGGAGGTGCGAAAGATCCGGCTCAACGCGACCATGACGCAGAACGTCGTGACCTACACGGTCGAGATCGCGACCGACAACGCGGATCTCACCCTGCTGCCCTATCTGACCGCGAACGTGCGGTTCGAGGTGGCCCACCGGGACTCCGTTCTCGCGGTGCCCAACGCCGCACTGCGGTGGTCGCCCACGGGTTCGGATGTTGAATCGACAACCTCCGGCAAGAAAGACGAGCGGAGCGGCACCGTTTGGGTGCTCAAGGATGGCCAGCCCCAGCCGGTGCACGTGCAGCCGGGGCTCTCCGACGGCGTAATGACGGAGGTGTCGGGCGGCGGGCTGACCGAGGGGCAGGAAGTGATCGTGGGCGAGCAGACGGCCGAGCAAACCGCCGCCGCGGGCGGCACAAACCCGTTCGCACCGCAGATGTTCCGTGGCAGGCGGTCGTCGGGCACATCGACCTCAACGGGGAGCGGCGGCACCCGGCCCCGGGGGGCGGGGGGGGCCGGGGGGAGCGGCGGGGGGGGGGGGGGGGGGGGGGGGGGGCCCTAAAAACCAAAACCCCACACCCACCCCCACAGGATTGATCGAACTCCACGACATCCACCGTGTGTATCGCCTCGGCGAGATGGATTTGCACGTCCTCAGAGGAATCTCCCTCACGATCGATCGCGGTGAGATGGTCTCGCTCATGGGTCAGAGCGGCTCGGGGAAGACCACGCTCATGAACACGCTCGGGTTCCTCGACCATCCGACCTCCGGGCGGTACTTGCTCGACGGGGAAGACGTGACCGGTGTGGGCCCGGACCGGCGGGCGGCCATCCGAAGCACGATGATCGGATTCGTGTTCCAGAGCTTCAATCTGCTGCCGCGCACCAGCGCGATTGAGCAAGTCACGATGCCGCTGGCCTATTCCAAGGAGGGGCTCGGCGACCGGGAAGGACGAGAACGGGCGGAAGACCTGCTGCGTCTGGTCGGCCTCGAGGACCGCATGGACCACCTGCCCACGCAACTCTCCGGCGGCCAGCAGCAGCGCGTCGCGATTGCCCGGGCGCTCGTCAACAAGCCCTCGATCCTCTTCGCCGATGAACCGACGGGAAACCTCGACTCCCGCACCAGCGTCGAGATCCTCGAGATGTTCCAGAAACTCAATCGGGATGAGGGGATCACGATCGTGCTCGTCACCCACTCCGCCGAGATCGCCGAGTACGGCGATCGCACCATCGTTCTCCGCGATGGGCTGGTGGAATCCGACTCCGGCAGGAAGTCCGCGGCCCCGGTTGCGGCGGACCAGAAGGGAGCCCGCGCATGACCGCCCTGAGGACCTTCGCCATCGCCACCCGCGCCCTGCGCCGCAACGTCACGCGCTCGGCCCTCACCATCCTCGGCATCGTCATCGGCATCGCCGCGGTCATCATCATGATGGAGATCGGCAAGGGCTCCAGCGGCGCCATCCGCAAGACCATCGAGAGCATGGGGGCCAACAACCTGCTCATCATGCCCGGGACCGCCTCCAGCGGCGGCGTCACCTTCGGCGCGGGGAGCACGCTGACCATGACCGCCGAGGACGCGGCCGCCATCGAACGCGAGTGCGACGCGGTGGTCGGGGCCGCGCCGGTCATGCGCGTGCGCAGCCAGGTCGTCTACCAGGAGCGCAACTGGGTCCCGAGTTTCATCTACGGCACCACGCCGCGGTACCTGGATGTGCGGGGGTGGACGAACATGGCCGACGGCGACATGTTCACCGACGCGGACGTCCGCAACGCCGGGCGTGTGTGCGTGGTGGGCAAGACCATCGTGCGGGAGCTCTTCCAGGGCCTCTCGCCCGTGGGAAAAGAGGTCCGCATCCAGAACGTGGGGATGAAGGTCGTCGGCGTGCTCTCCTCGAAGGGGGCCAACACCTTCGGCATGGACCAGGACGACGTCATCATCGCCCCGTGGACCACCGTCAAGTACCGCATCACCAGCTCCAGCGCGGGCGCGAACAGCCAGCCCGCCAACTCCTCCGCCTCCACGCAGGCCTCCGGGACCAGCGGCGGCACGGCCGGCTCGAAGAACGTCTATCCCGGCGCGGCGGGGCTCTATCCGGTGCCCTCCGCCCAGCAGCAGCAGAACATGCCCGTCACCGTCCGCTTCGCCAACATCGACCAGATCCAGGTCTCGGCCCGCGCGGGGCGGTCGAAGGAGGCGATCGAGCAGATCACCGCCGTGCTCCGGGAGCGCCACCATCTCCGCGCCGACGACCCCAACGATTTCAGCATCCGCGACATGTCCGAGATGGCCGCGGGGCTGCAATCGACGACGGCGATGATGACCAACCTGCTCCTCTCCGTCGCCCTGATCTCGCTGGTCGTCGGCGGCGTCGGGATCATGAACATCATGCTCGTGAGCGTCACCGAGCGGACCAAGGAGATCGGCCTGCGGATGGCCGTCGGGGCCCGTGGCAAGGACATCCTCACCCAGTTCCTCCTCGAGGCCACCGTCCTCTGCCTCGCGGGCGGGATCATCGGCCTCGCGCTCGGGCGCGGCGGGGGGATGCTCGTCAAGCGCGTGATGAAGTGGCCGATCGAGCCCTCGATGGAGGCGATCGTCGCGTCCATCGCCGTCTCGGCCATGGTCGGGATCGTCTTCGGCTTCTACCCCGCGTGGAAGGCCTCGCGGATGGACCCGATCGAGGCGTTGCGGTACGAATAAAGTGCGACGTGCGGAGCGAGAAGTGAGCAGGTGGGAGCCCAGAAAGGACCGTGCGGCTTGGTGAATCGAAGAATCGTGAGCGCTCTGCCGGGAATGCTCGCCGCGTGCGTGTGGGTCGGGGGCTGCACCGTCGGCCCGAAGTACGAGCCGGTCCAGACCAGGGCGGCCGGCGAGTTTGTCGGGCTCTCCGTGCCCACGAGCGGCATGGATGGGCTCAAGAGCCGCCCCTTCGCCGGGCCCGCCGAGGTGGCCCGGTGGTGGACGACCTTCGGCGACCAGACGCTCACATCCCTCGTCGAGCGGGCCGCGGCGGACAACCTGGATGTGGCCGTCGCCGAATCCCGCGTGCGCCAGGCCCGGGCCGTGGTGGACGCCGCCGCGGCGGGGCTCTCCCCCACGGTCGATGTGAGCGGATCGGCCGCTCGCAGCCGCACCAAGGGCGGGGGCACCGGCAATGTCTTCCGCGCCGGCTTCGACGCCGCGTGGGAGATCGACGCCTTCGGCGGCATCCGGCGCGGCGTGGAGGCGGCGGGCGCCGATGAGCGGGCCGCGGTCGAGGACTGGCGCGATGCCCGAGTCACCGTCGTCGCCGAGGTCGGCTCGACGTACATCGACCTTCGCGGGGCCCAGCGGCAACTGGCCATCGCCCGCGAGAACCTCGCGGCCCAGCGCGAGACGCTCGCCGTCACCAAGCAGCGCTTCGAGGGGGGCTACATCTCCGGCCTCGACGTCGCCAACGCCGAGTCGCAGGTCGCCAGCACGATCGCCCGCGTCCCCACGCTCGAGTCGGCGATCAATGCCTCGACGTTCGCCCTGGGCGTGCTGCTCGGCCGCGAGCCGGGGGCGTTACTGCACGAGCTCGCCGACGCCGCGTCGATCCCCGTGCCCCCGGCCGAGGTCCCCGTCGGTCTCCCCTCCGATCTGCTCCGCCGCCGCCCGGACATCCGCTCCGCCGAGGAGCGCATCCGCTCAGCGACGGCCCGCGTGGGCGTGGCCACGGCCGATCTGTACCCGCGCTTCTCGCTCACCGGCTCGCTGGGCGTCTCCGCGGGCGATGTCGCGGGCCTTGGCTCGATCGCCAACCGCTTCTGGTCCATCGGCCCGGGCGTCTCGTGGCCGCTGCTCGACGGGGGCCGCATCCGGGCCAACATCCGCGTGCAGGAGGCCCTCGCGACCGAGCAGGGCCTGGTGTACCAGCGCACCGTCCTCACCGCCCTGCGCGACGTCGAGACCGCGCTGGTCGCCTTCCAGACCGAGCAGCAGCGCCGGGCCGCACTGCAGGAGGCCGAGGCCGCGGCCCGGCGCGCCGTGGACCTCGCCCGCCTGCTCTACACCGAGGGGAAGACCGACTTCCTCAACGTCCTCAGCGCGCAGGGGCAACTCTTCTCCACGCAGGATGCGCTGGTGCAGAGCGAGCGGGCGGTGTCGGGGAACCTGGTGGCGCTGTACAAGGCGCTTGGGGGCGGCTGGGAAAGCAATGAGCGCGAATCGCAGCAGGAAAACGTGAACCCCGAACCATGAGGGTCGGTCCGGAGCGTCATTGGATGGGCCGGGACCCCTCCGGTCGTCCGCTTCCACGCTGTGACACTCTGTGCGACTCTGTGTTTCAATCTCCGGACGTGAAACACAGAGTCGCACGGAGTTACACAGAGTTCGGGGAAGAGTGAGAAGGAGATTGGGAGGGTCGGGAAAGAAGAACCGGCGATGCCGCGCCGCATTCCGGACACACCGCGCCCTTGGCGAGCCCCGTGCGGTCGTAGTGGCACTTCGGGCAGAGGTTGAGCAACGCGCGGCGGCGGGCGAGGGAGTCGAGACGCCAGGCGATTGTCGCAAGAACGGTTGCCGGAATCGTCAGCATCCAAATGGGAATGGCAATCCAGAAGCGGTCCCCTTGCACCCAGCCCAGGGTCCAGTCCATTGGTGACCGCCACGGGTGAATGTGCAGCCCGGAGGAGGGGCCCGCACCCGGCGGCCAAGACTCAGAGTTCAGGATCACGCGACCGCCGCAGAGGTCCGCCGAGCCGACTTCGCGGTGGACGTAGCCAATGCCTTGCCAGAGACTCACGATCCACACCACCATCAGCAGCACCGTCACCCCCGCGCCGCCCCATTTGATGGTCTTGCGGATTCTGGGGTGCGGCTTCATGCCGGCCCCCACTTGCTCCCGCACTCCGGACACACCGCGTCCTTCGCAAGCCCCTCGCGGTCGTAGCGGCACTTCGGGCACAGACCCTGCACGCGCCATCGTGCGCGAGCGTCGAGGCACCATGCTGCCAGGCAGACGATCGATGCAACGCCCACAGGGAGGTAGAGGGGAATGATGAACGCCCGGGTCATTCCGCGGAGCGGTTCGCGCCAGGGCATCCAGTTCAGATGAAACCAGGCGGCTTTGCTGTAGTACCAGCCCACATTCCAAACCACCTTGCCGTTGTTGGCATATCCCCGATCGCTCCGCGATGGTCCCGGGGGCGCGGGGGACGTCACCATCACAATCGCGTTCCCTTGGGTGACCCGCACGATGTATCCACTCGGGCTGCCCCAATACACGTCTCCGAAGCCGCTTGCCCCCCACGCCATCAGCAGAAGAACAGCCGCCGCCGCGCCACCCCACTTGATCGTCTTGCGGATTCTCGGGTGGGAACGCATCGCCGCATTCTAACAACCTCTTTCCCCCTCCGCGAACCCCCGCGTGACCCCCGCGTACCTCCGCGTGCTGCCTTTCTCTGCTGTTCGCTGATTGCTCTGATCCTTCTGAGTTCCTGCCTTTGGCAGCGGGAAAGGGGGGTACACGGACCCCCTCCGTTCTCGCTGCGCTCGAACACCTCCCCCGCTGGAGCGGGGGAGGGGCGGAGCCGGAGCATGGCGGGTCAGGCCTTCTTGATGCGGTTGACGAGCGTGGAGGCCTTGACCTCGACGCCCTTGAGTTCGCTGTCGAGGGCGTCGCGGTTGGGGGCGAAGGCCATGGCGGTGCGGGCGGTGACGAAGTCTTTCTTGACCAGGTCGGCGAGCGCGGTGGTGAAGGACTGCATGCCCTCGGCCCGCGAGGCGTTGATGATGCTGGGGATGTCGTTGTCCTCGCCCTCGCGGATCTTTTCCTGCACGATGGGCGTGTTGAGGAGGACCTCGCAGGCGGGGACCACCCCGCCCTTGCCGTTGTTGAAGTTCTCGACGGCGGGGAGGAGGCGCTGGGCGAGGATGGCGCGCAGGGTGTTGGCGAGGGAACTGCGAAGGAAGCCGTGCTCCTCGCGCGGGAAGAACTCGAGGATGCGGTTGAAGGATTGCATGGCGTCGGCCGTGTGCAGCGTGGCGAAGACCAGGTGCCCGGTCTCGGCGGCCTGGATCGCGGCCAGGACGGTCTCGTGGTCGCGGAGCTCGCCGATGAAGATGACGTCCGGGTCCTGGCGGACGATGTAGCGAAGGGCCGTCTTGTAGTCGGGCACGTCGATGCCGATCTCGCGCTGGCTGATGATGCTCTTCTTGGGGACGAAGCGGTACTCGACGGGGTCCTCGACGGTGATGATGTTGCAGGCCTCGGTCTGGTTGATCTGCTCGACCATCGCGGCGAGCGTGGAGGATTTTCCGGAGCCGGTGATGCCGACGACGATGATCAGGCCGTCGTTGGTGCGCGAGATGAGATCGCCGTAGACGTCGGGGACGTTGAGCTCGGCGTAGGAAGGGATCTCGGCCTTGACGCGCCGGATGGCCGCGGCGACGTGGCCGCCGGCGCGGTACATGTTCACTCGGAAGCGGTCGCCGTCGGAGTTGAAGGTGGCGAAGTCGAGGTCGCCGCGCTCCTCGAACTTTGATTTGAGCACCTCGGGCACGATCGGGTCGAGGAGGTGGTCGGCCTCCTCGGCGTCGAGGGGCCCGGAGCCGATGGCCCGCAGCAGGCCGTTGATGCGATAGGTGGGCGGGACCCCGACCTTGATGTGCAGGTCGCTGGCCGAGTGCTGCTTCATCCCCAGGAGCATCTTCTGGATCGTGAACGCGGCGTTGAGCATGGGGCGGTCTCCGGGTGTTCGGGAGAGCATACCACGCGGCGGGGGAAAGGCGGCACGCAGAGGTTCGCGGGGGTTACGCGGAGGTGCGCAGAGGGGGGCAGAGGGGAAGAGAGGATGCGGGGGAGGGCGGGAAGAGGAGGTGTTTGAGTGGGCTGGGCGGCGCGGCGGGCGTGCTTTCGCGCCTTGGCCTCTCCACCTCCTCTCTGCCCCCCCCTCCCTTCCCTCCCCCCCCTTTCCCCCCGCGAACCCCTGCGTGACCTCGGCGAACCCCTGCGTGCGGCCTTCGACCGGCCTTCCCGATTGTCTCATGGATACGCAAGCCCGACCCAGATGTCGTTGACGTTGGTGCCCGTGGGCCCGGCGGGGATGACGGTTGTCTCCCCCCCACCCGCACCACCGTTTCCTGCCCCCAGTGCCCGCACGAAGGCGTGGGAGTCGTGGGCGGCGAGGGACTTGGGCGCGTCGATGCCGCCGGCGCGGGCCGTGGCGACGCTCTCGCCCGTGACGACGGCGCCCGCGTGGGCTCGGAGGCCGGGGGGGGCGACGCCGTCGGCGCCGTCGGTGGCGAGGAACATGGCCGCGACGTTCGGATGGCCGGCCAGGGCAATGGCCGCGGCGAGGGCGGCTTCCTGGTTCCGGCCGCCGTGGCCGGAGGCGATGTGGGGAGCGGGGCGGATGGTGACGGTGGTCTCGCCGCCCCAGACGAGCGCGATGGGCTTGCCGGCGGCCGCGGCCTTGGCCCGGAGCAGCGCGCCCGCGAAGGCCTCGCCGAGCACGCGGGCCTCGCCGTCAACGTGCATGCGGGCCTCGGCGATGGAGAAGCCCTGGCGCTCGAGGGCGTCGCGGGCGGCGACGACGGCCATGGCGTTGGAGCCGACGATGGTGTTGGTGGCGTTCTCGACGGCGGGGGGGGGCGGGGCGGGCCTGGGCACCCTGGGCCCGAGGGGGGGGGGGGCGCTGGGGGACCCTTCCCCGGCCGGGCGGGTCTC
>CALMPG010000179.1 GCA_937871915.1 uncultured Phycisphaerales bacterium
CGGGAGGGACGGGTGGAGGCCGCGCGGCCGGGCGGGGAGGGTGGGAACGGCGCGGGCGCGGCGTCCGGCACCGCCGTGCGTGTGACGCTGCGGGCGGGGGTTCGGGTGCCGAAGCCGCCAGGGTGTACGGGGTCATGATCGTGCCACCGACCGCGGCTTTGAGCGGTCGGTGTGCCTTGGGTATGCTGCGCCGATGCCCGAGCCTAATACACCTCGAATCCCGGCAGCCGGTCATCCCATCCGCAAACGGATGAAGCGCCGCGAGGTTCCTGGGGGTATTCGGTTCATCACCTTCTCCTGCGAGCACCGCCTGCCCGTGCTGGGGACGGCCGAGGCACGCGACACCTTCGTGGGCTCGCTTCGCGGCGCGAAGGAGCGTTTCGGGTTTGAACTCTTCGCGTGGGTGCTCATGCCCGAGCACGTCCACCTGCTGGTGCGACCCGACAATGGAACCCTGCTGGGCCGGGCGTTGCTCTCGCTGAAACTCTCGGCGACACAACGCTTGCTGAGTTACATGCGGATCGCACGCGACCCGCTGCTGGCGCGAGTCATCCGGCCCGACGGCGTGCCGCGCATTTGGCAAAAAGGAGGCGGCTTTGATCGGAACGTGCGGCACAACGCGGAGTTCCAGCGCGAGGTCCGGTACATTCACCAGAACCCCGTGGTCGCAGAGCTGGTGGCGCGGCCGACGGACTGGGAATGGTCGAGCGCGCGATGGTGGACGGCGCGGCAACAGGGAGGGGAGCTTCCGACTGGCCGCAACGATGTTCCATGTGAATGGCCCCCGGGCGACCCGAGGGCGTGGGCGATGTGGCAGGGGTATGTCTGAAAGGGGAGGGCGCGACCGTCGATCGAATCAGCAAGGCAGCCAAGGCACACCGACCGCTCAAAGCCGCGGTCGGTGGCACGAATCATCCCGACGCTCGGGGCCACCCGCCCAGCAAAACGAGGCACAAAGCCACAGCCCGGCGAGCCTCTTCCCCCTCCGCAGCAAGTCAGGCCCGCGGGAAGACCCGGACCCCGGCGAGGAGTATTCAATGCACACAGATTGGCGCAAGTCGAGTCCTGGCTCTCATATTCACAGTCCGGGGTCGGTCTGATCCAATTTGCGCGGAGCGATGGGATTACAGTACTATTAGCGACTACAACGAACCACGCAGCCTCACTGCCGATGAGTGCGAGTTCTGTGGTAGCAACCCAAGCCTCGTTCCCTTGGCGACCACTCTGGTTTCTTGTTGCCGGGACGCTCAACGTCCCCCTCCCCGTCACCTTCCCATTGTTGGCGGTGACGATGGCCAGGTCGGCGGAGTCCACGTCGCCGTCGAGGTCGAAGTCGGCGCGGGCCTCGTAGGTGTTGACGCGGATGTAGTCGGTGATGGTCCAGTCGGTGGTGCCGGTGGTGGCCGCGTCCACGGCGCCGTCGCTCTTGACGTTGCCCTGGGGCAGGCCGAAGGGGACGCCGCTGGCGGAGTAGCGGTACTGCTCGGCGACTTTGCCATCGGCGGTGAGCAGGGCCACGACGTTGCCGCGGAAGTCGGAGCAGTAGTACATCCGCTCGGAACGGGTGGAGGGGGGTGGTCTGAGCGAGCACACCATGCGGGGAAGGGTATGGGGAAAGGGTGCTGGTGGCCTGGCACGCCCATGACGGCCGGCACGGGTCGCCGGGCTTGAATCGGGACCGGCAATCGCATTGGACGGACGCGTGCCGCGCGAGCGGTCCGCCACCGGTTGTTCCGGCGACCCGTGGCACATCGTCACTAGTACTGGCCACCCGCCGCGGGTGTCCCAAGCAACGGCAAACGCTGGTAGCACGAGAACGTCAGGTACCTCGGCTCGCATCCGGTCTCGCGCCGACGCAGACGCTTGCGATGCGGTGGTTTTCGGTGGGCCGCCGATGGGTCTTCCGGCGGAATGGGATCGGACATGCGAACAGTTTGTCGGCGCGGACTGTTTTCCCGAAGACCCCCGCACGGCCCACCACCCCCGTCGAGACCGGCACTCCCGTTTTCAGAGCAAAACGGTAGTGGCACTCGCGGTGCGCCCGACGGTGGGGCAACCTGCCCACGGCCCATCACCCCGTCGGGATCGGCACTCCCGTTTTCAAAGCAAAGCGGGAGTGGCACTCGCGGTGCGCCGGACGGTGGGGCCACCTTCTACCTGCGGGAAGATGTTGGGGTGAAAAGACTTACGCTCGACGTATCGTGGGCTTGCGGGGTGTGGAGATGGGCAAGCGCTGGGGTGGGCTTGCGAAATGCGCGAGTTGTGGGGGCGGGGCGAACATCGGGAGGGTGGGGTCGTACATGTGCGTACCGGGTTGGTCCCGGGTTCGCGCGTTGTGGGTGGATGCGCGGAGTCGCCCGGGCGTTCTGTTGCGGGCGCGATGCGTGCGCGGCCGGATTGCTGTAGATAAGGATGGGAGACGATCTTGTGGGGCGGCCCGCGAGGACGGATGGTGGTGCGAGCGCGGGAATCGAGGGGTTTCCGCACCGGTCGCCCCGAGCGGCGACCGGTGGCACGGGGGGCGACCGGTGGCACGGGAGGGTGAGGAATCGGGTACCCTCTGGGCCTTGGTTGGATGGTGACGGTTGGGAGCGGGGGCTCAGGAGCGGACGACGGCATGAAGGCTGACTATCTGTCGTACAAGCGAGCGACGAGCGTGAGCCTGCTGGGGCTTGGGCTGCAACTGGCCATGGGGCTCTTGCTGCTGGCGTACTCGTTCCTGGCGCGACCGGACGTCGATCCGAACAAGGTCACGGCGATCATCTGGTTCGGGGACGACTCGGCCCGGACGGGCGGGCTGTACATCCTGCTCGGGTCGGTGGTGTGGCTGCTGCTGGCGATCGTGTTCGACCAGCACCGGCGGGAGCGGATCGAGCAGATGGAGATGGAGGCCCTGAACGCCTCCGGGGCGCGGGAATCGTCGGCGTTTGCGCCGGGCGAGGCGTCGGACTTCCGGGTGGCGCACAACCGGCTGGTGGGGATGCACAAGTATCTGGTGCCGACGGTGAGCCTGCTGTATGGGGCGGCCCTGATCGGGGTGGGCGTGTGGCGGTTCTATGTCGGGCGCGGGGTGCTCAGGCCGGACGCGTTCCACTCGAGCGCGACGTCGGGGGTGGTGATCTCGATCGGGGTGGGGATCGCGGTGGTCGGGTTCGTGTTTGCGCGGTTTGTGGGGGGGATGGCCAAGCAGCCGGTGTGGGCGCATCTGCGGGCGGGGGCGGGCGTGGCGGTG
>CALMPG010000180.1 GCA_937871915.1 uncultured Phycisphaerales bacterium
GGGCCCGCCTTCGATCACCACCCGCCCCCCCCCCGCCTCGATCGCGGTCATCTTCTTCAGGGCGTTCGCGATCGGCAGGAACACGACGTTCGCGGCGGCCACGCCGTAGAACGTCGCGAGGAACGCCGCCGAGATGGCGGGGCCGAGGGTGTCCGGCTTGTCCAGGTGCTGGAGCACCGACACCAGCGAGAGCACGGTGGCGAGGATGCCGACCGTCGGCGCGAAGGCGCCGCCCTGCTTGAAGGTGTCGCTGCGGGCTTCGTCGATCTTGTAGAGGCCGACGGAGCGGTCGAGGAGGTATCCGGAGGGGTCGCGGGTGTCGGCCTGGACCTTGTAGAGCGAGGGGACGGAGACGAGCATGGAGGCGATCTCGCGGCGCTCCCGTTCCTCGATCGGCAGTTGGTTGAGCACGGCCGCAATGTCGCCGGGGGTGGAGCGGCCGGCGTCACGCCGGCGGATGATGGCCAGGGCGGCCTCCTCGGCGCGCTCGGGGACGGAGACGACGGCGAGGCAGAGGGCGCGGATGGCCATCTCGGGGGCGGTGTCGAGGCTGATCTCGGCGGGGCCGACGGGACGGTAGATGTCCTCGGGGCGGAGGTCCGGGGGGACCTGCTCGATGAGGAACTTCATGTCCTCGACGATCTCGCGACGGCGGCCGGTGAGGGCGCTGGTGTCGGTGAGGACGGAGCCCTGGGCGTCGTGGAAGTAGACCTCGATGACCCCCTCGTTGGCGACGACGAGGTCGAAGGCGTGGCCGTCGTCCTCGAGGACCTGGTCGAGGCGGCCGCGTGCGGTGTCGAGCCAGCGGAGGACGCACTCCTTGACGCCGGAGCCGCGGTGGTGGTTTTTGTAGTTGCCGATGTTTCGGGCGATGGCGCGATAGGAGATGCCGTGTCGCTCCATGAGGAGGGCGACGGTGAGGCTGGCGACGAGGATGAGGAGCATGACCAGGGGGAGGGCGAAGGCCTTGCCGGCTCGCGTGCGTGGGCGGGGTTGTGGGGTGTGGGGGGGCACGATGCGGAGGTGAGCGGGTGAGCGGGTGAGCAGGTGAACAGGAGAAGAGGAGAAGAGGAGAAGAGGAGCGTGGAGTTAGAAGCCGAACTGGCGGAGGATGGCGTCGATTTCGGCGCGGGTGGTGTTGGCGGGGGTTTTGAGGGGGGCGCCCGGTGCGCCGCCGACGGGGCGGCCGCCCTGGCCGAGTCCGCCCAGGCCGTTGGAGCCTGTGCCGGCGACGGGCTTGCCACCGGCGACGGAGGGATCGGTGCCGACGGGGGAGGCGGAGGGTTTCTGGCCGTTGATGGCGTTGTTGACGGCGGCGTTGATCTGGGCCATGACGTCGTTGGAATCGAGGGGCGCGCCGAGGGGATCGTTGGAGGCGATGATGGTGCCGGGCTCGGCGCCGTAGGACCAGGCGACCTCGAAGAGCCAGTCCTCGCGCCGGCCGTTGACGGTCTCGAAGGAGAACTCGACGTAGGCGGGGAGCTCGCGGGCGCTGGTGGCGGTCATCTTGTCAACGAACTGGCGTCGGCGGTAGACGCGCCAGCGGGCGTCCTTGAGGCCCGAGAGGATCTTGAGCTGGGGGGCGTCCTCGAGGCTGCGGCGGGCGAGGGCGAGGAGCTGCGGGTCGGCGATGCCCTCGGAGGAGTTCTCGCTCGTGGGCAGGAGGCCGGCCTCGGGGGGGAGCTGCTTCCACCAGAGGGAGAGTGCGGGGCCGGAGGCGTTTGCGCCGTTGAAGCGGGGGTCGTTGTCGGGGCGGATCTCGAAGACGCCGCGCAGGCCGGGGGCGCGGGGGGCCTCGATGTCGCGCTGGGCGGCGGCGGAAAGGGCGTCGGGGCTGGCCTCGGATCCGGCGAGGCCGATGGAGGCGGCGCGCAGGCGTTCGGCGCGGGCGGCGGAGCGGTTGGGGTCGCGCTCGGCGTTCATGGAGGAGGCGGCGTCGGCGTCGGCGCGGGCGTCGAGGGCGGCGGAGTCGGCGCGGGAGGAATCCCAGATGTTGAGGTCCATGCGGCGCATGCGGAGGCGCATCATCTCGCGGAGGTCGTAGGCCTCCTGCTTCTGGGCGTCGGTGCGGAGGGAGACGGCGTGGATGGGGGGCGTGGCGATGGTGACTTCGAGGGTCTGGACGGGGCGGCCGCTCGGGGAGCGGGCGGAGGCGTCGGGCTGGAGGGCGAAGCGGGTGAGGGCGGCGCCCTCGGTGGGCTCGTCGGCGAAGTCGAGGGCGCCGCGGATGTCGTCCTCGATGTGCTTCTTGAGGTCGTCGTCGCGGCCGGCGGCCTGGTCCTGCATGAGGAGGGTGCGGAGGGCCTGCTGGATGACGCGGTGGGCGGTGGCGTACTCGGTGTTGGTTTCCATGCGCTGGGCCTGGAACTTCTTGGCGCGCTCGAGGGCGGTGAAGAAGGACATGGCGGCGAAGATGACGATGACGCCGAGGGCGCCGGCGAGCATGACCTCGATGAGGGTGAAGGCGCGGGCGCGGCGGGGGCGGAGGATGGGTGGGGGCGTGTTCAACGGAGTTGCCTTCCCTGGGTTCGCGAGGAGCCGGTGCCGGCGGCCGCGCCGCCGACGAGGGAGCGGATCATCTCGGTGATCTTGCTCTGGTCCTTCTCGTAGGTGTCGAGGGAGTCGGGGTTGCGTGGGGCGAAGGGGTCGATGGCGCGGGAGAGGAGGGCGAGGGGCTCGCCGACGGTGGCGGTGTTGCTGCCGGCCTCGTTGAGGTCCTGGTCGTAGACGGTGACGACGATGAGCTTGAAGCGGTCGAGGGCCTGGAGGTTTCCGGCGGCCTCCTGGCGGCGGTTGACCTTCATGACGGCGGGGGTCTCGTCGAGCTCCCAGTAGAACTTCTTGTCGCCGTACTCGATGGCGAGGTTTTTGTCGGGCATCTGCTTGGGGTCGTCGAGGTACTGGAGCATGAGGCGGTTGGCGACCTCGAAGGCGGCGAGGCGCTTGCGGCCGTTGCCCTCCATGCCGGCGATGGAGGAGACGGCGGACATGACCACGCCGATGGCCAGGCCGAGGAGGGCGACGGACAGGAGGACCTCGACGAGGGTGAGGGCGCGGGAGGAGTGCGAAGTGGAGAGTGCCCGGTGCCCAGCGTCCAGCGCCCGGTGGTGGGTGCGGGTGCGCGGGGTTGTCGGGGGTTTGGGGATCATGGTCGGGCTCCGCCCGGGCGGATCGGGTCAGTGTGATTTGGTATGTACGTCGGTCCAGTAGTCGATGTTGTCGGCAGAGCCGAGTTCGCCGGAGGGGCCGGTGGAGTACAACATGTAGGGGTGGGGGCCGCCCTTGGGGAGGAGGGCGTACCCGTAGGGGCGTGTCCAGGGGTCGGAGGGGATTCGCTGGACGTACTTGGGGACGAGGGCGCTGAGGCTTGGCGGGTATGCGCCGTGGTCGAGGTGGTAGGTCTTGAGCATCGAGTCGATGGCCTTCATGGTCGCCAGGATCGAGGCGCGCCGGGCGCTTGCGTTGGAGAATCCGATGTTCAGGAACGCGAGGCCCGCGTAGCCGATGGCGAGGATTGCAACGAGCGCGAGCGGGAGAAGGACGAGGAGGATCCAGAGGGGGATGCGGCGACGGGGGCTGGGCGTCGGGGAGCGGTGTCCGGAGAGAAAGGAGTCCGCCGGCGCGCCGGGCGGGGATGCGTGCGGGGGGATGGTGTTGCCGGCGGGGGTCATGGATGGGTGATTGATCGGGTGATTGTGGCCGGGCGTGCGGTCGGGTGCATCCGCGGGATTCGCTGCGCCCCCCCCGAGCCTGCGCTCATCCGGGGCGTGTGGTGGTTAGTTGTTGGGCTGGGGGTCGTCGGCGTGCCACCAGTCGATGTCGTCGGTGTTGCCGGCCTCGTTGTCGGCGCCGAGGGAGTAGAGCTCGTAGGGGTGGGTGGAGCCGCTGGAGTTGAGGTTGTACTGGAGGGGGTGCTTCCAGGCGTCGACGGGCTTCTTCTCGGTGTACTTGGGGACGAGGGCGTCGATGGTGGGGGGGTAGACGCCGTAGTCGAGGTTGTAGGTCTTGAGCATGCCCTCGACGTTCTTCATGGTGGCGATGGTGGCGGCGCGCCGGGCCTTGTCGCCCTGGCCGATGATGTTCCACGCGGCGATGCCGATGAGCACGCCCATGATCATGACGACGAGCATCATCTCGAGGAGGGTGAAGGCGGAGGCCTCGGTGCGACGGGGGCGTTGGGTGTTCATGGTGAGGTCCTTGTGATCAAAGGGGGAGGGCGGAGGGGGAAGCCGAAGCACGGGCAGGAGACCCGCCACGGAGTGTCGGGGTACCCGGAGGTGGGAGGCCCGCCACGGAGGGTCGGGGTACCCGGAGGGGGGAGACCCGCCCCGGAGAGTCGGGGTACCCGGAGGGGTTAGAACTTCATGTTGCTGGTGAGGGTGAGCATGGGGAGCATGAGGGCGAGGAGGAGGGTTCCGATCATGGCGAACATGATGATGATGAGCGCGGGCTCGAGGACGGCCAGGAGGCGCGAGGAGGTCTTCTCGACCTCGTCGGACATGTCGGTGGCGAGGGTCTGGAAGGCGTTCTCGAGATCGCCGGAGCGTTCGGCGGCGATGAGGAGGCGGCGGGTGGGGAGGGAGAGGGTGGTGACCTCGTCGATGAGCGTGCGGAGGATGCCGCCCTCGATGAGGCGGTTGCGGAGGCGCTCGAGCTGCTTGCGCATGGCGGGGTGGTTGATGGCGCCGTTGGAGACGCCGAGGGCGTCGGCGATGGGGACGCCGGCGCGGGTCATGGCGCCCATGACGGAGAAGAAGCGGGCGGACTCCTGGGCGAGCACGACGTCGCGCATGACGGGGAGCCTGCGCATGGCGATCTGGACGAGGTTGAGGACCGCGCCGCGGGCGATGATGGCGAGGATCGCCAGGGCGCCGACGCCCATGGCGAGCCAGATCACATGCTCGCGCATCCACATGCCGGCGCCGATGACGATCTTGGAGAAGGCGGGGAGGGGGATGTCGCTCTTGGCCAGGCCCTCGCCCATCATGGGGACGACCACGAGCATCATGAGCGTGGCGACCATGACGGAGATGCTCATGACGATCGCGGGGTAGATCATGAGCGTCGTGGCCTTGGAGCCGATGGCCAGACGCCGGCGGGCGGTGACGGCGAGTTCCTTGGCCGCGCCGGCGAGATCGCCGGAGCGCTCGGCGGCGCGATAGACGGCGATCTGGACGGAGTCGAATCCGCCGACGTTCCGGCAGGCGTCGGCGAAGGAGGCTCCGCTCTGGACCATGTCGCGCAGGCGGATCATGCGGGGCTTGGTGACGGGGCGGACGGTCTGGCTGACCACGTCGAGGGCCTCGACGAGGGGGACGCCGCGGGAGAGGAGCTGGGAGAGCTGGTCGTTGAGGGCGGACTGGTCTTTGAGGGAGACGCTCTGCTCGCGGGCGACCCATCCGGGGACGCGCCAGGACTTGACGAGGAGCTGGTTCTCGGTGCGGAGGGACTGGGCGAGGGCGGGCATGGTGGCGGCCTGGCGGACGCCGAACTTGCGTCCGCCACCGGGCCGGACGGCGAGGTAGAAGAAGGCGTTGGAGTTGACAGAGGACATCGTGGACAAGTGTAGGTTTCCGTGGGCGCGGGGTTGGGTGCGTGGACGAGGGCCGAGGGTGTTTCCGAGGGGGAAAAGGCCACCACGGGCCCGGAACCGGAGGTTCCGGGTGTGGCGTTGATTCATGCTTCGCCGAGTTCGATCCCGGCCCGCCCCGAACGGGGAACTCTGAGATCGAGCGTGTACGAGGGTGGCTCGGGCACGCTCGGCGCCCGGCGCGGTGTTGGGCGCGCCGGGGCATTTCGTTGTATCAGGGTCGTGGGCATGGGTTGCGTCGGAGTGGAAAAAGGGGAGCGGGAGAGGGAGAAGATGCTCGCGGCGCGGGCGTGGGCCAGCGGGCGCGGCGGGGGGGGGGGGCGGGGGGGGGGGGCGGGGGGGGGGGGGGGGGGGGGGGGGGGGGTTGGGGGGGGGGGGGGGGGGGGCGGGGGGGGGGGGCGCGGGGGGGGGACGGGGGCGCGGGGGGG
>CALMPG010000181.1 GCA_937871915.1 uncultured Phycisphaerales bacterium
CGCACGGCACACGGGAGGAGGAGTTGGTACAATCTGGTCCTCTCATCTAAACTGGTACAGGAAAGTCAGGCAGGTCAACAATCCGAAGCTCGCCGTTGCACGAAATGAAATTGGAGAAGATGCTGGAGTGTTGGGATGCGGAGAGTGAGATCTGGCCGTTGTCGGTGACTCCCGTGGACACCGATGCGACTGCATCGAACGGGCCGAAGCCAGTGGCTGTGATGGTCTGGTTGACGGGCGTGAACGACCCAGACGCTCCAGCGTTCACGCTTCTCACCTGACTAATTGGGATGATGATCGCGGCATTGCTCATGCCGACGGTCGCGAGTACGACCAAGCCTGTGCAGGCAAGCGGGCTGAAGCGGGCAGTGAGTTCCAAACGAGGCATTGCGTGCTCCCCTCTCATGCTCTCGGCGCCCGCCGCATCCGATTCCGCGGGGTGCGCCGAGACATCGCGGATTGCGTGAACGACCTCACCAACATAGTTGTCCATTCTCGAATATCGGAGTCCGTGTTCAGTGTCGGCGCGAACACCCAGAACCCGGCCGCGCCGAGTTGGGCGGAGTGCCTCATGAAATTCAATAGATGCGGCAGCATCTCATCGACGTACGGTTGCACCACGTTTCCCGGGGCGACGATCGAAACGCTTGGGAGCAGTTGTCGGCTTGTATTCGAGCGAGCAGCTGCACGGACCATGCCCGAACAAACCGCCTCGTTGATGAGGTCTCGTGAGTTTCCGGCAACTCCGTTCAACTGGAGGTGATTCAGCCAATCCGTCACCGTCGGCCACGAGGTACCCGGCGTGTGGGAGTCCTTGATGAAGTACGCCAAGCGGTCGCCGTAGTTGACAGGTATCTGCACGTCCGCGCCAAACACCCCGTACTTCCAGAACGTGAAAAACTCCGGCCAGAGGTTGATCGGGTATGCGCGGCTATCCGTGAACAAGGCCCATTCGCCGCACTTCACCGACGTACCAAGCGCGACCTTGATGGGTTCGTAGAGTCCGTACCGAAGCGTTTCCAGATAGGACATCTGTCCGGCGGCGGTCGCCCACTGTGAGACGTCGAAGTTCTCGGGGGAGTCCTGCGGCTGTCCTCGCTGGAAGGCGGCGGCGGGGTCGCTGGGATCGCTCGGGTTGATATCGGAGCCGTCCAATAGGGTCGTGCGCGATGCGATCCACTCGCTCAGAGTCGGTCCTCCATCAAACACATAGTCATCGCCAAGTTCGGGTATGCGCTCGGCCTTGATTTTCCCATCCTCGAACCAACCCAAAATATTTCGGTCGGCGAGCACCGCCCAGTTGCAGCGAAATGCCTGTTCGAGTACCGGGCTGCTCTCGATGTCGGTGACCACAAGTTCGGGGGGCGGGAGTTCATTTGTTACCAGCCTGTCGGCAACTTCGGCGAAACAGGCTTCTGCCCACGTTCGGATGTGCTGTCGAGCGCGGGCATGAAACAAGATACTGCGGGGGCGAATCATCGGGTCGCCGGGTGTGTTCACAGGCCCCGGCAATCCGCAGTCGTATGGGTCCTCAGTAACAAACAGCGTGGTGTCGCCGGGGCTGGCGTCGAACCCCTTGACCAGCCACGCCACCCGCAGCGGCTTGCCGACGCGCCGGCACAGCGGTGCAAACGCATCGACGTATTCCTCGGTCATCTGTTGGGCAAGGTTGGCGAGGCTCTCGGGAGTGATGTCCTCGCTGTGAAATATCTGTTCGTCGCCGTTCGATTGCCGACCCCTCCGCATGTCCAGCGTGAGCAACGGATAGGTGTTGGGAAGGGACCAGATTTCGTGGTCGGGGTTAGGGACGATTTCATCCCCGATCTCCACCCAGATGAGCGGAATCGGCGGCGCGCCGAAGCTGTGCTTCAGTCGGCCGTTTCGCGCATAGCGTGGGATAAGCGCTGCCATGAGAGAGGTCCCGAGAAAGGGTGAGTGACCGGGCCACAGTGTGCCATCGACGCGAACCCCGGCAAGGCCGGGGGATGAAACCCGTGAAAATCAGACGATCTTTGCCTCAAGCCACGCCTCTTCCGGCGTGTCGCCGTCGTACGCCTGCTCCACGCCGATAATGAACCAGGTGTACCCATCGCAATCCCAGGAGTGCTGGTCGTTGTCGGGGGTGGTGTAGGCGAATCCAGTACCGGGCCCAACCAAGGAATCCGTGTCGGCGTTGTTCCTGATGGGGACGGAACACTCGTTGGCGGTGTTGGGAAGAGCGACGAACGGCGTGGCGGGATCGGTCGGGTCATCCCCAACGGACGCAAAAATCCGAATGATCACGGGATTTATCAGTGTGCCATCGTCGGCCTGATAGCGCATCCGGACCCTGAGGGTGGTTCCCGTGCCTGGGTACTTGCGGTCGAGGAGATTCCGGATGGAGAAGTTGGCGAAAATGTCGGTCGCCCTCCGGATCACCGTTCCGCTCGGCTGGTCCTGTGTTTCAAGGCCGCCTGCGGGGATCGCCACCACCCAATCGGATCGCCCGCTTACCGGGACGACCACGGTGGGATCGCTGCCATCGGGGTCCATTACGAACTCGATTTGGTCGGGAACGCCCATGGAGCGAGCCTCCTTATGGAAGGGAGAGACATGTACTTGTACTGCCCCCCCCCCAGTTGCATGAAACGGCGCCAATGGCGATAAATGCCCGGATGGCCACTTGCACGCTTGTTGCAGAGGGGAAGAGAGAGGCTTCATCCAAACCCGGGCGGTGCACCACTTCCCCGACGCGAGCGTGCCTCAGGAACCCAAGCCGCTCTCGTACCTACTGCGAACATGCACGAGCCTCATCCCGCCTTGTTCGTCGGCCAGTGCTTCACCCGCGTCTCCACCTTGAACGGCGCATCCTCGTCCCCGTCCTCATCGTCGGCGGCCTCGGCCTCGTCCTCGACCTCATCGGTCGCCTTGGCCGCAGACTCCTCGAGCTGCTCGCGCAGGTTCCCGTTGTTCACGATGCTCTGGGCCTGCTCGATGGTCGGGGCGATCGGCTTGGCCGGGTCCCCATCCTCTTGCTCGGCCGCGTCGGCGAGGGCCTGGGCCTTCATGGCCCGCCACTCCTCGACGGTCATGGTCACCTCGCGGGCGACGGTGCCCTTGTGGGTGCCGAGGATGCCCGCCTCGCCCATGAGCTCGATGAGGCGGCCGGCCCGGGTGAAGCCGATGCCGAAGCGCCGCTGCAGGAGGGAGACGCTGCCGCGTTTGGTCTCGAGAACGACCTCGACGGCCTGGTCGAAGAGCGGGTCGGACTGGGCGTTGGCCAGGCCGCGTGCGTCGAGTTGGCCCGGTTCGCCGTCGTCGCCGGCGTCGTCGCCCTCGGCGGTGGTGCCCTTGAGCTGCATGATGGAGCGCTCGAAGGTGGGGCTGGCGACCTCGCGCATGAACTTGACGACGCGCCGGATCTCCTTGTCGTCCACCAGCG
Source organism: uncultured Phycisphaerales bacterium (assembly GCA_937871915.1). Classification (GTDB taxonomy): domain Bacteria; phylum Planctomycetota; class Phycisphaerae; order Phycisphaerales; family UBA1924; genus UBA4658. The sequence continues at coordinate 3,422 of CALMPG010000181.1, forward strand.
TGCCCTGGGCCCGCACGAGCTTGCTGCTCTTGGGGGACAGATACAGCATGTCGCCCTGGCCCAGGAGCAGCTCGCCGCCCTTCTGGTCGAGGACGATGCGCGAGTCCATGCCGCTGGCCACCTTGAAGGCGATGCGGGCGGGCATGTTCGACTTGATCAGGCCCGTGACGACGTTGGCCTGCGGGCGCTGCGTGGCGAGGATCAGGTGGATGCCCACGGCCCGGGCCTTCTGGGCGATGCGGACGATCGAGTGCTCGACCTCCTTGTTGGTCATGATGAGGTCGGCGAGTTCGTCGATCACGAAGACCATGTACGGGAGTTTCCGCGGGATCTTCGCCTCTTCCTCGGGCGAGCCGGGTGAGAAGCGCTCGCGGAGTTCGTCCCACGTCAGGTCGTTGTACGCCCCGAGATCGCGGCAGCCCGCCTCGGCGAGGAGCTCGTACCGCTCGTCCATCTTGTTCACGGCCCATTCCAGAATGGCCGCGGCCTTGCCCATCTCCGTCACCACCGGGCACATCAGGTGGGGGATGTCCTTGAACTGGCTCATCTCGACCATCTTCGGATCGACGAGCACGAGCTTCAGTTCATTGGGCTTCTTGGTGTACAGGAAGCTCATAATGATCGTGTTCATGCACACCGACTTGCCCGAGCCGGTGGTGCCGGCGATGAGCATGTGGGGCATCTTGGCCAGGTCCTCGATCATGGGCTCGCCGCTGGCGTCCTTGCCCAGGAACATGGGCAGGCGCATGTTGGCGTAGACCTCGCTCTTGGTCATGAGTTCCTTGAGGCGGACCTTCTCCTTCTGCGCGTTCGGCACCTCGACACCCACCGTGTCGCGACCCTCCATGTTCGGAACGATGCGGATGTTGATCGCCTTAAGGGCGCGGGCCAGGTCGCTGGCCACCGCGCTCAGCGCGGCCACCTTGGTCCCGGGGGCCAGACGCAGCTCGTAGAGCGTGATCACCGGGCCGCTCTCGACGCCGACGACCTCGCCCTCGATGCGATACTCGCGCAGGGCCCGCTCCAGGGCCTCGGCCTGCTCGCGGACGTAGGCCTCCATCGTGACGCTGAAGTTGGTCTCGGGCTCCTCGAGCATGTCCAGACCGGGGAAGCGGTAGCCCTCGAGCTCGGCGGTGTTCTGGATGTCGCGCAGGTCGTCGTCGGTGGCGCTGCGCTTCTCGTCGTTGGCGAAGCGCACGGGGAGCTTGGCGATCTTGGCCCGGAGCTCGTCGGGGGAGAACTTCCTGGGCGCGGGCGCGCCCTCGGGCGCCCCGTCCTCGGCCTCAACGGGGGATTCGTCCTCGTCCTCGTCGTCGCCCCCACCACCCCCATCCCCCCCGACCGCCGCGGCCGACAGCCCGCCGCCGGCCCGGTCGAACGTCTCGTCGAAACTCTCGATCCCGCCGATGCCGCCCGCGCTCGGGTCGATCGTGCCACCGGCCGTCGCTCTGGACGGTCGGTGCGTCTGTCGCGCCGCCGCCAGGCCCCTCTCACCGGGGCGGATGCCCGCGAGGCGCTCGTCGTCGTCCACATCGGTCTCTCGCACGCGCTGGGCCGCGAGTTCCTCCTCGCGCATGGCCCGGATGGCCGCCCGCTTCTCGGCGAAGGTCCGGGCGTGGTGCAGCGCGACGGAGCCGGTTCGGCGGGCGCCCGTGTAGAGCACGCGCCCGGTCCACATGGCAAAGAGCAGGGCCCACACGTCGAGGGTCACCGTCGCCGCGATCACCAGCCCCAGCAGCAGCCAGATCACCGTGCCGAAGGTGTTGAACCGGACGAGCATCTCGTGCACGCCCACCGTTCCGACGAACCCGCCCGGCAGGTTGGGCACGGGCCCGGTGTGCGGGAACATCAGCGCCTGGAAGCACGCGACCACCGCGCCGAGGAGCAGCCCGCCGAGCGTCCGCACCGGCAGGTGGGTGATCTGCCGGCCCATCGCCGTGAGCGTGAGCCACGCCGCGCCGAGGGCCATGACGACCCACATGCCCGCGCCGAGGATGCTGTAGAGGGCCCAGGCCACGGCCGCGCCGGCGATCCCGCACAGGTTCACCGCCGGGATGTTCTCCGGCACGGCGTTGCGCGTGGGCCAATCGGCGGGGTTGAAGGTGATCAGGGCGAAGGCGATGAAGACCCACCCCAAAAACGCGGCGACCCAGCCGATGCGCATCCACATGAGCTCCCGGTGGAGCAGGGGGTCGAACCCTCCGCCGCCCGTGGCGCCGCGATCCTCGGTGGTCTCGTCCGCGGCGCGCGACTTCGATCGGGGCGCGCCGGCCCGCAGAATGGTGCCTTCGGTAATCACGGATGCTCAATCGGCACTCGCGGTTCGCGCGCGATACAGAAACCGCCCCCGCTCCAAACAGGCCCCAAATCGCCCGCTATCCTCCCGCCCCATGCCCACCACGGCCGAGCAAATCCTGCGCTGCGATCTTCGCATCCTCCCCCTCGACCCGCGGGCCCAGCCCCCGGCCTACCACTCGGAACTGGCCGCGGGGCTGGACATCGCCGCGTTTCTTCCCGACCAGCCCGAGGGTGTCGTCGTCCACCCGATCGCCTCGGGGGGCTCGGTCGTGATGGTCCGAACCGGCTGGTCCATGGCCATTCCCCCCGGGTTCGAGGCCCAGGTTCGGCCGCGCTCGGGCCTTGCCACGAAGCACGCCATCACGCTGCCCAACAGCCCCGGCACCATCGACGCGGACTACCGGGGCGAGGTCAAGGTTCCGCTGATCAACCTCGGGCGCGAGCCCTTCGTCCTTCACCACGGGGTCCGCATCGCCCAGATGGTCATCGCCCCCGTCGCCCGGGCCCGGGTCCGGATCGTCGAGCGTCTCGACGAGACCGCCCGGGGAGAGGGCGGCTTTGGTTCCACCGGCCTGAAAACAGGGTAAACCCGTGGTCGCTCTGGACTTTGGGTGCGGATCGCCCGCGAAGGATGTATTGTAAGGGATATGACAACCGCGCCCACGCGTCTTTCCCGCGCCTTCACGCTCATCGAACTGCTGGTGGTCATCGCCATCATCGCCTTGCTCGTGGCGATCCTGCTCCCCGCGCTGGGACAGGCCCGCAAGACCGCGCGGACCTCCGTCTGCCAATCCAACCTCCGACAGCTCGGGGTGGCGATGGGCACGTACGCGACCGACTTCCGCGAACGCCTCTTCTCCTACTCCTGGAAGCGCAACCAGAACAACAGCACCTTCGGCGACCTGAACAACATGGCCACGGACATCGACGCGGCCTGCGCCCAGATGGCCGACATCGTCCGGCGTCAGGGCTTTCGCACCGCCGGTGAGGCGCCCCGCATCACCAACTTTTTCCCCTACATGCGCTACTCGCACCTGGTCCTGCTCGACTATGTCGGCTCCCGCCTGCCCGATCCCATCGTCGCCTGCCCCGAGGACAAGGACCAGCTCCGGTGGGGCCTGGACCCGCGCGGCTACGACCAGGGCAAGTATGCCCCCAACTACGGCGTGGGGGGCAACAACTGGCGCTGGCCGTACCGCTCCAACTACTGGATCCCCACCGCCGCGTTCGACGGCAACCGGATCGGTTTCCGCGCCTACGCCGTGACCTACAACTCGCTGAACGTCGGCGCGGGCCAGAACTTCGGCAACCGCTCGCTCAACGACGTTGCCTACCCGGGCCAGAAGGTCTTCATGTTCGAGCAGTTCGGCCGGCACAACCGGCGCACCTTCGACTGGCGCGACTTCTACGGCTACGACACGGCCGCCTGCGTGGTGCAGATGTTCGACAACTCGGTCTCGCTGCGCAAGTCCAAGGACGCCAACCCGGGCCTGGCCAATCCCAACGCCGGCTGGGGAACCGTCTCCGCCGCCGCGGGCAACACCGTCTACAACGCCCCGGGCACCAATCCCGATCCGATCAGCCCGGGAGCCAATCCCGCGCCCAAGGTCCGCTTCCAGTACACGCGCGGCGGCCTGAAGGGCGTGGACTTCGGCGGCAAGGAAGTCCTCACGTCCTCGTATTGATTCCGCGTCGGCCCCCGCTCAGGGCGCACACCCTCCCGCCAGCCAGGCGTTGAGGAAGTCGAAGATGTTCTGCACGTCCAGCACGCCCGTCGTGCCGTCGCCGCCCACGCGTGCAAACGGCCTGCCCGCCAGCCAGTCGTTGAGGAAGTCGAAGATGTCCTGCACGCTCACGCCGTTGACCTTGTTGTAGTCCGCGTAGCAGCAGGGCGAGGTTGTGCCGGCCCCCGCGTTGCACGCCGCGCCGGTCGCGAAGGTCGCCCCGGCCAGCGCGCCGGCCAGCGAGCCCGTGCAGGCCGCGCCCGTCGTGATGGCCGTGGTGCATGTCGCCCCGCGGCAGCAGACGCCCGCGGGCGCGACGCACGGGCCGGCTCCGCCCTGGGTGAGACGGAGCGTCCACGAGGCGACGGCGCCGACGTCGGCGCCGGCGTGGTCGCGGATGGTGAGCGTCCACGCGCCCGCGGCGGGCATCCCGTTGAAGGTCCGCTGGAAGCCGCGCGACAGGCCGTGCACGCCGGCGGGGCGATACACGCCCGAGGAGAGGGACGTGATCGTCGGCAGCGTCGCCTCGAAGATGCTCTGCGTGCCCGCGTCGGACCACGTGTAGGTGTTGGCCGCGAGGAAATCCGCCGTGAGGCTGCCCACGGTCGTCTCGCCGCGCCGGCCGCGGTTGTTGAGGAAGACCGTCCGCGAGCCGTTGTCGAGGGTGATGATGAGGTCGCCCTGGAAAGTGTGGGCCATGGCGATGTCAACCTCAACGTCGGCGACGGCGAACGGATCGGCCACCGTGATCGACGAGTTGAAGAGCCCCTCGACCCCGCCGGTGAAGTCCGGGATGGCCCCGCCCGAGCCGGAGTAGGAGGAGACGCCGCCCGTCGCCGTTGAGCAGAGCGCGTTGTCGCCCAGGTACGCCCCGCCCGCGGCGGCGCACTCGCCGGGCGTGCGGACGGTGCACACGCCCGAGGCGCAGCACCCGCCGGTGGCGGCCGGGGCAAAGTCGAAGTCGATCAGGGCGGCCCCGGTGGAGTTGGCCGTCTGGGCCGCGAACTGGAAGTAGTAGACGTTGCCGGCGACCACGCTCGCGTTGGGCACCACGGCCGTGACGCCCGTGGTGGAGAACGCGTTGCACGCCAGGAGGCCCGCCCCGCCCGAAGGGCAGGTTCCCGGGCTCGGACCGCCGTCGTAGATGGCGTACCGGCCCGAATAGGCCGCGGGCGAGGCCCGCGAGGAGAGGGCGATGGCGCCGTCGGCCGTGGCCGTCCACTTGTACCACACGTCGTTGTTCATGGCCACCGAGGCCGTGCAGGCGATGGGCGAGTTGTCCGTGGGGGGCAGCCCGCCGATGGTGCTGATGAAGAAGGGCCCGGGCTGCGCGCCGCCGCCGAAGATCGTGGTCGCGCTGGCGCAGTCGTCGTTGGCGGGGGGCGGGAAGAAGTTGAACGTGAGCGCCAGCGAGACCGTCGGGTTCACCGTGCTCGCCCCCTGCTGGCCGACGAGGAAGTAGTACCGCGACCCGCCCGTGAGCGCGAGGCTCTGGGCCGTGTCCGTGAGCGTGCAGGTCGTGGAGGCCGTGGCCGCGTCCGGGCACGCGCCGCCGGGGCCGACGTTGAACACGGCCCAGACGACGTCCTGGGTCGAGGCCTCGGTGAATGTGAACTGTCCCCCGCCCGCCGGCGCATCAAACTTGTACCACACGCCGTAGCGCACCGCCGTTGTGCTCCCCGTGTTGCAGGCGACCTGCACCGGGTCGGGCGTCGCGCCCGTGTTGGACACCGACACCGTGTACGGGAACGTGCGGGTGTTCAGGTCGTCGGGCGCGCCGCACGTGTCGTTGGCCGGGGGCGGCGGCTGCGGGCAGGGATTCGTCGGCGTGCACGCCGTTCCAACGGACTGGAAGGTGCTCCCCCCGGGGCAGCCGCTCTGTGTCGAGAGCGAGCACCCGCCGTTCGTGTCGTTGCAGCAGGCCCCCTGCCCGCACAGGCCGGGCGTGCACGCGCTCCCGTCGCCCTGGTAGCTGGTCCCCGCCGCGCACCCGCCCGGGCCGCCGGGCGAGAGCGCGCAGACCCCCGTGGTCGGATGGCAGCACGCCCCCTGGACCGGGCAGACCACCGATGCACACGCCACGCCCTCGCCCCGGAACGTCCCGCCGCCGCTCGTGCAGGCCCCGAGCATCCCGAACGTGCACGAGCCCGTGTTGAAGCAGCACGCACCCTCCGCGTTCGGGTTGGCCGGAACATAGTGGATCGACCCGTTCCAGATGCGCGGCGTGTTGATCGCCCCCGTGAAGGGGCCGGCCGTGGAGACCTGCGAGGCCCCGCCGACGAGGGTCATCTCCGGGGTCGAATACGTCGTGTTCGACGCCGTGCCGTTGGTGTAGTTCGAGGAAACGCCGATGTACCGGATCCCGACGCCGTAGGTCCCCGGATTGAGCGTGAAGTCCGACGTGTCCACCGTGCTGTGCTGGCCGGCCCCCGCCGTCGTCCCCGGGCCGGAGGCGACGAGCGTCCACGCGCCGGGGTTGGTCATGTTCGGCGCGAACGTATCTCCCGCCGCCGTGATCCAGACATCGAGCGTGAACGCCGTGCCCGCGGCCGTGGAGCAGTTCACGTCGAAGGACTGGATGATCACGGGTGTGTTGATCGTGAGATCGAAGTACACCGTCCAGAGCGACCCGCCGCCGTTGCCGCCCGTGTAGATGGTGTCGAGCGTCTGGGCCGCAACCGGACGCGCGAGCCCGATCCCTCCCGCAAGAACAGCCGCCGCACACATCCATCGCCACGTCCGAGCGATCGCCGCCACGGCCGCGCTAGAACGCCCGAAGTTCCTCGTCGAGTCCATGAGATTGCCCACCTTTCTTGACCGACCACGATCACCGCCCCCACACGCCCACGGCCCAACCGCCGCCATTGTGACAAACTCCCCTCGAAGATGCAAGTCTTTTCATGTGGCCGACCGGCCAACCCCCTCGCCCCCAGAGAGAGAAAACCGTCCGCTTTCAGTTCCTTGCCCGACGGACACCCCCCACCCCTCCCCGCCCCGACTAACAACCGCCTCCCAGCCAGGCGTTGAGGAAGTCGAAGATGTTCTGGACTTCAAGGGGGCCGGCGTCGCCGTCGCCCCCGACGCGGGCGAAGAGGCGCCCCGCCAGCCAGTCGTTGAGAAAGTCGAAGATGTCCTGCACCTCGATCCCGTTGACCTTGTTGTAATCGGCGTAGCAGCAGGGCGCCGTCGTGCCGCCCCCGGCGTTGCACGCGCCCGCCGCGCTCTGGAACGAGGCCCCGGCCAGCGCCGCCGAGACCGACGCCGAGCACGCGCCCGCCGTGGTGATCGTGGTCGAGCACGTGGCCCCGCGGCAGCAGACTCCGGTCCCGCCGGCCGTCCCCGGGTCACGCACGGTCATGGCGTAGATGCCGATGCCCGCGCTCCCGCTGGTGGAGTCCGAGAAGGTGATCGAGGTGAGTTGCTTGCCCATGACATCGCCCAGCCCCGCCGACATCAGGCTCTGGGGCGAGACGACCACCTCGACCACGTTGAGGTCCGCGTCGAGCACGCCGTTGTCCACGCTGCCCGCGCCCGAGAACAGGCCCAGGGCCGTCTGCGACTCCACGCCCGGCTGGGGCGCGCCCACGACCTGCATCCCGAACCAGTCCGGGAACGCCGCTCGCACCATCGCGGTGGAACTGTCCGCGAAGCCGAGCGTGACGGAGAACGTCGCGCCGCCGTTGCTGGCGTTGCCGATGAGCCCGATCTTCGTGCTCGCCCCCATGAACAGGCTCGGCCCGATGGTCGAGGTCTGCGGCCCGGACTGATCGACGTGGTCGGTCGGGAAGATCAGCCAGTCGGGCGCGACGCCGACGTTGTCGCCGTCGGCGATGAGGTCGAACACGTGCCCGCCGTTGTCGGCGGTGTTCCGGTTGCCCAGTTGCACCGTGTCGAGGACCCCCGCCTGCGTCCCCACGGAGTACGGGATCCCCGTCGCTCCCTCGGGCCCGACATCGAGCGACCCGGGCGTGCCGGTGATCCGCATGCCGCGGTCCGAGAGCGAGCGGTACCCGTCGGGGCTGTCGGGGTTGTTCTCCTCGCCGTTGTGGGCCATGCCGTTGAAGTTCCACGCCAGCTGCACCGGCACGTCGGTGTGCACCACGGGATCGGGGATGATGTTCAGGGTGAACGATCCCGTGGCCCCATCCACGCCCGCCACGCGGACGAGGTACTGCGTGCCGCCCACCGCCGCGAAGAGCACCCGCGACTTGCCCAGGCAGGCGTTGTCGTTGCAGCCGATCTCCGCGCCGCCGCAGGAGGCGTGCACGGAGAGCACCGTGTCCATGGCCCCCGCCCCGCAGGTGTTGGCCTCGATGGTCCCGGTCGTCGTGGCGGTGTACCGGAACCAGACGTCGGCGCTGTCGGCGTTCCCGCACGACGACCCGTCGGTCCCCGTCGCGTTGATCGTCGAACCGTTGGTGGTGCCGTCGGCGACGACCGTCGCGCCGGCGCACAGGTCGTTGGCCGGGGCCGCCCCCAGCGTGGTGCCGAAGAGCTGGACCTCGCCGAGCTGCATGGAGGCCGCGGCGGTCGCGCCGAGCTCGAGGCGATATCGGGTGTAGCTGGCGGCGTTGGCGAAGGCGTATTGCTGGTCCGCGTAGTTGGCCGTGAACTGCGTCAGCGGCGTGGTGAAGATCGGCGTGTAGCTCGTCCCATCGTTCGAGCCCGAGAGCGTCAGCGTGGGCGGCACCCGGTTCGGGAACGTCGCGTCGTCGCTGGACCCCAGCACGTCGATCCCCGTCACGATGGTCCCCCCGGCCGCGGGCGTGATGTCCACCCTCGTCGGCCCCAGGTTCCCCCCCACCACGCTGAACCTCGTCGCCAGCCCGCCGTCGATCAGGCTCGTCACGCCCTGCCCCGCCGGGATCGTGGCCGTCGCGGGGATCACGGCCGTGATCGCGTCGCCCGGCGTGAGGATGTTCCCCTGGGCGTTGAGCTGCACCTCGGCGATCTGCATGCTGTTGGCCGACGCCGGGCCGCGCACCGTCGGGAAGATCATCCGATACCGCGTGAACGCCTGCGAGTTGGTGATCAACACCTGGCCGAGGGCGAAACGCGTGGAGGGCAGGTTGAGCGTTCCGTCGGCGATGAGCGAGAAGTTCGCCCCGTCGTTGGACCCCTCCAGGGTGTACGACGCGGGGTCGCGCTGCGGCGAGTCGTTGGCCGTGATGAACGTCAGGCACCGCACAACATCCGTTCCCGTCGGGGTGACGGTGAAGCCGGTGTTGAGGATGTCGAAGTTCAGGTACTTCGTGCCGGCGCGGTTGTCGATGACGTTGGCCACGACCTCCGCCGCGGGCGTGTTGGTCGAGGTGCCCGTGATCGGGTTGCCCGGGCGCGTCACATCCTGCCCCCGCGCGGCACCCGCCGCCGCCACGATCATCCCCGCCGCAAGCACGCACGCGTTCGATCTCGACATCCGCTCCATAGTGCCTCCCTTTGCCTATCCCCTCCCGCCCGCCGGCGCGCGCCGACCCCGCCGCCCATACCACAAGGTGTACCCGAAATCAGCTCCACCCGCAACCCGAGAACCGCTGTTTCGCGTGCAAGAACGCTCATTTGTTCCAGACGTTGTTCGACCTGTCCACGTCCGGCATGCGCCCCTCCGGGTCCACCTCCACGCTCCTGATCGATTTGCCTCGCGTGTCGATCACCGCCGTGAACCGATCCGAGGTGAAGAACCCCTCCACGGGGACGTGGCGGTCCTCGCTCGTGCCGTCGTCGAGCGTCAGCCGGTAGTACACCGGCATGATCAGGCCGGCGGCGCCGCCCCGCTGCACGAACGTCACCCGAGCAAAGCCCTTGTCCCTGGCCCCCCCCTCGCTGGGCTGCATGACCGTCGTCACGGCCTGGTCCAGCACGCCCGTGGAATAGAACCAGCCGCGCCAGAACCACCCGAGGTCCATCCCCGCCACGTCCTCCATCGTGCGGAAGAAGTCCGCGGGGGAGGGGTGCTTGAAGGCCCACCGGCGGCAATACTCCCTGAACGCGCGATCGAAGCGCTCGTGCCCGAGGATCGTCTCGCGCAGCAGCACCAGCCCCGTCGCGGTCTTGTCGTAGGCGAGCTCGCCCAGCGTGCCCTGGTCGTACTGCTCGGCCGGGGTCATGATGGGCTGGGAGAATCGGCGGGGCTGCTCGCGGGCGTATCGGGCCGGGCCGCCGCGGTGGGGCTCGGAATCGGGGTATCGCTCCTTGGTCGCGTAGTAGTTCATGAAGGTGTTGAGCCCCTCGTCCATCCACGCGTGGCGGCGCTCGTTGGAGCCCACCACCATCGGGAACCAGGTGTGCCCGATCTCGTGGGTCGTGACGCCCCAGAGACCCTTCGAGTCGTCGCGGGCCCCGCAGAAGGCGAGCCCAGGATACTCCATCCCGCCGACGACGCCGTGCACGTTGCTCGCAGTCGAGTACGGATACGCCATCCACATCTTCGAGTAGTGCTCGATCGAGGCCCGCAGGAACTGCGACGACCCGCCCGCCTTCGTCTCCGGCGACCACGCGGGCTTGGCCTCGCGCGGGTAGAACGACTGGCAGAAGACCGGCTCGCCGCCCTGTCCCCCCGGAGGCCCGGCGCCCTTCTCCGGCACGATCGCCGAGCACCCGTCCCAGATGAACGCGCTCGACGAGGCCCAGGCGAACGTGCGAACGTTCCGGGCCTTGAAGATCCAGGTCTTGGTCTGGGCGCCCCCACGCTCCGCGTGGGACTCCTTGTTTTCCCGATCGACATCCTCACCCGACCGTATCGTGAACGTCCGACCGCTCACCCGCGCCTTCTTCCATCGCTCGTACGTCTCCGGATCGAGCACATCCGGCGCGTTGGCCAGCTCCCCGCACCCCGCCACCACGTGGCTCGCGGGCACGGTGAGGCGCACCTCGTAGTCGCCGAAGTCGGCGTAGAACTCTCCCTGACCAAGGTACGGCAGCGTGTTCCACCCGTGTACATCGTCGTACACGCACACGCTGGGGAACCACTGCGCGATCTCGAACACGTCCCCGTCGGCGCACTCCGCGATGCCCATCCGGTCCGAGCCGTACGTCGGCACCCGGAACGACCACCACACCGCGATCTCGATCCTGCCGCCGGGCGGGAGCGCCGTGTCGAGGTCGATCCGCCCGACCGTGCCGTACTCGTGGAGCGTCACGGGGCGGCCGCCCACCGTCACTCTCTCGATCCCGAACCCGCCCTGCTCCTTCCCGCTGCGATCCCGGTTCCCGAACCGCGCGTTGGGCTTGGTGATCAGCGCCCCATCGCTGTCGGACCGGAACAGGTTCTGCTCCAGATTCAGCCAGACGAAGCGGAGCTCGTCGGGCGAGTTGTTCGTGTACGCGATGGTGCCGTTGGCCGTGATCTCGCGATTCGCCGCATCGAGCGTCGCGTCGATCGCGTAGTCGGCCCGCTGCTGCCAGTACCCCGCCCCGGGCGCGCCCGAGGCCGCCCGCTGCGCGCTCGGCGAAGGGAGCGCCGGCGGGGAGAAGATCGTGTGCCCGTCCGCGTCCGGGGCGCGATGCTCGGTGATCGCGCTCTCGCCCCATCCGCCGCCGGTGCGCGCCGACCCGCCGCACCCGCCCGCCGCCGCCATGGCCGCGATGCCAGCGCCAAGAAACCCGCCACGCAGAGCCTTCTTCATCCGGAAACTCCTCATCCCCGCCCGCGCGAGCCGGGCCGAGGAAGGCAAAGGTAGTCCCGCGCCTGTTTCCGGCCTTCCCCCCCTTCCCCCTCTTCCCCCCTCCGCACGCATCCTTCCCCCCTCGTCACACCTTTCTGTCCAGCAGGCGATACCCGATCGCCTCCGCCACGTGCTCGGGCCCGATCGTCTCCGCGCCCGCAAGGTCCGCGATCGTCCGCGAGACCCGCCGGATCTTGTCGTACGCCCGGGCGCTCAGGCCCAGTTCCCCCATCGCCTGCCCAAGCATCGTCTTGGCCTCCTCGCTCAGCGGCGCGAGTCGGTCGAGTTGCTTGCCGCTCAGGCGCGCGTTGGGCGTCGCGGCCCCCTGTCGGGCGTTCTGCCGCTCGCGGGCCGCGAGCACCAGCGTCCGCATCTCCGCGCTCGACGTGCCGCGTTTGCCCTCGCCCGCCTGCAATCCCCCGCTGAGTTCCTTCCACGGCACCGCCGGCGCTTCCACGTGGATATCGATCCGGTCGATCAGCGGCCCGCTCAACTTCGACAGGTACCGGTCCATCGCCGCCTTCCCCACCTCATCGCGCGGCACATCCCCCTTGGGCGTCGGGTTCATCGCCGCCACCAGCATGAACGAGGCCGGGAACCGGACCGCCGAGTGCGACCGCGCGATCGTCACCACATGATCCTCCAGCGGCTGCCGGAGCGTCTCGAGCACATCCCGCGGAAACTCCGGCAGCTCATCCATGAACAGCACGCCCCGGTGGGCCAGCGAGATCTCCCCCGGCTTGGGCACCGCACCGCCCCCCACGATCGCCGAGCCGCTGGCCGTGTGGTGCGGCGTGCGCACCGGGCGCGTCGTCACCAGCCCCTCGCCCGGGCGCAACTGCCCCGCCGCGGAGTAGATGCGGGTGATGTCGATCGCCTCCTGCGGTGTCAGCGGCGGGAGCACCCCCGGCAGAGCACGCGCCATCATCGTCTTGCCAGTTCCGGCGGGGCCCAACATGACCATGTTGTGAGCGCCCGCACACGCCACCACGATCGCCCGCTTCACGGCCTCCTGGCCGCGCACCTCGGCAAAGTCCACCGGCGCCTCCGCCGTCGCCAACTTCGACGCGATGTCCATCGGCGGGTGCGGCTCGATCTCCAGCGTTCCGTTGAGCAACCCCACCACTTCGCTCAGCGTCCGCACGCCGATGGCCGCGACCCCTTGCACCACCGACGCCTCCGCCGCGTTGTCGGCGGGGACCACCACGCCCTTGTACCCCTTCGCCTCCGCCAGCGCGGCCATCGCCAGCGCCCCCTTCACGGGGCGCAGACGCCCGTCAAGGGCCAACTCCCCCGCAAACAGATACTCGCGCGGATCAAGGCCATCCGCCCCCTCCCCCGCTCGAGCGGGGGAGGTGTCCGAGCGCAGCGAGGACGGAGGGGGCGTGCCCGCACCCCCCATCGCCTCCCGCCCAAACTTCGCCGCGCCCATCCCTGCCTTTGCACTTTGCACTTTGCCCATTTGCACTCTGGGCTTCCCCCCCACGATCCCCAGCCCCATGAGCAACCCCACCGCGATCGGCAGGTCGTACAGCGGCCCCTCCTTCTTGACGTCCGCCGGGGCAAGGTTCACGAGCGTCTTACCCTGCGGGAAGAAGAACCCGCTGTTGGCCAGCGCAGAGCGCACCCGCTCGACCGACTCCTTCACCGCCGCGTCCGGCAGGCCGACGATCATGGCCCGCCCTTCGCCGGACCCCTCGGCGCTGTTGTTGGCGTCCGGGTTGTTGTCCACCTCCACTTCACAGGGATGGGCATCAATTCCGGTCAGCAGGTACGATTGAACGCGGGCGAGCATGGCCGGCCAGCATACCGAACGGTTCCAAACTTTCCAAGCCCGATCTGGCCCCCTGGGCAAACCCACCCCTCAACCCAGGTCGGCCAGCTGCCGCAGGATGCTTCCCTCGGGACCCGGCCACGGAATCCCCCCCGCCTTCCGCCGCCACATCTCCGCCCACAGGTGGATGCCCATCGCCCGCCTGTTGAGCGTTCCCGGGCGCGCCAGCGACTCGAAGTCGTGCCAATCCACATCGCAGAACGCCTCGGGCGGGGCCACCGCGCTGTGCATCCGGAACTGCTCCACCGCCTGCGCGATCAGCCCGGGCCCGGTGGCCCCATGCGGGAGCGACGCCGGGTCGGCGCTCCCGGCGAGTTCCAGGCAGTGGTACGCCAGCGAGTGCCCGCGCGGCACCTTGAGCACCCCGACGTTCGGCACCGCCGATCCGTCCTTCCGGCGCTCGGAGCCGATCACCACCGGATCGGTCGGGAACGGGCGCAGACAGAACTCATCGGTGTCCACCCAGTACCCGCCCTCGCGCACCAGCAGCGCGTACCGGAACAGGTTGCTGAACCCGCTCAGCCCCCCCGCGCCCGGTCCCGCCGCCGATCCATACCGGAACACCCGATGCGCCCCGAGGATGTCCTCGGCCCGTCGCACCCGCACGCCCTCGGGCACGCCGGCCACCTCGCCATAGGTGAAGAGCTCGAACGGATGCCCCACCCGCAGGAATGACGCCATGCACGCCCGCGACGCCGCCGGAAGCGCCTCCCCCACCCACAACGACCGCACAGGTTCGAGTTCCGCTTCGCCCATGCTCGTTCCCGCGCGGCGTGCGAACAATCCCCCGATCCCAGGTTTGCAACGGCGACTGTACGCCCCGGAGGCCCAGCGGCATGACGACCCACCACGAGATCCCGGCCACGTGCCATCGGGCAGCGCACGCACTCGCCGAACTCTCCCACCTCCCGACCGCCGCCCGCGCCGCCATTCTCGACTCCATCGCGGCCTCTCTCGACGCCCGGCGCGACGACGTCCTCTCCACCTGCGCCGAAGAGACCGCCCTCACCATCGACGAACTCACGCCCGAGTTCGCCCGCATGACCGGCACGCTGCGGATGTTCGCCAACCTGATCCGCGAAGGCTCGTGGGTCCGCGCCGCCATTGACACGCCCAGCGCCGATCACCTCGGCCCCAACCACGACCTCCGAAAGTTGCTCGTCCCCCTCGGCCCCGTCGCGGTCTTCGGCTCGTCGAACTTCCCGCTGGCCTACGGCGTCTGCGGCGGCGACACCGCCAGCGCCCTGGCCGCGGGGTGCCCGGTGATCGTCAAGGAACACCCCGCGCATCCGCGCACCGGGCGGCTGCTGGCGGGCATCGCGCAGGAGGCGATCGGACGTGCTGGATTCAGCGCACAGCTGCTCGGCTATGTCCTCAATGAGGACCCCAAGGATCACTCAACAGCGGAGCAACTTCTGCGGGACTTCAGCATTGCCGCCGTCGGCTTCACGGGCTCCATCCCCGGCGGCCTCGCCATCGAGAGAATCGCCCGCGAGCGCGATACACCAATCCCCGTTTTCGCGGAGATGGGCAGCAACAACATCATCGTCGTCACCGGCAGGGCCGCCACCGCCCGCACCGACGACATCGCCGCGCAGCTTGCCGAGTCGCTCCTCCAGCGGTTCGGCCAGCAATGCACCTCGCCGGGCACGATCCTCGTCGAACTCGGCGACGCCGGTTCGCGATTTACCGCCGCGCTCGCCGAGCGCATCCGCGCCACACCCGGTCGCGACATGCTCGCCCCGTGGATCAAGTCCGCGTACGAGCGGCGAATCGCCGAGGTCTCCGCCGCCCCCGGCATCCGCGATCTCGCCCGCGGCGCGGCCAAACCCGGGCAGCGCGGCTCCTTCGCCTGCCTGCTCGAACTCAACGTCGGATACTCCGAAACCGTCGCCGCGTTCCGAACGGATGTGCTTCGCGACGAGATCTTCGGCCCCGCGGCGATCATTGTCCGCCTTCCCATCGACATGATCGATGAACTGCGCCCGCGCGGCTCACTCTCCTATTCGATCTTCGGCGAGCCGGACGACGTCGCGCTCGACTGGACGTGGGACGCCGCGTTGGCAACAGGCACCGCGTTCGCCGGCCGCATCATCTTCAACGGCCCCCCCACCGGCGTCCGCGTCGCCACCGCCATGGTCCACGGCGGTCCCTTCCCCGCCACCAACCGCCCCGAGACCACCGCCGTCGGCCCGCTCGCCATCGAGCGCTGGTGCCGCCCCATCTGCTTCCAGAACGCGCCGGATGCACTGCTCCCGCCGGAGCTCCGGAACGCCAATCCGCTCGGCATCTGGCGCACGGCCAACGGCCAGCTCTCCAAATCGCCTGTCGCATAACCGCCTGTGCATCAGGCATTTGCGGAACGATTCACTCCGTTTCGTGCTTCAAAACGTGCATTCGCTTTGACATATTCCCATTACGGCATATATTAAAACCGTGCCCCGGGCCGCCACAACCCTCGACCCCTTCAACGCCATCGCCGAACCCAAGCGCCGCGAGGTGCTCGACGCTCTGGCCAAAGCCTCCGCCGCGGGCAACCCCGAAGTTCCCGTCAACGACCTGGTCAACCTCCTCCAGTGGCCCCAGCCCCAGGTCTCCAAGCACCTCGCCGTGCTACGCGAGGTCGGCATCGTCGCCGTCCGCCGGCGCGGCCGCGAACGCCTCTATTCCATCGACGGCGAGGGCCTCAAGTCCATCCACGATTGGACCGCCATGTTCGACCGCTTCTGGACCCACAACCTCGACCGCATCAAGCGGCACGCCGAGGCCGCGGCCCGCGCCGCCGCATCGGGACCCGCCCCACTCCCCGTTCATCCCCTCCTGAACATCCCCTCTCCCCGATCCCCTCGAACCCCGGAGCACTAGCCATGCCGACGCTCGCCCCTGCCGCCACCGACCTTGCCGTTCACATCCACAAAGAAGTCTCCATCGCCGCGCCAGCGAAGGTGGTCTTCGAGTCCATCCTCGCCCAGCTCGGCCCCGAGAGCGTCCAGCCCGACGGCAAGCCGCTCAACCTCAAGCTCGAACCCTGGCCCGGCGGGCGCTGGTTCCGCGACCTCGGCAACAACACCGGCCACTTCTGGGGCCACGTGCAGGTGATCAAGCCGCCGACGCTCCTGGAACTCTCCGGCCCGCTGTTCATGTCCTACGCCGCGATCAACCACGTGCAGTACCGCGTGACCGAGCAGCCGGGCGGCAAGGCCAGCACGCTCACGCTCGTCCACCGCGCCCTCGGCGATATCTCCCCCGACCACCGAGAGGGGATGACCAAGGGCTGGGAGAAGATGGTGACCATGATCAAGGACCGGGCCCAGCGACCCTAACCTTGCCGTCGGCCCGTTCACCCATTCATGGAGACCCCCCATGCCCAAGTACGTCGACGGATTCCTCCTCCCCGTGCCCAAGAAGAACCTCAAGGCCTACAAGGCCATGGCCGCGAAGGCCGCGAAGATCTGGAGGGAATACGGCGCGCTCGACTACCGCGAGTGCGTCGGCGAGGATCTCAAGCCCTCCTTCGGGGTGCCCTTTCCCAAGCAGATGAAGTGCAAGACCGGCGAGACCGTCGTCTTCTCCTGGATCGTCTACAAGTCCAAGGCCCACCGCAACGCCGTGAACAAGAAGATCATGAAGGACCCGCGACTCGCCGAGATGTGCGACCCCAAGAACATGCCCTTCGACATGAAGCGCATGTGCTACGGCGGCTTCCAGGTCCTCGTCGAAATCTAGCCTCGCGGCCCTGCCGCGATCCCGCGCCTGCTCACCTGTCTACGTCCCCGGAACCCCCATGCCCCAACCCTTGCCCGGCGTTTCCAAGTCCGCCTTCTGGTCCGGGTGGATCCTGTGCATCCTCCCCGCGCCGCTGCTGCTCTTCAGCGCGTTCTCCAAGTTCCAGATGTCCCCCGACACCGCCAAGGGCTTCGAGCACCTCGGCTGGCCGACGCGGGTGGCCACCCCCCTGGGCATCGTCGAGGCCGCCTGCGTGGTCCTCTACCTCATCCCGCAGACCGCCGTGCTCGGCACGATCCTGCTCACCGGCTACATGGGCGGGGCCATCGCGACCCACGTCCGCATCGGCGAGCCGTTCATCGTGCAGGCCGCGCTCCCCATCGTGGTGTGGCTCGGCCTCTACCTCCGCGACCCGCGACTTCGAGCGCTGATCCCGCTGCGTCGCCCCTGACCCGCCGACCAACCGCCATTCGTCATCCGGCGCGCGGGCGTCGGACATCTCTCGCACACACTTTCTTTCAGGAGCCCACCCATGTCCACCGCCACCGCCCCCTCCGCCGCGCAGGACCTCGGCAAAAAACTCGTCGCCCTCTGCCAGCAGGGCAAGAACCAGGAGGCCATCGACACGCTCTACGCCGACGACGTCGTGAGCATCGAGGCCATGGAGATGCCCGGCATGCCCGCCCGCACCGAGGGCCTCGCGGCCGTCAAGGCCCGCAAGAAGGCCTTCTACGACAACTCCACCATCCACTCCTCCACCTGCGAGGGCCCCTGGCCGCACGGCGACCGGTTCATCGTCACCTTCTCCATCGACATGACGGCCAAGGCCGGCCCGATGGCCGGCCAGCGGATGCAGATGAAGGAGGCCGCCCTCTTCACCGTCAAGAACGGCAAGATCACGCAAGAGGAGTTCTTCTACGGCGGGTGCTGAGCCCCGCGCCCACATCTGGTCCGCCCAAGGCAGCACGCGGGGGTTCGCGGAGGTCGCACAGGGGATCACAGAGAAAGAAGTGGGCAAAAAGGCACGAGAAAAAAAACGGGAAAGCACTTCATGCCGACGCGGCGCGTGCGAACTCTTCTGATTCCTCCCCCCTTTCCCCCTCCGCGAACCCCGGCGCAACCCCCGCGTACCCCCGCGTGCGGCCTTTGGCATCTGCCGAGGCTTGGTACACTGCACGCACCCGCAACCAGGAGCCCCCGCATGTCCGCAGTCCGTGTCCTCGTCGGCACCAAGAAAGGCGCGTTCATCCTCACCTCCGACGCGGCCCGCAAGAGATGGTCCGTCGCCGGCCCCCACTTTGCCGGGTGGGAGGTCTACCACCTCAAGGGCTCGCCCGTGGACCCCAACCGCATCTACGCCTCGCAGACCTCCGGCTGGTTCGGCCAGATCATCCAGCGCTCCGACGACGGCGGCAAAGCCTGGCACACCCCCGGCTCCAAGCCCGAGGACCTTCAGGGCGACTTCGGCATGCCCAAGGGCGAGAGCAACAAGTTCGTCTACGACGAGAAGGCCGCGCCCCTCACCACCCACCAGCACTACGACGGCACCCAGAAGCCCTGGGTCTTCAAGCGCGTCTGGCACATCGAGCCCTCCCTCACCGATCCCGACACCGCCTTCGCCGGCGCAGAAGACGCCGCGATCTTCAAGACCACCAACGGCGGCAAGACCTGGAGCGAACTCTCGGGCCTCCGCGGCCACGGCACCGGCCCGCAGTGGTCCCCCGGCGCGGGCGGACTTGGCGCCCACACCATCATCCTCGACCAGAAGGTCCCCGGCCGCATGTTCACGGCGATCTCCGCCGCGGGATGCTTCCGCTCCGACGACGACGGCAAGAGTTGGCGCCCCATCAACCGCGGCCTGCGCTCGCAGTACATCCCCGACCCCGATGCCGAGATCGGCCACTGCGTCCACCGCATCACCCAGCACCCCGCCCGCCCCGACACCCTCTTCATGCAGAAGCACTGGGACGTCATGCGCTCCGACGACGGCGGCGACAACTGGACCGAGGTCAGCGGCGACCTCCCCTCCGACTTCGGCTTCCCCATCGACGTCCACGCCCACGAGCCCAACACCGTCTACGTCGTCCCCATCACCAGCGACTCGCTCCACTACCCGCCCGAGGGAAAACTGCGTGTCTACCGCAGCACCAGCGGCGGCCAGCAGTGGGAGCCCCTCACCAAGGGCCTCCCGCAACAGGACTGCTACGTGAACGTTCTGCGCGATGCGATGTGCGTGGACTCGCTGGATCCGTGCGGGGTGTACTTCGGAACCACTGGCGGTCAGGTCTACTGCTCCGCCGACGGTGGCGATTGCTGGATACCCATCGTCCACGATCTCCCGGCGGTGTTGAGCGTTGAGGTGCAGGTAGTCGCCTGACCGGGATTTCCGAGGAACCCGTTGATGCCGACCGAACCGTCTGTCCACGACAACGAGATTTACGCGTACACCGTCGCCTGTGCGGCTGGACGAATCACGTTGCACACAGTTTTCCACCACCGCGATCCTGCTGAACACACTGATGTCGTTTTTCGCGGAGTTGTTGCCCACTTTTTCGAGCACACGCTTGCAGGCAACATTCTGTTTGACATCGAAGAGGGCGACGTGGAATCGTTGGTCCGCGAGAACCGAGCACTCTTCGAATCATCATGGCGGTGGGCGTGGCCTCCCCTCGACTACAAAGGTGACCTGCAACTTCTCGTTGCCGGACTCAAGGCCCGTTCTGTTCGCGCGTTTCTGATCTCCTCATCTTTCGGACTTTCGGGCTGGGTCCTGTGCGCGGATTGTCACAGGGCACAACGCGACGGGCCAGCCCCAATCGAGTAATCGCTCCAATGATCCGAGTTGTTCTTCCCTTCAATCTTTGCACACTCGCCGGAGTTCCCGGCGAGCTCTCCCTCGACGTCCCCGCTCCCATCACTATTTCGCAAATCCTCGATGTGCTTGAAGCCAAGTATCCCGCCTTGCGCGGCACAATCCGCGACCACGGCTCCAACACCCGCCGCCCAATGCTTCGCTTCTTCGCCTGCAACCGCGACTTTTCCAACGAGCCGATGGACACCCCCCTCCCCGACGCCGTCGCGCAGGGCAAGGAGCCCTTCCTCATCATCGGCGCGATCGCCGGCGGGTGAGCGCCGTGCGGGCACCATGAAAACCCGGCAACCGATACCGGATTTTCATGGCAGTAAGCCGACAGGGCCGCCGTCGTGGAATCGCTCTGGACTCCCCCACACGCATCACCGCCAAGATGTGAAACTCCCCTCCGCCCCCCCCCGCCCCAGCACCCCGATCCTCCCCACCACTTCCACCTCCGCCCCCCCCTCCCCCGCCTC
>CALMPG010000182.1 GCA_937871915.1 uncultured Phycisphaerales bacterium
GGGCAATGCAAAAGAGATGGATCGGCGACTTTGGGCGGCCGGGGTCGGGTTCGTCCGATGGAAACAAGCGACAGGGCGCGGTGTTTGTTGGCCCACCGCCTGTCGGACGGCCGACGACTCATCCGGAGGATGACATGCGCGAGACTCTTCTTCGCCACAAGGCTGCGCAGACCGCGGCGGGATCGCCGGCGCGTGTGGAGGGGGTGTTCTTCATCGTGGGCTCGCCCCGATCGGGCACGACGCTGCTGCGGACGATGCTGGCCTCGCATTCGAGCGTGTGCGTGCCGCACGAGACGGAGTTTTTCATGCGGGTGCCGCGGGTGAGGGGGGCGTCGCTTCGGCGGGCGGTGGAGGGGTATGTTCGCAGCGGCCCGTTCGCCAACCAGGAGCTTGATGGGGCGAGCCTGGTGACGGGGGTGGTGCGCGGGGCGTTTCGGACCAGGGCGGAGGTGTTCGTGGAGATGCTGGCGCGGCATGCGCGGCGGTCGGGGAGGACGGTGGTCGGGGAGAAAAGCCCGCACCATTGCCGGCACGTGGAGGCGATCGCGGAGGAGCTGCCGGGGGCGCGGTTCATTCACATCCTGCGGGATGCGCGGGATGTGATCGCCTCGCGGCTGGGCATGGAGTGGTCGGGGCGGTCGGTGGCGTCGGGGGCGCGGAGTTGGGCGGGGATTGCGCGCGAGCATCGGCGGCTGGAGCGGGTGATGCCGGTCGAGCGGTACACGTCGGTGCGGTTCGAGGATCTGCTGCACGCGCCCGCGGCGGAGCTGCGGCGGCTGAGCGGGTTTCTGGGGCTGGAGTTCGAGCCCGCGATGCTGAACTTTGACAAGCGGGCTCGCGAGGGCGCTCGTGCCGGGGACCCGGCGTGGGCGGGGGTCACGGTTCGCGCCATTGAGGCCGACGCGATCGGTCGGTACCAGGGGCGTTTGGACGCGCGCGGGATCGCGTCGATCCAGCGGTTTGCCGGGGCGGAGATGGTGCGGGCGGGGTATGCGCTGGAACCGCGGCGGGCGCGGCCGGACTGGGTGGTTCGGGATGCGCTGGAACTGGTCGGGGAGCGGGCGTCGAGCCTGGGGCGGAGTGTTCGGCGACGGCTTGGGCTGCGGCATGATGCGCCGGCGGCGCATGCGTGGAACGGGGCGCACATCCGCGAGCAACCTGCGCATTGAGCGGGGTGGTCGGCGGAAGGGTGAAGAAGAGCAGATACGAAACGGCCCGCAGTCGTTGCGGACGCGGGCCGACTCAATCGGGGTGACAGGACAGGTCAGAACTTTTTCGGTTCAGGTGCAGCCGGATGGATCTGACTGCTCGGTGCTTGGTCGGATCTGAGCGGCGTGCCGTGCGCCAAAGTTCCATACGAGAAAGGTTGGGGAGGCCGACACTACGCCCCCTCCTCGATGTGAACATCGGACAGCGACACCCCGAGAAGCGCTGATCAGTTGTTCCCCGGCGTCGCGGGCTCGCCGGCGAGTTTGGTTTTCCATTCCGCGGCCTTGGCGTCGTAGCCCTTGCCGGGCTCGGCCTTGTCCCACGCGGTGTAGAGATCGACGAGTCCCTGCGCGCACTCGCGCGGGTCCTTGGCCGATTCGCCGTGGGCCTTGGCAAAGATCGGGTACGCATCGAGGAAGTTGGCCTCGGCGAGCGTGAAGCGATCCTGGTCGCCCCCCCGGGGCAGCCCCACACGGGCGCGGCCCAGGTACTTGAGGAATTTCGCCAACCGCCAGGGCTGTATCGCCGCCGCACGCGCTGTTGAGATATGCGGCCTGCTCGGAGAGCGGCAGGTTGCGGGCTTCATGGAATATGCCGGAGGCGGTGCGGGGCATCAATGGCCTCCATTCGGCGCGGCCTTTTCCTTCTCGGCCAGCGCGGCTTCAAACGCCGCGAGCGCGGTCATCAGGTCGGCCGTGTCGGCTTCGGGGATGGCTTTCGGGATGAGCGAGATGGCTCGCTTCTCGGTCTGGATCGCCTTGGCGGTGTCGCCGGTACGGTGCTGGGCGAGGGCGAGCGTATCGAGATACGTCCAGAGATTGCCCCCGCCGGCCGCGCTCTCCGCCTCGCACGCTCGCTGGGCCAACACCAGCGCCCGGGCCGGGTCGCGGACTTCTTCGACCTTGTGAGTCAACAGTGACCACGCCACCTTGTTGAGCATCGGGGCGTTCGCATCCGGCTTCTCCGCCGCCGCGACCTGGAGGCCAAGCAACTCGCGGTGCAAGGTCAGGGCATCGGCGTGGCGGTCGAGCTTCTCATAGGTCGCCGCCAATCCCTGTATCGCGATCACGGTAAACGGGTCTTGCATGCCCAGCACGCGGCGCTTCGCGGCCACGCTGGCCTCCAACAGTCGCCGCGCATCCTGATAGCGACCCATCGAGTTGTAGAGCAACCCCAGATCGGTGGTTACGCCGAGCGTTGTCCGGTGCTCCTCCCCCAGCACGCGCCGGCCCTTCTCCATCACCTCGCGGAAGTACGGCTCGGCCTCCGCGAACTTGCCCTGGGCCTCGAGCATCAAACCTATGTTGTAGATTGCGGCGAGCGTACTCGGGTTCTCATCGCCCTGAAGGCGCCGTCGCATATTCCGCTCTTCGATGAAGGACTGCTCGGCATCGGCGAAGCGGCCGAGAACATAGTTGACCCAAGCCAGATTGTTGAGGTTCTGGGCGATGTCGAGGTGATCCCCTCCGATCAATCGGCGGCGCATCGCCAACGCTTCCTCGAAGAGCTGCTTTGCCTCGGGCGCGTGATGGGTCAATTGGCGGATGTAGGCAAGATCGCTGAGCGTACCGGCCGTGTCGAGGTGATCCCCCGTGTACATCCGGCGGTACATGTCGAGGGCTTGGGTGCAGAACGCATCCGCCTCCTGGCCTCGACCCATGGCGATGCGGACATTCGCGAGGTTGCGCAGCGCCCCCGCCACTTCGGGATGGTCGCCCGGGAAGAGCCGCTTGACCATCTCGTACGCCCGGACGCAGAGCGAGTCCGCTTCTTCGAGTCTGTCGGGGTGCTGGGTTCTTCGCAGGTACGCGAGAAACCACATGCTCACCGCGGTCTCGACGCGGTCGCCTTTGTCCAGCCGCTGCCACATCTGCACGGAGCGCTCGGCCAAGGATTCGGCCTCCGCCCCCCTGCCCAGACACTCGCGCGCGACCGCCACGCATTTGAGATCATTCGCCACACGCGGATCGTCCCCGGGAAAGAGTCGCTCGTGCATCTCAAGGGCTTTCGTGAAGCACGCCTCCTCTTCCGCGTGGTGGCCCAGCCGCAGTTTGATCTCCGCCAGCCGGTTCAGCGCATCGGCCACGTCCGGGTGGTCGCCCGGGTGGACGGCGCGCAGGGTCTCGAGCGATTGCGTCGCGAGCGTCTCGGCCTCCTGCAGACGGGCGTTGTTCATGAGCACCGTGCCGATCACGCCCCGCAGGGCCGCCCGGGTCTCCGGATCTTCCTTGAATCGGCCCGCCGCGATGTCCCGCACCGCGTTGTCCATTGCGCCCAGCACCGTCACTCCCTGGGCCCCGCCCGCGCTCGGATCGCTCGATTGCAGCGCGGCCGTCACGAACTCGCTGATCGTCTCCGCCCGCTTCCGAGCCTTGGACTCGGCCTCTGCGGCGAACGTGGCCCTGGTTCTCTCTCGAAGCGCCCACACCATGCCCCCGCTCGTTCCGATAACCCCGAGCACCAGAACCGCCGCGACGGTGCCGACCGCGACGACCTGGATGCGATTACGAGCGACGAACTTCCGCACGCGGTACGTGCGGCTGGGCGGCGCGGCCACCACCGCCTCGCCCGCCAGATACCGCCGGATGTCCATGGCCAGCCCGTTGGCCGTCTCGTACCGTCGCTGCCGGTCCTTCTCCAGCGCTCGCATCACGATCCAGTCGAGTTCGCCCCGGACGATGACGCCCAGACGCTTGGGCTCGGTGTGGCGGCGTGCGGCCACACTTGCGATGGTGTCGGTGTTGTGGCTGATCCGCGTGCTCGGCTTTGGCGGCTCCACCTCGCGGATGATCCGCTGGATCTCCGCGTACGCCGCCGAACGCAGCTCCTTGCTCCCGAACGGCGTGGTGCCGGTGAGCAGTTCGTACAGCAGCACGCCCAGCGAGTACACATCCGTCCGAGTGTCGATGTCCATCGACCCCTCGGCCTGCTCCGGGCTCATGTACTCCGGCGTACCGATCAACTGGCGGTGCTCGGTGAAGAGCGTCTTCTCGGTGAGCTTCGATGCCGTCGCTTTCGCGATCCCGAAGTCGATGACCTTCGTGTGCGGCTTGCCGTCTTGCGTTGAAACGAGGATGTTGCTTGGCTTGATATCGCGGTGGATGATCCCCTTGGTGTGCGCGTGCTGCACCGCGTTGCACACCTGCGCGAAGAGTTCCAGCCGGTCCTCGATGCTCAGGTTGTTCTTGTCGCAGAATTCGACGATCGGATCGCCCTTGACCAGCTCCATCACGAAGAACGGGCGGCCTGTGTCGGTCGCACCGGCGTCCAGCACGCGGGCGATATTCGGATGGTCCATCATCGCCAGGGCCTGGCGCTCCTGCTCGAAGCGGGCCACCACCTGGTGCGTGTCCATGCCCAGCTTGATGATCTTCAGCGCGACCTTGCGCGCCACCGGCCGCTCCTGCTCGGCCATGAAGACGCTGCCGAAGCCGCCCTCGCCGATGAGTTGCAGCAACTTGTACGGACCGATGCGCGTGCCGGGGCCCTCGTGAAGCGAGCCGGCGATGGCCGCGCCGCCCATGGCGGTGGCGGCCTCGGCGGCCGAGGGGGCTGCCGCGCCGGTCGGCGACGCCATGAATCCATCGGCCTGCTGCTCGGCGCGGAGCAGGGCCTGAACCTCGGCGCGGAGCGCGGTGTCGCCGGCGCAGGCCCGCGTCAGTGCCGCGTCGCGCTCGGGAGCCGGAAGATCCGCGAGTTCCATGAACACCTGCCGGGCACGCCGTCGATCGTCGGCCATCCTGCACCTCACGATTCTTCGCTGAGCGCCCGGAAGAGAACTGCCCGGGCGTATGCCCACAGTCGCGCGACCGTCCGGGGCGAGAGCCCCAGCGCCTCCGCGGCCTGGCCTACGCTCAGACCCGCATAGAACCGGAGCCGAACGACGGCCGCGGCCTCCGGGTCCTCGACCTCCAAGCGTGCGAGAGCGGCATCGACTGCCAAGATTTGTCCGGAATCCGCGCCGGCAAGGGCGGCGACATCGCCCAGTTCGGTGAGTCGGCGCGGTTCCCCGCCGTGTCGGACGCGGTTTCGGGCGTGGTCCAGAAGAATCCGGCGCATGGCCTCGGCAGCGGCCGCGTAGAAATGGCCCCGACCGGCCCACGGCACCTCGCGGGGACCGACGAGTTTCAGGTAGGCCTCGTGGACGAGGGCGGTGGCGGAAAGTGAGTGGCCCGCGCCTCTCCCTCGCTCACCCGCGAGATCGAGCTGGGCCGCCTTTCGAAGCTGCGCGTACACCAGCGGCAGCAGCCGATCGGCCGCCACCTTGTCCCCTCCGGCCGCGGCGTTCATCAAGACCGTGGCATCTTGGGGTTGCGAGGGTGAGGGCAACACGGCCCGATGGTAACCCAAGGGGCCGGTGGGTCCGACTCCCCATTTTGGAAAATGAAATCTCGATCGCTGTCCTGGCAGCCAAGGTTGCAGCGATCATGTGAGCCGCTCCGTAAACGCCGATGGCCTCGGCACTTGCCGAGGCCATCAGGTCTGCTGAATCGGGGTGACAGGATTTGAACCTGCGACCTTTTGACCCCCAGTCAAACGCGCTACCAAGCTGCGCTACACCCCGGAAGTGTGGCCAACAGTAGGTCGGGTGGGGGGCGGGGGAAAGCCGGTCGGATTCGGGGCGGGCGGGTTGGTTATCGCACGTTGAGGGTCCGGAGGTACTCGGCCAGGTCGGCCCGCTGGTCGTTGAGTTGCTTCTGGAGCTTGGCCTGCTGGTCGCGGTCGTCCTCGAGCTTGGACTCCTGATCGGTGAGCTTGGTGACGTACCTGGCGTAGAGCTGGCTGGTCTTGTCGATGGCGCCCATGTTCTGGCGGATGCGGGTCTGGTCGCGGGAGACCTCGTCCATCTTGGCCGTGAGTTCGGCGATGGCGCGCTCGGTGTTGGAGATGGCGGCCTGCTTGTCGGCGGCCTTGCGGAACGCGGCCATGACGTCGTCGGAGACCTTGCCGTCGCGCTTGTATTGCACGAGCGTGGTGAGGTCGTAGCCGGTGACCGCCACGTCCTCGTAGCGGGTGCGCTCCTGGGAGACGCTGAACTTCTTGGCCTTGCCGGCCTCGATGGGGATCGTGAAGCGGTAGAGGTCCGGCGTGAGTTCGGAGGGCTTGTCGGTGTCGGCGAGCTCGTAGCCGCCGGCCTTGGGGTGCTCGAGGATGAGCGTGCGACCGTGGGAGGTGTCCTTGTTGGCGAACTCGTACTCGGTGAGCAGACGGTCCTTGATGAGCTGGTGGATGAGTCCGTTCTCGATGGTGATCCTGGTCATGGTGGAGCGGCTGTCCTGCTTGGTGAGCACGGCCATCTCGAGGTCGAGGGCGTAGGCGAGCATGCGTTTGTCGTTCTTGGGGATCTGGCCGATCTGGGCGTCGCCGGCGTAGGCCGCGCCGTCGAGGACGCTCAGGGGGCCGGGGAGGAGGGCGAGGCCGGAGTCGTTGGTGATTTCCACGCCGCGCATGGGGAACTGGGAGCCGTCGGCGGCGTTGAAGATGGAGACGCGTCGGCCGGTGACGGCGGCGGTCATGATGGGGATCATGGCGGAGCGCTGGCGTTCGATGGAGACGGGGGCGTCGACCTGGAACTGGAACATCTCGCCGACCGAGGCGGCGGATGCGGCGGCGCGGGGGGCGTAGTCGGCCATCTCGGCGGCGGTGACACCGGCGTACATCTCGTCGCGAGCGCTGCCCCTGGGACGGTTGGCGTCCATAGGCGCGGGTGCCGCGGCGGGGGCGGCCATCTTTCGGAAGGACTGGGCCTGCATTTCGTTGGAGAGCATCGCGTCCTTGGAACGACCGATCTTCTCGCCCGCGGAGAGCTGGTCGGCGTCGATGCCGAGGCCGAAGATCCGGGGAGCGACGCCCGGGATCGTGGGCACGGCGACCCAGGGGCGGGCGGAGAACAGCGGCTCGTAGAGGTCCATCTGGAAGCTCACGGGGCGGCCGGAGACGAGGGAGAGCTGGACGTTGTTCCAATCCTGGTCGGTGGTGTTTTCGACGATGGCCCAGCCTTGGACCGTCAACTGGCCGCGGGTCTTGCCCTCGGAGTCGAGTTCGGGGAGGAGGAGGCGGTAGGAGGTTTTCCAGACGGGCATCTCGTGGACGTAGCCGACGGCGACGCGGCGTTTGCCGGCGCCGGTGAAGCGGAGGTCGACGGTCTTGGTGCGGTCGGCGCGGTACTCGGCGAGGGCGCTGAGGGCCTTGTTGAGTTCGCCGGCGAGTTCCTTGTCCTGGATCTCGAAGGTGCTGATGTCGGGGACGGCGATGGAACGGACGCCGGTGCTGGTAACGAGGTTCAGGAAGGGGACATCCACCGGTGACTGGTCCTTGGAGCCGGGCATGCGGCGGGTTTCCACGCCGAGGACGGTTCCGACGATCTCGGCGCCGGCGACGCCGACCTTGAGGGTTGCGCCGCGTAGCTGGTTGAGCAGGTCGGGGACGCTTGGGTTGCTTGCGATGTTGATGCCGAAGGAGGCGAGTCGCTTGGCGAGGGGCTCCTTGGAGCCGTACTGGACGCTCTCGATGCGGCCGCCGTCGCGGTCGAGGAGGATCATGGACTTGAGGATGTCGTTGATCTGCTCGGTGCCGAAGCGGAGTTGGATCTCGGCGTTGTCGGCGATCTCGCCGGCGCGCTCGAAATAGCCGACGCCGGAGCGGTAGAGGGTGATCTTGCGGACGGGGAGGCCGTCGGCGCCCTTGGCGAGCGCGGCGTCGGCGGGGCGGGTTTCGAGGTTTGGAACGACGGGGCGGTCGTCCTGGGCGCGGGCCGTGGCGGCGAGGGAGGCGGCCATGCCGCACACGAGCAGCACTGCGAGCAGGGACCGGGGGGATTGGCGGGCGAGCATGGGTGAACTCCGTGAAAGACGGGATGATGCGCAAGGGTACGGGGCGCGAGCGGGGACAACTCGGGGCGGCGCCGGCTTGTGAGGATCGGCCCGTGCC
The DNA here is from genome assembly GCA_937871915.1 of uncultured Phycisphaerales bacterium. Lineage (GTDB taxonomy): Bacteria > Planctomycetota > Phycisphaerae > Phycisphaerales > UBA1924 > UBA4658. The sequence continues at coordinate 8,140 of CALMPG010000182.1, forward strand.
CCCATCGGCGCGCACCCGCCCTTGGGGCCAATGGCCGCTCGAAGATGGGCGTCTCGGGTTTGGGTGGCTGAATGTGCCGATTGGGAGCCGATAAGCGGGTGGGGTGCGGCCCATACACTCGCCGACCATGACCGGGGGATCTGGAATCTCAGATTTCAGATTTGAGATTTGAGAGTTCGGACTCTGTCGCCGTATGCCGCACCTGCCTGTGCTCAACAACCCGTCCACGCCGCTCGATGCGGAGTCTGCTCGCATCGCGGCCGATCTGGGCGCGGCGATCGGGGATGGGGTGGATATTCGCTTTTCGCGGCATGACCGGGGGCTGTATTCGACGGATGCGTCGCTGTATCAGGTGGAGCCCCTTGGGGTGGTGGTTCCGCATTCGATTGGTGATGCGGTTCGGGTGGTGGGACATTGCGCGGCGGGGCGGATTCCGATGCTGGCGCGGGGCGGGGGGACGTCGCTGGCGGGGCAGTGCACGAATCGGGCGGTGGTGATTGATTTCACGGCGCGCTGTCGGGCGATTCGGTCGGTGGACGTGGCGGGGCGGACGTGCGAGGTGGAGGCGGGGATCGGGATCGATGAGTTGAACGAGCACCTGGCGGGGACGGGCACGGGGTTGTTCTTTGCGCCCGATCCGGCGACGACGCGGCAGTGCGCGATCGGGGGGGCGATCGGGAACAACGCGGCGGGGGCGCGGTCGGTGTTGTATGGGCGGACGAGCGAGAACATTCGGCGCGTGGAGGTGGCGCTGGCGAGCGGGGAGCGGTTGTGGCTGGGGCCGAACGCGGGGGCGGGGAATCCGACGGCGCGCCGGCTTGCGGAGGGCGTCATCGGGATCGTGACGGCCAATGCGCGGCGGATCCGAGAGCGGTTTCCGAGGACGATCCGGCGCAACGCGGGGTACGGGCTGGACATGATGCTCGATCAGGTCGAGGCGGGGGCGACTTCGGAGACGCTGGATCTGGCGAAGCTCTTGTGCGGGAGCGAGGGGACGCTGGCGGTGACGCTGGGTGCGACGCTGATGCTGCACCCGGTGCCGCGGGCGAAGGGGCTTGCGCTGGTGGCGTTTGAGTCGGTGGATGCGGCGATCGAGGCGGTGCGGCCGATTCTCGCGACCAAGCCGAGCGCGGTGGAGTTGCTGGACGATGTGGTGCTGGATGCGGCGCGGGGGAACGAGGGGTGTCGGCCGCTGCTGGCGATCATGCCGCGGGTAGGCGATGCGGAGCCGGTGGCGATCTTGTACGTGGAGTACTTCGCGTTCGAGTCGGCGGAGGAACTTCGCGGGCGGTTTGGCGCGCTGCGGGGGGTGGTCGGGGGGACGAGCGGGGAGATGATCCGCGAGTACACGGATGGGCCGAGCATGGCCAAGGCGTGGGCTCTGCGGAAGGCGGGGGAGCCGTTGCTGCACGGGATGCCGGGGCCGCGCAAGCCCATTACCTTTGTCGAGGACAACGCGGTGCCGGTGGAGCGGCTGGGGGAGTTTGTGCGGGAGTTTCGGGGGATCGTGGCGCGGCACGGGACGCGGGCGGCGTATTGGGGCCATGCGTCGGTGGGGGTGCTGCACGTCCGACCGATGATCGACATCCACGATCCGGCGGATCGGGAGCGGCTGCGGGCGATCGCGGTGGAGGTGGCGGACCTGGCGCGGCGGTGCGGGGGGATCATGTCGGGGGAGCACGGGGACGGGCGGGTGCGGGGGCCGCTGCTGGAGCGGTTCTTCGGGGCGGAGTTGATGAAGGCCTTCCGCGAGGTGAAGGCGCTGTTTGATCCGCACGGGCTGCTGAACCCGGGGAACATCGTGGCGCCGGGGCCGGTGGAGAGCATCACGGCGAATCTGCGGGTGGACGCGGAGGCCTCGACGAGCCCCGTGCGTCGGCGAGCGGGGGGGCATGGGCACGGGCCGGACCCCTCGCTTGCGCTCGGGGCTGGTATCGAGACGTATTTCGACTATGCGGACTTCGAGGGATTCGGGCATGCCGTGGAGCAGTGCAACGGGGCGGGGGTGTGCCGGAAGCGGGACGGGGTGATGTGTCCTTCGTATCAGGGGATGCTGGATGAGCGGCACTCGACGCGCGGGCGCGGCAATGCGCTGCGGCTGGCGATCACGGGGCAGTTCGAGAACATGACGGGGCCGGGGGCGCCGAACTGGAACGACGCGGAGACGATCCGGACGCTGGACCTGTGCCTTTCGTGCAAGGCGTGCAAGAGCGAGTGCCCGAGCAATGTGGATATTGCGCGGCTGAAGGCCGAGTACACGGCGCAGCGGTATCGGCGGACGGGACGCATCCCGCTGGCGGCGATGGCGACGGGGTATGTGCGGGTGCTCAACCGGGTCGGGTCGGTGATGCCGGGGGTGGCGAACGCGGTGGCTTCGTCGGGGCCGGCGCGGGCGATCATCAACCGGGTGATGGGGATGCATCCGAGGCGGACGCTGCCGCGGTTTTGCAGGTCGCTGTACGCGATCGAGGGGGGAGAGAGGAAGGCGGAGGGGGGAGGGAGCGGATCGTCCGGCCCGCGCGTGGTGGTGTTCGGCGATTGCTTCACGACGTACAACGAGTCGCACATCGGGGTGGCGGCGATCCGGGTGTTGCGGGCGCTCGGGTATGGCGTGACGGTGTCGGGGTCGCACTGCTGCGGGCGGTCGATGATCTCGGTGGGGATGCTCGAGCAGGCGATCGCGGCGATCGACCGGGCGGTGGAGGCGCTTCGACCGGCGATCGAGGATGACGGGGTGAGGGCGATCGTCGTGTGCGAGCCGTCGTGCCTGAGCGCGATGCGGGATGACTGGCTGGGCTTGAAGTGCCGCTCGCCGCTGGACCTGCGCAAGCGGCTGGCGGCCAAGGCGATGCTGCCGGAGGACTTCGTGGAGCGGCATTGGCAGACGCATCCCACATCACCCGCTCACCTGTTCACCTCCTCGCCCGCGCAGGAGCCCGTGCTCTTCCACGCCCACTGCCACCAGAAGTCGCTCTTCGGGGCCGACTCGTCGGTGCGGCTGCTGCGCCGGCTGGTGGGAGAGCGGCTGAAGGTGCTCGACACGGGGTGCTGCGGGATGGCGGGGTCCTTCGGGTTTGGCCGGGACCGCTACGACCTGTCGATGCGGATCGGCGAGCTCTCGCTGCTGCCGATGGTGCGGGAGGCGTCCGAGGGGGCGATCATCGTCGCGACGGGGACCTCGTGCCGGCACCAGATCCACGACGGGGTGCGCGGGAGGCGGGCGATGCACCCGATCGAGCTGGCGGCGGGGCTGCTGGCGACCTGACCGGATCAGGGGCTGGCGGGATCGACGTTCTCCCAGCTCATGATCGTCGGCTTGCCGCTGGAGGCAAGGGCGGCGATCTCCGCGGGGGTCAGGCAGCGGTTGTAGAATCGCACGTCGTCCTCGACGCCCTGGATGACGTCGGTCGAGCCGATTCGTCCTCCGAGGTAGACGTCGCGGGTGTCGGTGCCGATGGGCGCGGCGCGGGCGGCCGGGGTGTTGTCGGCGACGCCGTTGACGTAGATCCGCACGCTGGCCCCGTCCCAGGTGGCCGCGACGTGGTACCAGGTGTTGACCGCGAGCGTGGTGTTTCCGGTGAATCCTCCCCCGTCGCTAGCGTCGAGCAACAGTTCGACCCTGCCGCTCGCGACGTCGAGCTGCCAGTTGTTGGGATTGGAATCGCCCTTGCGGAGCACGGTCGCCACGGTGGTGCCGGTGTTCCACGCGGCTGTCGTCTTGACCCACCCGGCGATGGTCAGGGCATCGGTGACCTGGAAGGCCGTGGCGTCGTTGATCGAGACATAGTCGTTGGAGCCGTTGAAGCTCAGCCCGCCGGCGAGCTTGCCCGTGGTCCATGCGCCGCCGCTGCGGGTGCCGTGGTATCCGCCGGCCGAGTCGGCGGCGGTGCTGCCCGCGGCGTCGTCGAGTTTGTACCACGCCACGGGCATCAGGCACCACTCGATGGAGCGCTGCATGATGGTTCGGCCGCCGGTCGCGAGGGAGTTGATGTTCACGCCGGATCCCCACGGCAGGTTGACGCGTCGGCCGGCGGCTGTACCGCTGGGGGTCAGGGTGGCGGTTCGATCCATGACGGTGAGGACCGGATCGGTGGCCCCCACCTTGCGCGCCAGCGTTGTGAACCCACCGAGGGTTCCGGACTCGGCCCACATCCCCTGCGAGCCCTGGCTGGAGTTCCAGATCGTGAGGGTGCCGGCGACGAGCTGGCTGGTGATGTAGTGGCTCGTGTTGGTCACGTTCATCGCGGTGTTGTCGAACATTGCCGTCGATGTGGAGAAGCCGAACTCGTCGGAGAGCGCCTGCTCCTCGCTCACCACGCCGATGGTCACGCCCACGAGCTTCGTCCCCAGGTCTCCCGAGGTAATTGTTTCCGAGACATAGGCACAGCTCGAGGCTCGCACGGCGGCGTCGAAGGCCGCCTGCGAGGACGAGGCCGTGATCGGCGTGACCGTGTACCCCCAACCCTCCATGAGCGCTTTCTTGGCCGACTCTTGCGCGTTAAGGCTTGCGGAGTTGATCACGACAAACAGGATGGTGCCCACCGCCGAGGTCGCCGCGGGAGCGGTCGTCGCGGCCAAGGCACCGGCCAGCGCGACCATGGCGGCGAACAACGGCGCAGAGAGCGATGGTCGTGTGCGCCCTGCTCGCGTCATGAACTTCCTATCGGCCAAAGAGGGTCGGGGAAGAGTCGTACCGGCTGGGGGCGCGGACGACTTCGGGGAAAACAGTGCGATGCGAATCCCGCGATCCAGGGGGAGGAGGCGGTCGTTTGGGCCGCGGTAGCAGCGTTCACACCGGTGGTCCACAGACCGGCGTTGCCCCCGGGGTGAAGGTCGTGCGGGTGAAGACGCGTGGCGCGCCGGTCGGTGGCTCTGCGTGTTGAAATCCCGGGGCGTCTACAGGCCCGCCGCGCCCAGCCACACCGACGCCTTCCGGTCCAGCGCGGCGGCGATGGCCAGCAGGCTCTCGATGCTCGGCAGGTGGCTGCCGCGCTCGACGCTGGAGAGCTGGCTCACGCTGATGCCGCAGGACTCGCTGAGGTCCTTGAGCGTCCAGCCGCGTTCGGTGCGGGCGAGGCGGATCTGCCTGCCCAGCTCGTGGCGGAGGCGGTCGGGCGGTCGCTCGCCAAGGCCGAAGGCGGCCGCGGCCTGCCCGAGCGTGCGGCGGAGATCGGCCAGGGAGAAGGGCTTGGCGAGGTAGTCGTACACCCCCCCACCCGCCCCACCCC
>CALMPG010000183.1 GCA_937871915.1 uncultured Phycisphaerales bacterium
GCCGAGGGTGGAGGGGTTGAGGATGTGATCGCGGAATCGTGTGCTGGAGATGCCGAGGGCTTGGTTGTGGAGGATGAGATTGAGCGGGGCGCCGGATGAGGCGAGTTGGATGGGCCAGCCGGACTGTCGCCCCTCCGAGGCATGCGTGTGGGATTCTCGCTCACGGTGGGCTGACGCCCACGGCAAGGAACTGGCGCCCCTCAGGGGCAAGGGGGCAGAGGGCGGGGAGTCGAGGGCGATGATGGAAGAGGTGCCGCCGTGGAGGAGGGCGTTGTGGATGCCGCAGTCCTGGAGGATGGCGGCGGCGCGGTCGAGGGCGAAGCCTTTGGCGATGGCGCCCAGGTCGAGGAATCGGTCGGGGCCGGTGTGGGCGTCGAACGCGCCGTTGCTGGCGAGGCGGACATCCTCGGCGAGGGCGAGGAGGTCGGCGAGGTCCGGGTCGATGCGGGCGCGGGGGTTGTGGTTGAGGCGGGTGATGTCGCTGTCGGGGGTGAAGCGGGAGAGGCGGTCGTGCCAGTGTTGGATTTCGCGGAGGGCTTCCTCGCCCGCGGCACGCAGGTGGATGGGGTCCTCGCCGACGAGGACGAGCTCGAAGCGTGTGCCCATGGCGTGGGTGGCGAGGAGCACCACCTCTCGCTTATGCGAGAGGCTCTTTGGCGCGATGCCGCGCATCAGGCTCGGATCGCCGTGAGGGCCTTGGGATCGAAGGAGAACGCGCCGCCCTCCCACATCGATCGGGTGGCGAGATCGACGACGACCATGACCTTGAGGCCGAGTTCGACGCTGCTCATGGGCTTCTCGCGGGTGCGGATGCTTTGGAGCCAGCCGAGGCGGTGGGCGTCCTGATCGTCGCCGATGTTGGGGCAGTTGACGGTCTTCTGCTCGACCTCTTCGGAGAACTGCTGCTCGGGGCGGACGACGCAGTGCGACCCGCCGAGGTAGATGTTGCCGCGGTGGCCGCGGATGAGGGTCTCCAGGCCGGTCTGGTTGCAGGTGGACCCGGCGACGAGCATCTGGTGGCCGGTCTCGAACTGGACGGCGATGTTGATGTTGTCGTGGTTCTCCATGTCCTTGTCCACGAGGTGGCCGCCGGTGGCGACGACGCGCGTGGGCCAGCCCTGGTCGAGGGCGAGCATGAGGGGCGTGACGACGTGGACGAGGAGGTCGCCGATGATGCCGGTGGAGGTTTTGCGATAGCGACGCCACTGGGAGAAGAGTTTGGGGTCGAAGGGCATGGGGCCGAGGGGGCCGCACCAGGCGTCCCAGTCGATGTCCTCGCCGTTCTTCCAGTTCTTGTCGAAGCCGTAGTGCCATTCGCCGTCCTTGGAGTTGCGGCAGTAGGAGGTCTGGCTGAATGTGGGGACGCCGATGTAGCCGGACTGGATGAGCTTGCGGGCCTCGTGGTAGTTGGGCAGGCGGGTCTTCTGGGCCCCGACCTGGACGATGATGTCGGGGTTGGCCTGCGCCACGTGGTGGAGGTCCATGGCCATGCCGAGGTTGAGGGTCATGGGTTTTTCGACGTAGATGTCCTTGCCGGCGTAGATGGCCTCGATGGCGTTGGCCGCGTGCCAGTGCTCGGGGGTGGCGATCACGACGCCGTGGATGTCGTTGCGGGCGAGGAGTTCGGCGGACTTGCGGTAGGTGTCCACTTTGACGCCGGGCTGCGACTTCTCGATCCTGGACTTGCCCTGCTCGAGGTACTTGTTGTTCAGGTCGCAGACGGCGACGACCTCGACCTTCTCTTTCTCCTTCTTGCCGATGTTGACGAGGGCCTCGCAGTGGCCCATGCCCATGGCGCACGCGCCGGGCGATCCGCCGATGCCGATGACGCCGACGCGGATGGCCTCGCCGTCTTTGAGGGCGACGCGGGCCTTGGCCTTGCGGGCGGGTTCCTGGGGTCGCCAGGCCGAGAGGGGCGCGGCCTTGGCGGGGGCGGCGGTGAGGGCGGAGACGGCCATGGCGCCGGCGGCGGTGGCGGCCGCGCTGGCGAGGAAGCGGCGGCGGGATTCGGAGAACTCGTGACCGTGGCCGGGGTTCGACGGGAGGGGGAGGTCGTGGCTCATGGGAATCTCCGAGTTGGGCGGGATGGCCGCTGGTTCACAATACTTGCTCCCGGCGATCGGTGCAAGCGTGGAGCGGGCGTGCGGCGAAGGATGGGAGAATTCCCGCGCGCCCGGGGAGCCGGTCGGGTACGCTGGAACGACGCACGGCGCGTTCTTGTGAGACCCAACTCGCCCCGCCCCCTCCCCCCTTGTTCCGGGCCAAAGGGGGGAACCCCCCGTTGGAGTATTTCCCGGACATGGCGGGGCGGGGGGGGTGGGGGTACGACGGGCTGGAACTGGCGTGCTGGGGGGATCACTTCGATGTGCAGCGGGCGCTGGGCGAGCCGGGGTATTGCCAGGGGCGGCATGACTTGTTGGCCAGGCACGGGCTGAGGGTGTGGGCGATCAGCAACCACCTTGTGGGGCAGGCGGTGTGTGATGTGATCGATGCGCGGCACAAGTCGATTGTGCCTGCCCGGGTGTGGGGGGATGGATCGGCGGAGGGCGTGCGGCAGCGGGCCGCGAGGGAGATGATGGACACGGCGCGGGCGGCCAAGCGGCTTGGGGTGGGCGTGGTGAACGGGTTCACGGGGTCGTCGATCTGGCACCTGCTGTATGGGTTTCCGCCGACGCCCGGGGAGATGATCGAGGCGGGGTACGCGGACTTTGCGAGGCGGTGGGGGCCGATATTGGATGTGTTCGCGGGCGAGAGCGTGCGGTTTGCGCTGGAGGTGCACCCGACGGAGATTGCCTACGACGTGCAGACGGCGCGGCGGGCGCTGGAGGCGGTGGGGAATCACGCCGCGTTTGGGTTCAACTTTGATCCGTCGCACCTGGTGTGGCAGGGCGTTGATCCGGCGAAGTTCATCGATGCGTTTCCGGATCGGATCTTCCATTGCCATGTGAAAGATGCGATGCGGACGCTGGATGGGGCGGCGGGGATACTGGCGTCGCACCTGGCGTTCGGGGATGCGCGCCGGGGGTGGGATTTTCGATCGCCGGGGCGGGGCGAGGTGAAGTTCGAGGAGATCGTGCGGGCGCTCAATCGGGCGCAATATGGCGGGCCGCTGAGCGTGGAGTGGGAGGATTGTGGGATGGACCGGCGGCACGGGGCGGCGGAGGCTGTTGGGTTTGTGCGCCGGATGGATTTTCCGCCGCCGCCGGGCGGGACGGCGTTTGATGCGGCGTTTGCGAAGGATTGAGGGTGAGGGTGGACGGATGGTGCGCAGGACACGAAGGGGACGCAGGAAGAACGAAGGACACGAAGAGAGGAACTTTGCATGAAGCGGATTCTGGGATTGGTGGCTGGCGTGTGCGTGATGGGGATGGCGGGGACGGCGACGGCGCAGGCGGGCACGCACGCGCAGCCGGCCGCGAAGGTGTATGACGAGTCGGTGGATGCTCGCAAGCAGATCGCCGATGCGCTGGCCACGGCCAAGAAGGATGGGAAGCGTGTGCTCGTGCAGTGGGGCGGGAACTGGTGTCCGTGGTGCTTGCGGCTCAACGACCTGATGCACTCGAACGGGGAGATCGCCGGCGCGCTGTCGGCGCACTATGTGCGGGTCCATGTGGATTGCGGGCGGCCGAATGGGAAGAACGTGGATCTGGCGGACTTCTATGGGGCGGGGGCGGGGATTCGGCAGTTCGGGTTTCCGTATCTGACGGTGCTGGATTCGGATGGGAAGGTGGTGGCGAATCAGGAGTCGCGCGGCCTGAGCGGGATGGAGCCGGGGGAGGACAGGCCGGAGGATGAGCGGCTCAGGAGCGGGCATGATGCGGCGAAGGTGCTCGCGTTCTTGCTCAAGAATCGGGAGCAACCCAGGGCGAAGGCCGCGCCGGTGTATGACGAGGGGGCGGATGCGAAGACGCAGATCGCGGAGGCGATTGCGAGCGCGAAGCAGGGCGGGAAGCGGGTGCTGATCCAGTGGGGGGGGAACTGGTGTCCGTGGTGCATCCGGCTGAACCAGTTGATGACGACGGACGCGAAGATCGTTGAGGCCTTGAGGGCCGGGTATGTGGTCGTGCACGTGGATGCGGGGCGGAAGGAGAAGAACGTTGATCTGGCCGCGCAGTACAAGGCGGATGTGAAGAAGGGCGGGTATCCGTATCTGACGGTGCTGGATGGGGAGGGGACCGTGGTGGCGAATCAGGAGACGGGGGCGCTGGAGGTGAAGGATGCGAAAGGGGAGTCGGTGAGCGTGGCCGCGGGGCATGATCCGGTGAAGGTGCTGAAGTTCCTTGAGGCGAACCGGGCGGCGGTGGGGGGGGGTGGGAAGTGAGCGGCGCTGCTGGTTCGGGGCCGCTGCGGCTGGGGATGGTGGGTGGGGGGCAGGGGGCGTTTATTGGTGCGGTGCATCGGATGGCGGCCGCGCTGGATGGGAGGTGGGTGTTTTGTGCTGGGGCGTTGTCGTCAACGCCGGAGCGGTCGAAGGAGTCGGGGCGCGCGCTGGGACTCGCGGATGCGCGGAACTATGGCACGTGGCGGGAGATGTTGGCGGGGGAGTTGAAGCTGCCGGTGGGTGAGAGGGTCGATGGGGGGTCGATCGTGAGGGCGAACGCTTCGCAGGGGGGGATTGCGGGGGCGTTTGTGCGGGCGGGGTTCAACGTCATTGGGGACAAGCCGATGACGGCGACGCTGGCGGAGGCGGAGCGGCTGGCCGCGGCGGTGCGGGAGGCAGGCGTGGTGTTGTGCGTGACGTACAACTACACCGGGTATCCGATGGTGCGGGAGGCGGCGGCGCGGGTGCGGGGAGGGGGGGCGGGGGCGATCGGGGCGGTGCGGAAGGTGTTTGTGGAGTATCACCAGGGGTGGCTGGCGAAGGGGCTGGAGGGGACAGGGCAGAAACAGGCTTCGTGGCGGACTGATCCGGCGCTGGCGGGCGCGGGCGGGGCGATCGGGGACATCGGGACGCATGCGGAGAATCTGGTGAGCACGATCACGGGGCTGGAGATCGAGGCGCTGTGCGCGGACCTGACTTCGTTTGTGCCGGGGCGGAAGCTGGATGATGATGCTTCGGTGCTGCTGCGGTTCAAGGGTGGTGCGAAGGGTGTGCTCACCGCGAGTCAGGTGTGCGTGGGGGAGCAGAACGCGCTGACGATCCGGGTGCATGGGGAGCGCGGGTCGCTCTCGTGGAGGCAGGAGCAGCCGGAGCGGCTGGAGTGGGCCCGGGAGGATGGGACCGTGGAGGTGACGGTGCGCGGCGTGGCGAACATCGGGCCGAGTCGTGGGGGGGCGGCGAGCGATTCGCGGTTGCCGCCGGGGCATCCGGAGGGGTTTGTTGAGGCGTTTGCGAATGTGTATGCGGGGGCGGCGGGGGCGATTCGGGCTCAGTCCACTCAGGGCCGATTCCCGGGGATTGAGGATGGGGTGCGCGGGGTGCGGTTTGTGACGCGGGTGGTGGAGAGTTCGAGGGGCGGGGCGAGGTGGGTGGAGTTCTGAAGAGGTCGGCACCGCTCGGCCTGAATACTCCACCACGATCCAAGGCTCCCACAAGACCGCACTACCTTTTCAAAGCAAAAGGTAGTGGCACGTCTCGGTGCGCCCAACGGTGGGGCCACCCGCCGGTGTCATTGGTGCGAAATAGGACTCCCCCCAATGGGGTTCAGGTATCCGATCTTTCGAGAAGCAAAGGCTTGAAGCTCTATTGACAGCGGAATGACAAATGATAAGCTGGCACATCGTGGAACCTGTCACTGTTCAGGTTGATGCGTACCGCCAGCGCTGCACAGGGCGCGCGTTCACCCTTATTGAGTTGATGGTGTGCATCGGTATCCTCGCGATCCTTCTTGGATTGGTGATGCCCTCTTACCGCGGCGTAAGGAATCGCGCTAGGTTGGTGCGTGCGAGCGCTCAGATACACCAGTGCGCACTCACGGTTGAAATGTACGCTTCTGACCACAACGACCTCTTTCCGCGGGCCGAGAGCAATCCCTACAACTGCATGGTCGCCTGGGGCGGGCTGATCGTTGCGACCGGGTATGCGCCAAGCCAGATCGCACTCGACCCGGACTTCACACGGGCCGGTTCGCGATATCCGACCTACGGCCTGTCGATGTGCGCCGTGTACGACCCGGACCTGATGGTGCGTCACCACACTGTGCCGCGGAGCGAGTGGAAGTCTAAGGATGTTCGACGAGCAGACGTTTTCTTCCCTAGCCAGAAGGGCATTCTGTGGCGATGGTGGAACGAGGAGCACCCCAACGAGTTCGCGCGGTGGTGCTGTCCCGCGCGAAACGCGGGGGTCGTCCCGCCGCCGTTTGTTGGGCCGGTGTCCATGGGCGATCTTGCGGTATTGACCGGCGTGTGGACCGACTTTCTGACCGACCAGTATGTGCTCGAAAACGACATCGGCATGCCCGTCGAGTCGACTTGGTTGGGGTGCAGGGGGCGTGACCGGCGATGAGGCAGTCGCCAAGGAGGTTTCTATGATGCTATCGTGCACGAATCGGTACTTGGCGACGTTGGCCTTGGTGGCTGCGGGAGCGGTCGCCGGAGGCGCGGACTGCTTCATCAACGATGTGCAGTGCACCGGAACCGCACCGACCGGCTGTGGCAAGATCAAGATCTGTCCCATCTACAGAAAGGTGACCGGGCAGGAAACCGGCAAGAACGGGATCGACCAGAACAACCCCCTGCACTGCACGTCGTGGGATGACTCGCTGAGCACGCCGTGCAGTTCCGAAGCCGGGCCGCCCACGGGGTACAAGTGGCCCTTCGACGGAAACTACGGCAAGTGCTCGGCCACCGCGAGCGGCAACTGCTGCGCCGTGAAGACGACGGACGGTGGAACGGCCGACACGGCCACCTCCGGATACCCCATCACCGGAAATACCTGCCCGTGATCTTTCCAGCCGTCATCCTTGCTGCCGCCGCCCTTGCGCAACCCGGGTCTGCGGAACCTGCGTCGGCGCGGGAGTTCGTGCGAGCCTGGCGCGCCGGTGCGCACGGCGTCGTGGAGGTGTGTTACGAGCAGCGGAAGGGGCCGAGCGGCGAGGAGTTCGGGGTTCCTCCACGGTGCTTCGCGGGCTACGACGCGGACACCGGGGCGTGGTACGCCTTCGCCAACAACATCCTCACCGTGCGCGATCAGTCGGGCACGGTGTTTTCAGCGGAGGGGGGCGTCCTCCCCAAGCAGGTTTCCGAGAAAGCTCAGCGTGATTACGATCGGATGGGCACGGACCCCATCCAACACTTCTTTCCCGTCCTTTGGCTGGAGAATGTATTTCTCCACGACCGATTCCTGGTCAAGGATCAGGCAGCTCCGGGTGGCGGATTCCGGGTGGAAACAAGTTCGCCCGGCGGAATGCTCTATTACGAGGATGGTGTCTTTGGCCCCGGGACTCCGCCTCCGCCCGACCGAACGGACACGATTCTCGTCGATCCCCAAGGACGAGTGAATGCCGTTGAATTCGCGGGCGGGGGAAGGAAGGACTACACCTACAACGGCCGGGCGGACTGCTGCGTGCCGCTCCCGAATACCTGTGGGAACGCGCTGTGGGAACTCGCGTCGGTTTCCTGCAGGGCCAAGAGCGACCCGTCTCTCTTTCAGCCGGCAAGGGTGCTGAAGATAGTCGTCGAAGGCGGCGCACTCGAGCCTGCACTCCCCAAAGTCTTGCCGACGAGGGCAGGAGCGTTGCCAGGGCAGGCGGCCGAGCGAGACTTCGGCGCGGAACGGCGGTTGAGCTGGCCACTCGTGGGACTCGGAATCGTTCTTGTGGCCGTAGGAGGGTTCGCTTGGATCAAGCGCCGACGAAAGTGAGTATTCCCGCGCGTGGAGTGACGCTCGCCGCAAGACTGCTTTTGCTCGGCGGTTGCTGTCTTCTTCTATATGCAGGGCTATTCAAACTCGTAGAGCCGCTCGAATTCTCCTCTGCGGTCACCGCACAAGGACTGTTGAAGGGAGACGCGCTTCGAGTGGCAACGGTGGCGCTTCCTCTAGTCGAAATCGGGACGGGCGTGATGGCGGCGTGGTTCCTCGCCACCGCTCGTACACGCCGCGCCGGGACCGCCGTGGGCGTGATCTTTGGGCTCTTCTCTGCTTACGCTTTTCTACTCGTTCTCAGCCCTCCAACCAAACCCTCCGGTTGTGGCTGCGGCTTTGGCGGAGAAGTTGTAAACTGGACTGCGGTGGCCTTGCGCAACGCTGGGCTCACCGCGGTCTCGTTCTTTGCCGGAGTTTGCGCCGGTCCCACCTGCGAGTCGAAAAGTAAACTTGGCGACCATGAGTCGAGGGCCGAGGAGGGGCCTATGACGAACTGAGTTGCCGCATGCTCGGCCGTCTATGAGTGGTCGCACCAACACATCGTGGACTCGCTAATCCATACCGATCGCCGCACTGGCGAGCATGGCCAGCAGCGATTCGCACTCGGCGTTGACGCTGGTATCACCCGTGCGAAGGTGGAGGTCGGGGTGTGCGGGGGCCTCGTAGGGGGCATCGACGCCGGTGAGCCCTTTGAGTTCGCCTGCACCGGACTTGCGGTACAGGCCCTTGGGGTCGCGCTCGCGGCAGATGGCGAGGGGGGCATCCACGAAGACCTCGAAGAAGGGGAGTTGTTCGCGGGCGTGGATGGCCCTGGCGGCCGAGCGGTCGGCGGTGTAGGGGGCGATCGCGCTGACGAGGGCGATGGCGCCCGCGTCGGCGAGGAGGGCGGCGGCTTCGGCGAGGCGGCGGATGTTTTCGGTGCGGTCTTTGGGGGCAAAGCCGAGGTCGGCGTTGAGGCCGTGGCGGACGTTGTCGCCGTCGAGGCGGTAGGCGAAATGGCCGCGCTGGATGAGGGCGGATTCGAGGGCCTTGGCGATGGTGGACTTGCCGGAGCCGGAGAGGCCGGTGAACAGGATGGTTGCCCCGCGGGTGTTGAGGGCTTTCCAGCGGGCGGCGCGGTCGATGCCGAGGTCCTTGGTGATGTTGGTGGAGGTGGGGGCGGGGGCGGAGCGATCGGGAGGCTGGCCGCTCACGTGCGCGACTCCGCGGAGGAGGCGGGGTCCGAGATCATGCCCGCGCCGACGGTGTCGCCGGTGGCCTCGTCGATGAGGACGAAGGAGCCGGTGGCGCGGCAGCGGGTGTAGGCGTCGGCGTGGATCGGCGCGGCGGTGCGGATGCTCACGCGGGCGATGTCGTTGCACTCCAGGCTTCGCGACTCGGCGGCGGGGAGGGGGGTTCCGGCTGCGTCATCCGCCGGCCGGGGCATCGTCGCAGCGTCGGGGTCGGCGACGTTCGCGCGTCCGATGTCGTAGGGAACCGCAAGAACCACGGGCATGCGGGTCGATCGGGCGAGCGCGACGGCCCGTTCCGTCTGGCTCCGGGGATCGACACTGTCCACCGTGATCGTGGTCGCACCGACCGCGGAGGCGAGGGCGGTCTGGTCGACGTCCCACTCCCGCATTCCCGCCTCCGGGGCGGAGCCGACGACCACCGCGCGGCGCCGGGAGGCCCTGCGCGGCTTCGTCAGCGCCACCGTCTCGGTGCCCGCCCTCGCGCGGGCGGCCGCGGCCGGCCTGCCCAGCGGGGTCGTCGTGACCAAGGTCGACGACCGGGTGATCGGCAGCGCCGACGCACTCGTCGCCGCCGTCCGCTCCAGGGCGCCGGGCGACAAGGTCACGCTGACCTACCTCGATCCGTCGGGCAAGCCGCAGACTGTGCAG
>CALMPG010000184.1 GCA_937871915.1 uncultured Phycisphaerales bacterium
GCACGGCACACGGGAGGAGGAGTTGGTACAATCTGGTCCTCTCATCCAAACTGGTACAGGAAAGTCAGGCAGGTCACCGGGGTCGCGACCGGCTACTGGGCTTGCCCGATTTACGGCGTCTTCAGCAGGCTCAAGACCCGCTCGTGGAGCGCATCGGACTGTGTAGACAACTGGCCGAGGTAGCGTCTGCGATTGTCGCGAGGCTCATGATCGGCGACGGATGCGGCCAGATGCGTGATGTAGTTCAGCGCCTCGTGCTGGGTAAGCAGGAGGCGGAACTCCAGATCCTTCCCCCCGTGGAAGAGGATCTGCCTGGATGTGGTGCTTCCGATCGCCTCGCGAGTGGTGGTCTCAACCTCGGGCAGCCCCTGGTTGTCCAGCGTGATCGGCGGATCCTCCCGGGACAGATTCTCCATCGTCGCCTTCGCGTCGCGAGCGAACTGCCCGATGGCCTTGACAAGGTCGGAGACCGCCGGCGCGGGGCTCTTGATGATGAGGACCTTATCGACATCGCATTCCTGGCCGATCGTGGAGTACAGCAACGCGTATCCCGCGTCTCGCGCCGTCGTTGCCGAGTCCGCCGCGCGTCCGGTGTTTGGGTGAACCGAAGTCTGGCACGCCGTCAGAAACAAGGCGGAAGCGAGCACGAGGATGGTGAGGGCACGGTGCGGCATGGACTTGAGTCTAAGCAAGGGGAGTCGCGCCCCACGGAGGCACGCTCCAGCGCAATCTCACAGCCACCCGGCCTGACGATACCAGATTGCCGTTTCAAGGAGCCGGTCGGCCAAAGCGAGGGGCGCTGGCGACCAGCCGAGTTGTTCGCGAGCCTTCACCGACGAGCACGTCCACGAACCGGCCGCGAGGGCTTCTGCCATCTTGTCGCTGTTGATCCAACAGGCGCGGCCGCGCAGGCGCGACACCAGGTCCCCACCGATCCCGAGAAGCCGGAGGACCGGACCGGGCACGCGGATGATGGTGGGAGGTTTCCGCCCGAGTGCCACGGCAATGGCGAGCCCAAGGTCGGCATACGTCGGGCGCTCGTCCCCGGACATGAAATACACGCCCTGCCCGGGCGGCCCGCGCGCTTGCAATCGCTCGCCGCTCGCCGCCGCGAGGATCAGGCCCTCCACCAGATCGTCCACGTGGACAAGCGAAAAACGGCGATCACCGCCACGCCAACCGGGCACGCCATGAACGCTCCATCGTGCGACCGGGCGGAACACCTCAAGCAGCGCTCGATCCCCAGGCCCAAACACCACAGGTGGACGAACGATGGTGGTGGGCACAACGCCCGCGTGTCGGGCCGCAGCCTTTTCACCCGCGAGTTTGCTCCGACCGTAGCTGGACATGGGCACCGGGTCGTCGCATTCCGTGCGTGGCATGCCCGCCGACGAAGGGCCGGCCGCCGCGAGAGAGGAGACAAGAGTCAGAACCGGCGGGCTGGTGCATCGCGAGCAGGATGCCGCCACGGTCTCGACGCCCATCGCATTCGCGCGCATGAAATCGCCGGGGAAACGCGCCCGTACAAGACCCGCTAGGTGGAAGACGGTGGTCGCCTGTGACTCGCCGAGCGCCCTTTGAACGCTGGCGGCGTCGGTCACGTCACCGGCGAGTATTCGCGCGCCGGTTGTGCGGAGTTCCTCGGTGTGCGATCCGGCTCGCTGCAGGCAGAAGACCAAATGACCATGTTCGATCAGCCGGCGGGTCAGCCGGCCCCCGATGAACCCGCTGGCGCCAGTGACGAGAACGGGTCGGGGCCCTGCGATCTCAGGGGCGATCGCGGCAAGAGACGGTCGGATGGTGCCGAAGTTCGCGTGTGCCATGCGGGTTCAGGGTGAGGAGCATCTCGCCCTCGAGGCGAGTGATTCAGCAAGTCTCACCCCCGGCGCGCTGGTGGGGGTGCTCATGCAGGATATCAAACTGCCGCACCTTGGCTTGCCGGAACCCTGTGGGATCAAGACGGACCGCGTGAAGCCGGCAGATGTTCGGACATGCCGAAGTCCCCCGGAATGCGACTGCCGGCCATCGCCCTATTCTCGCTTGTGCCGGCCCCTGACGGCGCTTCCGAGGCGGTCCGTCCCAATGTCGAGACCACCAGGCTCGGGCCCATCATCCTGGCATGACTGGGACCTTGAGCGTCGATTGCGCGCGAAGTGCGTGCAGACTGGGACGAGACTGGCCCGAAACTGTACGCAGACTTGCGTGCGCTGAGGCTTCGCGCCGGCTCAGAAACCACCTTTCTGGAGCAGCACGAGGGGGTCGTCGGAACACCACAAGTGCCTGTCGATCCGGTGGTTGCGGGTTCGAGTCCCGTCCGCCTCGCTTGAAAAGCCCGCTGTTCCCAGCGGGTTGTTTCGTTCTTGCCGCGCCCGCGTTTCGCCCGAGTCGCCGACCTTCGCCCATGTGCATCGACCGGGCGCTGCCCCCGGCCAACCTCCAAAGTCCACAACCTCGCCATCGACGCCGTGGCCACCACGGTCAAGTTCGTCATCGGCGCGCTCAAGCGAGGCCGTGGCCCGGCCCGCCCGCCCCGATCACTTCCTCACAACCAGAATCTCCTCGATGCCCTTGCGCCGAATGTCCGGCACCGTGCACTCGGCGCTCGGATACCCCACCGGCAGCAGCAGATACGGCCGCTCGTGCGCCGGGCGCCCGAGCACCCTCGACAAAAACCCCATCGGGCTCGGCGTGTGAGTGAGCGTCACCAGCCCCGCCTGGTGGATCGCCGCGATCAGCAGCCCCGTCGCGATTCCCACCGACTCCTCCACGTAGTACACCTTCCCCTGCTCGCCCCGCTCGTCCGGGTCCGTCCTCATCAGCTTGAACACCACGATCAGCCACGGCGCAACCTCAAGAAACGGCTTCTCCGCGCCCGTCCCGAGGGGCGCGAGGTCCGCCAGCCACTCCGGCGTCGCCCGGCGCTCGTAGAACTCCCGCTCCTCACGCTCGGCCGCCGCCCGAATCTCCCGCTTGAGCCCCGGCTCGCCCACCGCCACAAACCGCCATGGCTGCTTGTTCGCCCCCGAGGGCGCGGTCCCCGCCGCCGCCACGCACCACCGGATCGTCTCCTCGCTCACCGGCCTGTCGGCGAAGAACCGCACGCTCCGGCGCATCCGCATCGTCTCATAGAACCGCCGCGCGCCCGCCTCCGGCGGCTCGGTCGGCGTGTGCGGAACATACGAAACGTGCAAAGGGCCGGAAGAGTGGGGGGGCTGCGGCGTGGCCATGGCCGATGCTAACCGGCCCGCGCCGACCGGCTCACGCCCCCGCCGAATACCGCGCCGGCGGCGCACTGATCGTCGGCCTCACCGGCTCGGGCGCAGACCCCGCCCCATGGAAGCACGCCCGCCCGGGCGAGTCGCACAGCGACGGCGCCACGGGCTCGTCGTCCGGCCCCAGCACCGCCTGCGTGAGCAGGCAGACAAAGACCCGCGAGTCGGACCCATCGTCCACCAGTCCCGGCGTTGCCTGGCGCGGGTCAACGTACATCATCTTGTGCCGAAGGTTCACGCAGCACGGCCTCAGATTCAGCGGGGCGTCCCAGTTCATGCGTCCACCTCCGTCGCCTGCGGCTTCCCGGCGGCGATCAGCACCGCCCGCCGGATCGCCACCGGCAGCAGCGCCAGCTTGTACTTGTTGTCGGCGAGCGGCCTCGCGCCCTCGACGGCCACGGCGCACGCCCTCCGCAGCCCCGCGTCGTCATCGACCGACACGCCCCTGAGCGCGCCGTCCACCCTCGGCAGCAGCCACGGCACCGGCGCCACCGCCCCGGCACACACCCGTGCCTCGGAGATCCTTGCCCCGTCCAACCTCATCCACACCGACGCCGCCACCAGCGGCCAGTCGAAAGACTGCTTCTCCTTCACCGCATAGAACCCGCTCACCGGCGCGGGCGAGCAGGTCAGGTGCGTCACCACCTCCCCCGGCTCGAGCGTGTTCTCCGAGCGCACGTCCCTTGCCGGCAGGTGGTACAACTCC
Organism: uncultured Phycisphaerales bacterium; assembly: GCA_937871915.1. Classification (GTDB taxonomy): domain Bacteria; phylum Planctomycetota; class Phycisphaerae; order Phycisphaerales; family UBA1924; genus UBA4658. The sequence goes on from CALMPG010000184.1 coordinate 3,979, forward strand.
GCGAGCGGAATCTGCTCCCGCTTCCCCCCGATCACGTGCGCCACGCCGTCGCAGATCGTCAGCGCCGGCGCTAGATTCGACGGGTGGACAATGAAGCACGGCCCGTCCCCGAAGATCGCGTGGTACTTGTTCTCCCCGTCCACCGCGAAGCACTTCATCCCGCCCTTCTTCAGGCACTCCGTCTGCCTGTGCCGGTAGTACCAGCAGCGCGGCCGCTGCAGCAGGTTTCCCGCCGCCGTCGCCACGTTCCGCACCTGCGGCGACGCCGCGTACTCCACCGCCTGCGCCAGCACCGGGGCCTTGGCCCGGATGATCTCCGACGCCGCGATGTCGGCCAGCGTCGTGCCAGCCTCGATGCGGATGAGCCCGCCCGACTCGGTGATCTGCGGCGACCCCGCCGTGGCCCAGCCCGGGCGCAGCCGCCGGACATTGATCACCACATCCGGCTCCGTCAGCCCTTCCTTCAGATGGTCCACCAGGTCGATCCCCCCGCCCTTGAGCACCGGCAGGCTGAACCGCTTGTCGGCGAGCATCGTCGCCGCTTCCTGAAACGTCCGGGGTTGGGCAAACGCGAAGCGGTTCATGAGCGGCCTCCCTTCCCGGCCAGCGCGCCGAGGACCCGATCCGGCGTCATCGGCAGGTCACGCACCGGCGCGCCCACCGCGTTGAACACGGCGCACGCCACCGCCCCCGACGTCGCCACAAGCGGCGGCTCCCCGATCCCGCGAACCCCCGTCTGCCCGTGCGTCCACAGCACCGGCTCGATGTGCGGCATGTCGTACGGCCCGAGGATCTTGTACGCCTCGAGGTTGTCGTTGAGCACCGTCCCCACGTTCCGGTCGAACACCTGGCGCTCGAACAGGGCGTTCGACAGCCCCTGGATCACCGCCCCGATCACCTGGCTCTCCGCCCCCTTGCGGAAGATCACCCTCCCGCACGACTGGATCGCCACAACATGCAGCGGATGCACCACGCCCGTCTCCGCGTCCACCGAGAGCTTGACGAACTGCACCCCCTCGTTCCCGCCCTTCCCGTTGGCCGCCCTGCCCCGGTTGCGGGCCGTGATCCCCTCCGCCGGCAGCCGCCGGCACGCGTCGGCCCACGCCATGTGCCTCTTCCCGTCGCGCGTGATCACGCCATCGACGATATCAAACGCTCTCGCGTCCGGCGCCCCCGCCGCCGTCGCCACGATCTCCAGGATCTGCTCCTTCGCGTGCTCCGCCGCGTCCATCATCGTCGGCGCGATCATCGGCGTCACGCTCGACCCGCCCGAGGCCGGCCCGCGCGGCAGCCCGGAACGCCCGATCCGCACAGCCACCAGATCCAGCGGCACCCCCAGCGAGCTCGCCGCGGCGATCCCCATCGTGGTCCGCGTCCCCGTCCCCGGGTCCTGCGTCCCCGTCAATGCCTCGACCGATCCATCCTGGTGCACCACCACCGCCGCCTCGCCCCCGGGGCTGGCCGAGTGCCAGCTCGCCGTCCCGATCCCGTACCCGATGCGGACCGTCCCGGTCTGCGATCCCGTCGCCTTCCGCTTCTCCCACCCGATCATCTTCGCGCCAAGATCGAACATCTCCCGGTACACATCCTGCCCCACCAGCTTCCGCTTGAGCGCCAGCGGGTCCATGCCGCACGCAAACGCGATCTCGTCAACCAGCAGCTCTTCGGCAAACGCCCCCTGCGGGAACGACGGCGCCCGGGCCGGCATCGGGCCGCCCCCGTTGTGCCCGACATCCTCGTGCCCCGCCTTCTTGATCCCCAGCTTGTACCGCCCCGCCCGCACGTTGCACCCGCCGCCCCCCCGGGCCACGCCCACGCCCCCCCAGGTGTGAATCTCGCCACCCGTGATCGTGCCATCCTTCGTGAACGCCACCCGCGCCAGCGTCTGGCTCGAGGGACGCATCCCCGTGTCGATCTGCTCCTCCGAGCGGTTCGAGAATCCATACGCCGAACGCTTGTACTTCCCCGCCGCCGCCGCCGCCGCCTGCAACTCCTTGCTCGGCCCCCCCAGCTTCGACCCGAACCCGCCCCCGACATACTCGCACACCACCTCGACCGACGATTGCGGCAGGTTCAGATGCTTGTCCAGCCCCTCCCGGGCCGCGTTCGTCCCCTGCGTCGAGGCATACACCATCGCCTTGTCGCCCTTCCATTCCACCGCCCCGCCGTGCGTTTCCAGGCACGAGTGCGGCTGCACCGGCGTCGTGTACACCGCCTCAAGCTTCAACTCCGCCCCATCCAGCGCGCTCGACGCCCTGTCGCTCGGCTCCGGCAATGCGTCCACCGAATCGGCGATGCTCGTCCTCACGGCCTTGCGAGTCCACCTGCACCTCAGGGCCCGAAGCGCACGCTTGCCCGCCATCGGCGACTCGGCCACGATCCGCCCGAGCGTCTGCCCGTGGAACTTCCCCTCCTTGCCGCGAACCTCCACCTCGACCACCCCCGGCACGGCCCTCGCCGCGTCCTCATCGAACGAGTCCAGCGTCGCCGCCCCGTACGGACAGCGCACAAACGCGATGTACAGCGCGCCCGGCAGGTGCATGTCGCGCCCATACTTCGCCGCCCCCGTCACCTTCGCCGGCCCGTCGAGCCGTGAAGCGCTGTCGTTGAGCGACGAGCCCGCGTTCGCGGGCCGATTCGTCGTGGGCATGTCCGATGGTGTGTGGTCCAGCATGAATCACGCCCCTTTCTGGTCCATGACCGGAGCCTGGCCCGAGGCCTCCAGCACCGCGTTGAACATGTTCGAGTAGGTCCCGCACCGGCAGATGTTCCCCGAGAGCGCCCGCTTGATCTGCGTCAGCGTCGGCTTGGGCGTCGTGTTCAGCAGAGCCCGCGACGCCACCACGAACCCCGGCGTGCAGAACCCGCACTGCAGCGCATCGTGCTTGATGAACATCTCCTGCACCGGGTCCAGCTTCCCGTCCGCCGACGCCAGCCCCTCGACGGTGACGATCTTCGACCCGATGCAATCCACCGCCAGCAGCATGCACGCCGTCACCAGCCTCCCGTCCACCAGCACCGAGCACGCCCCGCACGCCCCCCGATCGCACACCTCCTTCGCCCCCGTCATGCTCAGGTGCAGCCGCAGTGCCTCCAGCAGCGTCGTCGCCGGCTCAACCCTCACCGGCGTGCTCTTCCCGTTGATGTTCAGCGTGATGTTGGCGGCCTCCGGCCCCAGCATCGCCGGCCCCGACCCCTTCGCCTCCGGCTCATCCAGATGGGCCCCCAGCACCCCCGCCCCCTGCGCCGCCGCCGCCAGCGAAGACGCCGCCGCCGACACCCCGACCGTCTTTATGAACGATCGCCGCGACACGCCCCCCGCCCCGCCAGGTCCCCCCGGCCCTCCCGGTTCACCCACCAGTCGGGTTCCCTCGTTCCGCGCCACGGGTCGGTGCAGTTTCGGATCTTCCGGCATGTCGAGACTCCTGGCCAGACGGCTGGAGGGCTGATCAAGCGACCAAAGAGCGTATCCCCCCCGCCCACGGTCGTTCCCGGCACCGCCAACTTTCATCTCCGCTCCCGATGCCGGTACACCTCAAACACCTTCCCCGAACTCGGCTCGCTTTGTGACGCGGCCAGTTCCAGTTCGCGGTGCTCCCGGGCCAGTCGCAGGTAGAACAGATCCGAACCCCCCGATTCGTGTTTGGGCCGTGTCAACGCGCTGCCCGGTTCTCCCACAACAACAATGTCCGCATCACCGATCAACTCCCGGCCGATCGCTGCCGACCGATCCGAACTCGCCGGAACTCGGCGGAGCTCTCGCGCCGCCAACCCCAGGCCGTCCCGCACGCCCCACAGTTGGATCAACTCGCTCCGCAGTTCGTTCGGGCTCCCCGCGACCATCACCCGGACGGGACCAGCTCGCCGCGCACGAATCGCAATCGCTTCCCGTTGGATGTCTCTGTACAGCCGCTCCACAAGTTCGCCACGCTCCCTCTGCCGAACTCGTGCCGGATTCGACCGGTCGCTTGGCCGCAGAGGCATCGTGAAGCGATACGCCGCCACCGATGCGCCCAAGACCGCCATCGCCAGGATCGAGGTCCAAAGCGGTCCCGATCGACCGCTGCCTACCCGGGTTCGCCCGAGCAGCCCCGCTGCCGAATCCACCGCAAGAAGCCAGAGCAACGCCGAAAACCCCGAGGCAAACTGCGCGATCTTCACCGCCACGAAGGTCGGCCCAAGGTACGCCATGCCCAGCACGGCCACGCACGCCAGCCAATACACCACGCGCCGTCGTCGAAGGTTCCTCGTCCGAGCCATCGCGACCACCCCGTACAGCACGAACACTCCGCCGGCCGTCGCCAGCGATCGAAGCCCATCGAGCATGAGGTGCCCGCCCGGCCCCGTCAGGTAGTAAAGCGCATGCTGGCCCCACGACCCATGCATCGCCCACGCATCCGTCTTCTCGCCGGCAAGCAGGTTCGCCGAATACGCCCAGGCGTGCCTCCCGCCGACCGCATAGTGGGGGAGCGAGATCAACGCCGCCGTCCCCACCACCAGCACGCCCGCCCGCACGCCTCGCCATACCGCGCGCTCCATCCTGCCAGCCACCAGCACATCCCGCACCGCGCACGTTCCCAAGGTCCCCACGCATAGCAGGCTCGTCGGAACCATCATCGCGGGCTTTGCCAGCAGCGCCAGTCCAAAGCACGCCCCGATGCGCACCAGCCGCCCCCACGGCGCCTTGAGCACCGGCAACCGAAGCGCCGTCATCATCCCCACCGCCGCCAAGATCCCCGCGCAGTAGTCCGGCTTCAGGTTGTACACACTCGCCGCCAGAAACGGCGCCGTCGCCGCGAAGACCACGAGTGCGTGCGCTCGCCATTGCCATCCTCCCCCCGCCCGCCGCGACAGCCTCGCGGCGAACAGAAGAAACACGAGCACAGGCACGCCCGTCGCCACGTACGCCGCCCAGTCCTGGTATCCGAAGCACACGTACCCCACCGCCGCGCACCCGGACGCCCAAGGCGAGTGTGGGGGATCCCGTCTCCAATCCCGGGCCGCCTCCCTGGTCATCCCCAACGCCCCGCCCGCCCCATACCCCCCTCGCGCGGCCCGCGCAAGCTCCGCTCCCCGCGACATGTAGATGACATCATCCACGCGCGGATAGGTCGCCAACCGACCACGTTCCTCGGACACCCGTATCACCGTCCATGTCAGCGCGATCGCCAACACCGTCGCGGTCGCGACCAACCACACCCGCGACAAACGCGAGAACCGCTCCTGCATGCCGCAAGTCTACCGGACAATCACCGCCCGCGGGCTCGTCAGAATCACCCGCTCGCTCCGCAACTGCATGAACGCCGACAACTGGTCCCGAAGCTGCGGCCACTCCCGCGCCCCGACAAGCTCCTTCACCGTCCCGAACAGCGCCCGCGGCCCCGCCTCCTCCGCGATCTTCCCCGTCATGCTCGGCGCGCCCATGAACCCGCCCAGCGCATCCCCGATCACCTCGCCCAGCGCCTTCGGCCCCGGATACTCCAGAATCTCATACTCCCCCGGCGTCAACTTCAACTCCGCCGCCAGGTCCCCGACGCAGTCGTCCAGCCCGCCGATCTTGTCCGCCATCCGGTTCTTGATCGCCTCGTTCCCCGTGAACAGCCGCCCCTCCGCCGTCTTCGACAGATCGATCCCCTTGCGCGCCCCGGACACCCGCTTGGTGAACAGGTCGTACGTCTCCTGCATCTT
>CALMPG010000185.1 GCA_937871915.1 uncultured Phycisphaerales bacterium
AGCGCCGCGATCGTTCGCACCGCCTTCGTCACGTTCGCAAAGTTCGACAGCGGCTCGCCCATCCCCATGAACACGACATTGCTGATCCGCGGCAGCCGCGACATCGTGACCGAAGCCCCGCCCTCCCCCGTCGGCGCGGTCACCTCTTTCGGCCCGCCCAGCAGCGTCCCCAGCTTCCACACCTGCTCGACGATGCGCCCCGCCGACAGGTTGCCGTCCAGCCCGCCGATGCCCGAGGCGCAGAACTTGCACCCCACCGGGCACCCGACCTGCGAGGAGATGCAGGCGGTCTTGCGGTCCTCGGTGGGGATCATGACGCACTCGGTCTGGCGGGAGGGGTCCGGGGCGCCCGAGGCTCCATTGAGCACCCTTAGTGAGCCGCCTGCGGAAGCAACGGAACTGGGGAGCGGGGGAGCAAGGGAGAGTCCGCTTCTCTGGTCCGCCCCGAAGTCGTCCCACTGCACGAGCAGTTTCTGCGTGCCATCGCTCGCCGATTGGTGCGAGATGCTCTCTCCCGAGAGAAACGTCAGGCCGTCGGTGGGATCGGCGAGCAGGTCGCGGTCGCGCTTCGAGAGGTTCGACATCTGCACTGGATCGGCGATGCCCTTCTGGTAGACCCACTCGAGGATCTGGGCGGCGCGGAAGGGGGGCAGGCCCTGCGAGATCGCCCACTGGCGAAGGGTGTCGGGAGTGAAATCAAAGATGTGGGCGGAGGGGTGGCGCACGCGGAATCGTAGGAACAGAGGCTTGGGCGCAAGCCCATGCAGGGGGTCTTCGGGGGTGATTGTTTCAACGGAGCCCGGGCTTGCGCCCGGGCCTCTGTTCACGTACCATGCGGCCATGGCGGAGCGCGTACGCATCACCGAGGTCGGCCCCCGCGATGGCCTGCAGAACGAGCCGGGGATCATCCTCACCGAACAGAAGGTGCGCCTGGTGGAGTTGTGCTGCGCCACGGGCGTGGATGAGGTGGAGGTGACGAGTTTTGTGTCGCCGAAGTGGGTGCCGCAGCTGGGGGATGCGGCGGAGGTATTCAGGGCACTCGCTCCATGGCTCACGATGCGCTGGCCACGGCGCGACCCCGTGTTGAGCGCGCTGGTGCCGAACCTCGCCGGTCTGAAGGCACTCAACGCAGCGGACGCGGACCTGATTGTTCTCGTTCAGCACGCCATCGAACCGTCAAAACGGCTTGAGTACGAGGACGCAGTCATGGGGAACTACTTTATCAGGAAGTTCTCCGTTTTCACCGCCGCATCGGAGTCGTTCAGCAAGCGAAACACGAATGCATCGATCGATGAAACGATCGAGCGCTTCCATGCTGTGATGGCCGAGGGCTACAGACCGTCGGAAGTGCGAGGCTACATCTCCTGCGCGATCGCGTGCCCGTTCGAAGGGCCGATTCACCCGCGCGTCGTGGCTCGCGTGGCTCGAAGGCTCGCCGAAACAGGCGTTTGCGAGATCGACTTGGGCGACACGATCGGCGCGGCAGATGTGGCAAGCACTGTGCACTTGCTCGAAGTCGTTCGCGACGAGCTTGGCGCGGAGTGGTTTAGCGGGCAGCGAGTCACCCTCCACCTCCACGACACACATGGCCGCGCCGCCGAATGCGTCAAGGCCGCGCTCGACCTCGGCATCCGCTCCTTCGACGGCTCCGTTGCCGGCCTGGGCGGCTGCCCATACGCCTCGACGCCCGGCAGGCGGGCCCCGGGGAACATCTCGACCGAGACGCTCGTCCGCACGGTGCACGGGGCGGGGTACGAGACCGGGGTCGATCTGGACAGACTCGCTGTCGCGGCCGACTATGCTCGGAGCATCGTCGCCGCGTCGAGAGGAGGGCCCGCCGCGTGATCCGCGTCTCCATGAAGGACATCTCCGCGGGGGCCGGACGCATCGGCCTGATCACGCTGGATCGGCCCGAGAAGAAGAACGCGCTCACGCCGGAGATGCTCGACCGCCTCATCGGGGCGGTGGGGGAGGTGCGGCAGGCGAGCGCCATCGTTCTTGAGGGAAATGGCGCGGCGTTCTGCGCGGGGTTTGATCTCACGCTCTGCCGCGAGAACTCGGATGCGTTGAGGGTGCTGCTGACCGGGTTGTCGCGGGCGATCCGCGTTCTGCGGGCCTGCGAGGGGCCGGTCGTCATCGCCGCGCACGGGGCCGCCCTTGCCGGCGGGTGCGCCCTGCTGGGCGGGGCCGACTATGTCGTCACCCACACCGAGGCGAAGATCGGCTACCCGGTGGTCCGTCTGGGCGTCTCCCCGGCCGTGAGCGCACCGTTCCTGCGCCAGAGCATCGGCGACGGGCGCACGCGGGAGCGGATGCTCGACTCCTCGCTCATCAGCGGGTGGGATGCCCTCCGCATGGGCCTGGCCCACGAGTGCATCGAGGATGCGGGCAAGGTCCGCGACCGGGCGATGGTCGTGGCGGAGCAGTTCACGGCCAAGCCCCGGTGGGGATTGGCCGCGACCAAGCGATGGATGAACGAGGTGGATGGATCGGGGGACGACGCCCGGGCGGAGGGGGGCCTTGAGGCCTCGCTCGCTCTCGTCGGCTCACCGGAAGAACGAGAACGCCTGGCCGCACTCTGGAAGAACTGAATGAACCTTGCCGAACTCAAAGCCGCCGGCCCGATCGCCACGCTCTCGCTCAACCGTCCGGAGCAGCGCAATGCTCTCTCGATCGATCTGCTCGAAGGGTTGCACGCCCGGCTCGATGAACTTCGGGCGATGGGGGAGGCGGGCAACGGGCCGCGCGTGGTGATTCTCACCGGGGCGGGCAAGTCGTTCTGCGCGGGCATGGACCTCAAGCAGGTGCTGGGCGAGCCGGGTGCGCCGCTCAAACTGCTCACGTCCCTCGCCGAGGCCACAGTCAAGATTCGCACGCTCTCGGCCGTGACCATCGCCGCGGTCAACGGCGCGGCCGTTGGCGGCGGGTGCGGGCTGACGACGGTCTGCGACTTCGCCGTCACGCATGCCGACAGCAAGATGGGCTTTCCGGAGGTCGATCTTGGGGTCTGTCCCGCGGTGGTGGCACCGTGGCTGGTGCGCAAGATCGGGGCCGGGCGGGCCCGGGCCATGCTCCTGCGCGGCGGGCTGATGAGCGGGCGCGAGGCCCACGCCGCGGGGCTCGTCACCGAGTGCGTGGAGAGCCGCGAGGGCCTCGACGCGGCGGTTCAGTCGCTTGCGGAGCGGCTGGCGACGGGAGGGCCGAAGGCCCTGGCCGCGACCAAGCGGCTGCTCAACGAGATCGACGGCTCGCTCGACATGGAACTCGCGCGGCGCAGCGCCACCGTCTCGGCGGAGGTGCTGGCGATGCCCGGGGCGATCGCCATGCTCCGGGCGAAGATGGGGTGACCGACCTACGGCGCCCAGACGTTGGCCACGTGCTTGTGCTCGTGCACCTCGACGTTCCCCTTCGCCGGCGTGCCGCTCGCGCCATTGAGATGCAGCTTGCCGCTGGCGAGCCCGGGGAAGTGCTCGCCCTGCCAACTCTTGGGATAGTTCGGGTCGTCCATCGCCAGGGCCGCCCTGGTGGGGAAGAGCGGGCGGAAGGTGTCGCACATGACCGCGAGCTCGCTCGTCCACGTCGCCTCCAGCGAGGCCTCGACGGTGCCGGGGTGCGGGCCGTGGGGGATGCCCTGCGGGTGGAGCGTGAGGCTGCCGACCTCGATGCCCTTGCGGGAGCCGAAGTTCCCCTCGACGTAGTAGAGCACCTCGTCGGAGTCGAGGTTGGAGTGGTTGTAGGGCACCTTGATCGCCTGCGGGTGGTAGTCGAGCATGCGCGGGCAGAAGGAGCAGATCACGAAGTTGTGGGCCTCGAAGGTCTGGTGGATCGGCGGGGGCATGTGCAGGGCGCCGGTGATGGGGGAGAAGTCCGCGACGTTGAAGACGAACGGGTAGTAGCACCCGTCCCACCCGACGACGTCGAGGGGGTGGTAGTGGTACGTGTACGAGTGGACCTGGTCGCGGGCCTTGATCCTCACCTCGAAGTCCCCCTTCTCGTCGAAGGTCATGGGCATCTCGGGGAGTTTCAGGTCGCGCTCGCAGTACGGGGCGTGCTCGAGGAACTGGCTGGTCTGCTTGCTGACGTAGCGCGGCGGGGGGCCGATGTGCGAGCCGTTGCAGGTCTCGATGAGGAGCACCTTGCCGAAGGGGTAGTCCTTCACGGGCGGGCCGCCGTCGATCGGCTTTCCGTCCGGGCCATCCTTCCGCTCGTTCCATGTCACCTTGTAGATGATCCCCTTGGGGATCACCAGATAGTCGCGCGGCCCGAACTTCAAGGTCCCGAGCATGGTGTGGCAGACGCCCGAGCCGAAGTGGACGAACAGGCACTCGTCGCCCTGGCCGTTCTTGAAGTGATAGTCCATCTGCTCGGCGGGGTTGATCACCGCCATCTCGACGTCGCTGTTGCCGAAGAGCACGACGCGGCCGGTGACAAAGTCCCCGTGCGGCTTCATGGGCGCACTCTTGAGGTGCCGCATCCGCATGATGTCGGTCTCGACGAACTCCGCCTTGGTCGAGTACACCGGCTTCCACCCGTACACCTGCGTGGGCGGGTGGATGTGGTACATCGTGCTCGTGGGCCCGGTGAACCCCTCGGTGCCGAAGAGTTCCTCGGAGTACAAGCACCCATCGGGCCGCCGGAACTGCACGTGACGCTTGCGGGGGAGCAGGCCGAGCTTGGTGTAGTAGGGCATGGGGGATCATACGAAGGCAAAGTTCAGAGTTCACAGTTCACAGTTCAAATGAAAGGCCCCGGGGTGCTCCCGGGGCCGGTGTGCCGGTGCCTTGGATGTGAACTCTGAACTGTGAACTTTGAACTTTCCTACGCCGCCATCTTCATCGGCGTCGTGACCTCCGTCACCGTCGCGAACACCGTGCCGTCGCCGCCCACGCCGAAGTTGACGTTGAACTGCGCGGGCATGCCGCTGGTGGTCGAGCGGAACGCCGTGATCTGGTACACCACGCCGCTCGCGCCCGCGGGGATGGTCTCATCGGTGAACGTGCGCACGCCGGTGATGCCCATGAGCGCGAACCCTCCGCCGCCCACCCTGCGCTGGATCTTGTAGTTGGTGCCGCCGCCGCCGGTCGGGTTGGCGCACTTCCACCTGAGGTTCACCGCGCCGCTCTGCATGAGCGTGACGATGAAATCGCTCGGCGTGCCGGGGGGGCCGACGGGCGTGGGCGTGGCGGGCGCGGGGAGGTTCGCGGCGGGATAGACGCCCGGGTTGTTGGTCGCGTCGGCGAAGGCCTTGATCTTGGCGATGTCGGCCGAGCCCAGCGCGTGCATGGCCTTGACGGCCAGGTGCATCTTCTCCGTCGCGCTCTTGGCCGCGTCGAGGGCGGCCTGCTGGAGGGTGTAGGCCTCGCGGGCGGCCTTGATCCTCGCATCCAGCAGCGTGCAGTCGGCCGCGACCAGGCCGATGGCGGCCGGGGCGGCGGTCCACACGGGGATGTGGGCCTCGTAGAACTCGATCTTTCCGAGATACGTTGTGGGGACGATGGGCATGGGGGGTGCTCCGAGATTCCGTCGGTTCCGGTCTCGGGGACGATGCACGCGCAGCATCCGGGGGCCGGCGCTGCGACATCGGCGCGCCGGCGGGTGACCTCCACGGCCCACCCGTTGCACGCGGCCTCACCGCGCTGCGCGGGCCCGCACGATCGGTGCGCACCGCACAGGCGGCCCGGCGTGACGGGGTTCGCGGACCATCGCCGCGCGGCCCCGGGGAGGAGGGGGGTGGGGAACGATGACCATCGGCGGCCGGGCGATCGTCGAGCGTGCCCCGGCGATGATCGAGCGGGCCCGGGCGATCATCCAGCGGGCCCGGGCGATCGTCGCGCGGGGCCCGGCGATGATCCATCGAGGCCGGGCGATCGTCGCCCAGGGCCCGGCGATGATCCAGCAGGGCCGGACGGTCGCGGCCCGGTCCCTCGCGACATCATCTCAGGGCCCTCCCCCCTCCCCCCTCCCCCTTCCACCTTCCACCTTCCGCCTCCACCTTCCCCCTGTCCTCCGTCCTCTCCGTTCCCCCTTCGTGCCCTTCGTGTCCTCTTGCACACCCGACCGTGCCGAGGACACGAAGATCACGAAGAAGGAACGAAGGCCACGAAGGGGGAACGGAGGAAACGTGGAGAAAAAAACAGCGGCCCGGGACACTCGCCCGGGCCGCACGGTTCAGACTCAGCACTGAGCACTCAGCACTCATCACTCAGCACTCCCTCACGGGCACGTCGCCAGCCACGCGTTGAGGAAGTCGAAGATGTCCTGCACTTCCAGCCCGCCGGACTTGTTGAAGTCGGCCGGGCAGGACTGGCCGTTGACGATGACCGACCATCCGCCCGCGAGCGTGCCGGTGTCTCCGCCGGTGGAGTCCTCGACCCAGAGCCTCCACGCGCCGTTGGGGTTGGTGCCGTTGAAGACCGAGAGCGTCGTGCCGTAGGGTCCGGCGGGGGCGGGGGCGGCCATGTTGGCGGGGGGCGTGGCGAAGAAGTTGCCGATCGTCGGGCGGTAGGTGCCGGGGGCGACGGGGACGAACGTGGTGGGCATGCCCGAGGCGGCGTTGTCGTCGAAGATCAGGTCGGCGTTGACCCAGTCGGTGCTGTCGCCGCAGTTGCCGTAGAGCATGCACGTCTGCCCGTCCGGGCTCTGGAGCATGAAGCGCAGGTCGCGCTGGTAGGTGTGCGAGAGGTTCGTGAGCATCACCTGCACGGAGCGGACCGAGCCCTCGAGGCCGTCGACGATGGTGGTCGAGGGATAGGGCGCGGCGGGGCCGACGGTCGTGACCGGCGCGCCGGCGGGGATGGTGATGGGCGAGGGGTTGGCGTAGGCGGGGGCCTCGGCGATGATCAGCGACCACCCCGTCATCGAGCCTACGTCACCGCCGGCGCGGTCCAGGATGTAGAGCGACCACGTGCCGTTGGCCGAACGGCCCTTGAAGGCGTCGAGCGAGAGGGCGTAGGGCAGGCCGGGGGCCGGGGCGTTGAGGGCGATCACGGCGTTCCCCGGATCGCGCGTGGGCCGGTAGCGTCCGCTGGGAGCGATGGCGGAGATCGGCATCGGCAGGGCGTCCTGCGAGAAGATGTACTCGACGTTCATGGGGCCGGGGCTGACCCCGCCCGCGCGGTTCACGATCAGCACGCTCTGGCCCCCGGGGCCCACGAGCAGCATGTCCAGGTCGTACATGAACGTGTGCGTGAAGCCGCGCAGGACGACCTTGACCTCGCCGATGGGGGCGTTGACGCCCGAGACCGTCACCGATGAGGGATAGGGATCGGCGGGGCCGAAGGTCGTGCCGGGGGCGCCGAGGGGGATGGTGATGGGCGTGTTCACATCGAACTGGTGCGACTTCTGGGCCATGGCCGCGTGGGGGAGGGCCAGCAGCAGGCCGGCGGCGAGGGCGAAGCAGGGGAGGGTGCAGGGGGAGAGGGATGGGGAGGGGGAGAGGGAGGGGGGTGAACGCATGGTGAGACTCCTTGTGACTTGGATGATCGTGAACGAGCGGGCCGGACGTCCCCCCCCAGGGCCCCCGCGCAAGAGAGCATGGAGGCGGGTTCTTCCACCAATGCGTCCCAGACTAACCGATTGGCTAACCGAACACAACACCTTCCAGGATTCTTTCCATACCTTCGCCCTTCCCCCCTCTTCCTACAGTGGCCCCACCATGTGGCGCGGCATCTCGCTGGCGAACAAATGTCTGCTGCTCTTTGGCGGGGCGGTGGTGCTGATCATTGTCGCCGCGCTGGCGGTGCCGTGGCTGCGCATGAACGCGATCGTGGATGAGGCGCAGAAGGACCTGTCCAAGCAGCTCGTGGATGTGTGGGAGCGCGGGGCGCGTGGCG
>CALMPG010000186.1 GCA_937871915.1 uncultured Phycisphaerales bacterium
CTCGACTTCGAGCGCGCCATGCAGTTCCTGTCGCTGCCGCGCGAGGTCGGCATTCATCCCGAAACCGGAACGCCGATTACGGCGGGGCCCGGGCCCCCCCCGCGCCCTTTTTTCTCCCCCCGCCCACCTTCCCCCCTCCCCCCTGGACTCCATCCCATGCCCAGCACCTACATCCCGCGTCGCGACGCCGAACTCGACACCTGGCTGGCGAACTTCGCGGAGCGCATCGCCGCCGCGCCCGGGGCCTACGGCCTGACCGCGCCCGACGCCGAGACCATCACCGCGGCCGTGGATGCGTGGCACACGGCCTTCACCATCGCGATCGCCCCGGGCACGCGCACCGCGCCCGCCGTGCGGACCAAGGATGAGCGGCGGGCGAGCGTGCTCAGGATCGTGCGCGAGTACGCCGGAAGAATCCGCGTGAACGCCGCCGTGGCCCCGGCTCTCAAGATCGATCTGGGCCTGCACGTCTCCTCGCGGGCCCTGAGGACCGACTCCGGCCCGCCCCTCATCCCCGCCCCCGCGACCGCGCCGGTGGTGCTGACCACCGGCCTGCGCGTCGGCGCACAGACGATCCGCCTCCGCGACTCGGCCACACCCCAGCGCCGGGCCCGGCCGCGCCCCGCCGCCGGCGCGCTGCTCTACCGCGTCATCGCCGAGGAGGCCGTGCTCGACCCGCACCGGGCCGACTTCGTCGCGCTGGTGACCCGCGACACCTACCAGAGCGCCTTCGACTCCGCCGACCGGGGCAAGACCGCGACGTACTTCGCCCGCTGGGTGAGCGCCAAGGGCGAGCCCGGGCCGTGGAGCGCCGCCGCGAGCATGCGCATCGCCGCGTGAGCGGACAAGGCGGTTCACCACAGAGGGCACAGAGGGGCACTGAGAGAAGCGGAGAAGAGCGGGGGTTGGTAGACTGCGGCGATGGGCTGTGGCGTTCGGAAACGTCGGGTCGCTGCGTGCGTGCTGCTTGTGGCCGCGTGCCTTGGCGTGGGGGTGTTGCTCAACGTGGCCGTGGCGTGGGGGCTGGCGATTCGTGAAGCGCGGGCCTTCCAGACGATGGGTATGCTGTTAGCGGCAGGAGGGCGCCTCGGCGAGTTCTATACGCACAAGCGCCCGGCACCGCCTCGATGGAGCGCTCCAGTGCCGACGGGCTGGCCGGAGGCCCCGGATACCGCCGAGACGCGGTCCGCCGTCGGAAGCGATTGGACTCTCGCCTGGAACTCTTTTAAACGCGCACAGCCCGGAATGCCGTTGCCCAAAGCGTTCGCAATCCAATTGACCGATGCGCACACCTACGGCCTGCCGCTGCGGAGCGCGGTGAGATGGTCTCGTTGGGAGAGTCACGGTGCCTCTTCCAGCGCCGACGTATCCGCGTCGAGCCCCGAACTCCCGGCCGCGTGGCTCAAGCCCGTGTGCGGAGCCACCTCGCTCCCGATCGTTCCCCTCTGGCCCGGCTTCGCCCTCAACACCATCTTCTACGCCCTGCTGGCGTGGGGCGCGTGGCAGGTGCCCCTCGCCCTCCGCCGCCGCTCGCGCCGCCGCGCGGGGAGGTGCGCGGCCTGCGGCTACAGCCTCGCGGGCCTCACCGCGGGTTCCCCATGCCCGGAGTGCGGCACCGCGCAGCGCCCCATGCGCTGATCGGCACCGGCCCCGCCGAGGCCAACTCCGAATTTGAACTCTGAACTTTGAACTGTGAACTCTGCTTTTCCTACCCTCCCCCCAATGCGGCTCGTCTACTTCGGCTCCGGCGCGTTCGGCCTTCCCACACTTCAAGCCCTCTCGCGCACACACCAGATCGTCGGCGTCGTGACCCAGCCCGACAAGCCCGCCGGGCGCGGCGGGAAACTCACGCCCACGCCCATCGCGCAGTGGGCCGCGGCGAATCTCCCCGACATGCCCATCCTCAAGCCCGCCAAGGTGAACGAGCCCGCGATGATCGACGCCATCCGGGCCTTGCCCGCGGACGCCTGGGTCGTCATCGCCTTCGGGCAGAAGCTCTCGCGGGCGTTGCTCGAAGGGCGCTTCGCCATCAACCTGCACGCCTCGCTCCTGCCGCGCTGGCGCGGGGCGGCCCCCATCAACGCGGCCATCCTCGGCGGCGACCACGCCACCGGGAACACTGTCATTACCCTCGCCGACCGCATGGATGCGGGGCAGATTTTGAATGCCTCCAGCCCGCCCCGGCCGATCGACCCGCTCATGACCGCCGGGGAACTCCACGATGTCCTCGCCGCCGATGGGCCCGCGATGGTGGAAAAGGTCCTCGCCGATTTCGCCGCCGACACGCTCAACCCGGCCCGGCAGGACGAGTCGGCCGTCACCATCGCGACCAAACTCAGCAAGTCCGACGACAACATGGACTTCAACCAGCGGGCCGACTTCGTGCGCAGGCAGATCCACGCCCTGACGCCGTGGCCGGGGATCACCTGCGCCATCGTCCCCCCCGCCTCGCCCGGTGAAGCCGCCCCCTCCACGAAGCCGATCCAGATCAAGGTGCTCCGCGTGCAGCCCGTCACGGGCATCCACCATCAGGACCCCGGAACGCTCCTCGACATCGGGCAGGGGATCGTCGCCTGCGCCCACGAGACGCAACTGCGGATTCTTGAGGTGCAGCCCCCCGGCCGAACGCCGATGAAGTGGGAAGATTTTTTGCGCGGCGCGGGCCGCGCCATCGTGCCGAACTCCCGCCTCATCCCCGCGAGGGAGGTCGCCTAGATGCTCACGCTCTGGGATCTGCTCGATCCCCTGATCCTCAGGCTCGCTCCGGCCCGGAAGCCCGCGCGGCCCGCGCCCAGGCGTCCCGCGCGGCCCGTTGTGGTCGCGCCGCTCGTCGCCCCCCCCACCATCTCCCCTGCGCCCCCCACGCTTCCCCGGCGCGCCGCCAAGCCCCGCCGGGCCGCCGAGCCCGCCGCCGCCGACATGCAGGCCAGGTACGACGCGGTGGTGAGGCTCATGCTCGAGACCCACCGCATCCGCGTCCGCAAGTGGCGCACGGGCATGTGCGGCATCGCGTGGTACGTCACCTATCGCGACGGCACGCGCGTGAACCTCATCGAGGCCCCGCGCCCCAAGGGGCCCATGTCGGCGGCCGTCTTCCTGCACGAGATCGGCCACCACGCCATCGGCTTCAACGTGTACCGGCCGCGCTGCCTGGAGGAATACCACGCCTGGCGCTGGTCGCTGGAGGCGATGGAGGCCCACGGGCTGAACATCACCGACGCCGTGCGCCTGCGGATGCACCGCTCGCTCTGGTACGCCGTGGAAAAGGCCAAGCGGCGCGGCATCAAGAGCATCCCGGAGGAACTCACGCCGTTCCTGGAGAGGCCGAGCTTCGGCCGCCGCCGCAAGCGGGCGGCCTGAGCCCGGCGGGGGGGTCAGTCGGTCTGCTTGAACAGGTCCAGGAAGCGGTCCTCGTAGGCCTTGAAGACCCCGTGGGTGTCGAGGGCCTTCTTGAGCGCGACGCTCCGGGAGCGGTCCTTGCGGGCCGCCTCGAAGAGGGCCTCGATGCGGGTGCGGGCCGCAAGGTCCAGGCCCTTCGCGGCGGGCTCGGCGGGAGGCTCATCCTCCGCGCTCAACGCGATCTCCTCGTCCGAGGCCTCGCCGAGGTCGAACTCCATGGCCTCCGGCACGCCCGGCTCCTCGCCCTTCTGGGCCTGCATCTGCTCGAGGAGTTGCAGCAGGATGCGATCGACCTTGGCGGCCGGGGCGTCGAGCTCCGAGGTGTCGAGCGTCACGCCCGAGAGCCGGCCGAAGATGTCCAGCACGTGCTTGGCGGCCTTGGGGTTCTGGATCTGGGCCCCGAAGAACGGGATCTCGCCCAGCAGGCAGAGCCCGGGGATGCCGCGGTGCATCGCCGCGCCGAGGAGCACGCCGTTGAGCCCGCCGATCTGGGCCTCGCCGAGGAGCTTGGCCCCCTGGCTGGTCGCCTTCTCCACCAGTTCGCGGCGCGTGCCCGCGGCGAAGACGGTGGGGTCCTCGGACGGGTGGAGTTGCGAAGCGAACGACGCGAAGGTGGCCAGCCGGTCCACGCCCATGTCCTTGGCCCGCGTGAGCAGCTCGTGCGCGAAGCCGTACGCGTGGGCCGCGGGCTGGGCCTCGCCGAAGAACACGGTGATCTTGTCGGACGAGCCGGGGAGCGTGCCGGTGAAGAAGGAGTTCTTGGGCAGGCTGGGCTTGCCGATCATGCCGTCCTTGACCTGCACGGCCTGGATGTCGAAGTGATCGTGCGGGGCCAGCTCGCCCGCGGGTTGCAGCCCGAGCGTGCGGATCAGGTGGACCGCGCTGGTCTGGGCCACGCCCGCCATGCCGGGCCACGCGGCGATGAGCCAGTGGTGGGCGGTGTTCTGGTTGGACTTGCGGGCTTGGGTCATGGGCCCCTCCTTTTGGCAGATGGCGTCAAAACGGCAGTCGAACCCTCGGTGTCGAGGGCCCGCTGGGTCAAGGTGCAAATCCGATGCCGTACCGCCCCACGCGAATCCAAACGTCCCGGGGGCGATTCGAACGCCCGACCTGCCGCTTAGAAGGCGGCTGCTCTATCCAACTGAGCTACCGGGACAACGACGGGATTCTAAGCCGGTGCGGTGGGAATGGACGTTCGAGTGCGGGGGAAGTCGGAGCGCTCGCCGCGTGCACCACGGGCGGGCGAGCCGTGCGTGCCACCCTCGGCATTCCATGACTGGCGGGAAGGGCCGATGGGTCCAAGGATGTAGACCGCTCCGCGGGACCGATGGCTGCACCTCTCCCCTCCACCGCCGTGCCGACCGAAACCGACGCGGATGCCGGTGCGCTGGCGGAGCGCCCGACGCTGGGGCAATCCATCTACGAACTCACCAAGCCGCGCATCACCCGGATGGTGGCGATCACCTCGGGCGTGGGCTTCATGCTCGGGGCGGTGGTGCAGCACTGGGAGGCGGGGGACCTGGCCTTCCGGGCCGCGGCGTGCGTCGTGGGGACGATGCTCTCGGCCTCGGGGGCCAACGCGCTCAACCAATGGTGGGAGCGCGACCGGGATGCCGTCATGCCCCGCACCTGCGCCCGCCCGCTCCCGCAGGCCCGGGTCTCGCCGACGCAGGCTCTGTGGGCGGGACTCGGCCTGGGCGCCGCGGGCGTGGGGCTGCTCGCGCTCATCGGCCTTGCCCCCGCGCTGGTCTCGCTGCTGACGATCCTCATCTACGTGCTGCTGTACACGCCGCTCAAGCCGGTGACGACCGTCAACACGCTCATCGGGGCCGTGCCCGGCGCGCTCCCGCCGCTCATCGGGTGGACGGCCGCGGCGACGGGCAACGCCCTGTACGCCGGGTGGGCCGGGCTGCACGCGCTCTGGGGGCCCGGGAGCGCGGGCGGGTGGAGCCTGTTCCTGCTCATGTTCGTCTGGCAGATCCCCCACTTCCTCGCCATCGCGTGGATGTATCGCGACGACTACGCCAAGGGCGGGTATCGGATGCTGCCCATCAGCGACCCGGACGGGCGGCGGACCGCCTCGATGATGCTGCTCTGGGCGGTGGTGCAGATCCCGGCGACGATCGCCCCGGCGGTGCTCATGCACGACCGGCTGGGGCCGACCACCGTGGTGGTGGCGACCGTGACGGGGCTGATCTACGCGGCGATGGCGTTCAGGCTGTGCCGCACGCGAGAGATCCGGGACGCCAAGCGCGTGTTCTTCGCGTCGATCATCCACCTCCCGCTGCTGCTGATGGTCATGGTCGGGGATGCGATGGTGCAGGTGTGGTGGCAGCGATGAGCGGGCGTGAGGCGGGTGCATCGCCACACGGGTTGACGCCGAACGCCGCGGCGGCCTGTGGCACGTGAGCCCATGAACATCGTCCTCCTGAACAACCCGAACTCGGGGCGCGCCACCGGAGGAGCGGTCGCCGATGGGCTGGCCGCCCGGTTGGAGGAGGCGGGGCACGACGTGACGAGGCTGTCGGCGTCGAAGGGGATCACCCCCCACGCTCTCGGTGCGCCCCTTCGAAAGGCAGGGTTGCTCGTCGTGGCGGGCGGGGATGGAACGCTCCACCATGCGCTCCCGGCGATCGTGGAGACGGGCGTGGCGTTCTATCACTTCCCGATGGGGACGGAAAACCTGTTCACCCGCGAGTTCGGGATGGACAGGCGGCCGGAGACGCTGCTGCGGGCGATCGAGCGGGGGGAGGTTCAGAGATGCGATGCGGGGCAAGTTGAGGCGGAAGACCCGCCACGGAGTGTCGGGGCATCCGAAGACCCGCCACGGAGCGTCGGGGTACCCGGAGCGGGTGTGCTCTTCTCGCTCATGGTGAGCGTCGGCTTTGACGCGTGTGTGGTGGAGCGCGTCGCGGCGGCCCGTCGCGGTGGGGTGACTCGGAGCGCGTATGTCCGGGCGGCGGTGCGGGAGTTGATGCGCCCGCGCGTGCCGCGGGTGACGGTGGTGGCCGACGGCCGGCGCGTGGTGGACGGCGCCGAGGGGATGCTGGTGGTGGCCAACAGCCGTCAGTACGCGGCCCGGCTGAATCCCGCGGCGGAGGCGAGCATGAGCGATGGGTTGCTCGACGTTGTGTTCTTCCCGCACCGCACGGCGGTCGGGCTGGCCCGCTGGCTGACGGCCTCGGCGGGCGGGTTTGCCGCGAGCGTGCCGGGAGTCATCACGGCGAAGGCGGAGCGGATCGAGGTGGAGGTGGATCGTCCGACGCCGCGCCAGATCGACGGTGAGGCGGCGGGGGCCGTCTCGCGGATGAGCGTGGGCGTGCGCCCGGGCGTGCTCAACGTGCTCGTGCCGTAGTCACTTCTTCTTGGGCGGGGCGGGCTTGGCGTCCGCCTTCTTCTTGCGCTCCACCTGCCACGCGCCGATGGGGGCGTCCACGCTCTGGGGCGACAGGTCGGCGTCGAATCGCACCCTGAGCCCGGAATCGGCGAGCCACGCGCCGGCGAGTTCCTCGAAGTCGGCGTCGGTGAGTTTGTCGGGGGAGAAGGGCTGGTTCTGGCGCACGATCTGCTCGATGCGGTCCGGGGCGACGATGAGCAGGGCGTCGATCAGCCGGGGCGAGACTGCGATGGGCGGCTTGTCCCCCTCGACGGGTTCGGCGGCGGCGGCCTTCCTGCGGGCATCGACCCACGATCGCATGCGGGCCTTGAACCCGCCGACGCGCCGGTCGGTGCGCCCTCGCACGTCGAGCTCCTTCATGTACGCCACGAAGGCGATGCCGACGGGGAAGAGCACCTTGTCCTGGAACGTGTCGGTCAGGTTCTTCAAGTCGCGGACGTTGCCCTTGTCCACGTCGCTCGTCAGGTCGATCACCGCGTTGTCGATGCACCTGATGGTCGAGCCGAGAATGGACCACTGCTGGCGCGTGCGCGGCATGACCTGGTTCATCGGGGGCATGTTCAGCGGCAGGGCGATGTACCACTTGCCGTTTTCCAGACGCATGGGCAGGCCGACGACCGGGATGGCGGGCTCGCCGTCGAACATGACGCTGGCCGCGTCGTCGGCGGTTTTCACGGTGGTGAGCCGGGCGGCGTTCCGCTCCAGCCATCCGTAGGGATCGGCGAGGACGGCGGAGAAGGCGTTGCGGACGTCGTCGGCGTTGGGCTGGCGCGACTTGGAGGCGGAGGGATCGAAGCCGTTCATGCCGACAAAGATCTGGCCGACGAGCGACTTGTTCTTGGGGTCCTCGGCGGCCTTGGCGGCCTGGTCCTGGAGCTCCTGGAACTCGGCGGGAAACCGGCGCGCCGTGGAGACCGAGAGCCGCTGCATCGAGGCGAGGAGTTTGCCCAGGCGCTTGAGGACCGAGCGCATCTCCGGGCCGTCGGCGTACATCAGGTCGGTGAGGCGCTCGGTGTCGCCGTTCTTGATCATGGCCACGGCGGACTGGATGGTGTCGTCGGGCGTGGCCTGGCTGTAGCGCGCTGCGCGCCGCGAGCAGGCCGGGGCGAACAGCGCGCCGAGCGCGAGCAGCAGCACGATGAGCGTGCGGGCCGTCGATCGGGCGTGGATGGGCATCCTGTCGTTCCGGGTGCGGGGAAAGATGGTAGTGGGCAGGGAATCGCGCCAGGGGCGGCCTGCCCACGGTGAATCGCGCCGCGAACGGGAAGCACGCGGCCGCTGCCCGCACTACAGTTCGACCATGACCGTCGTTGTCAATGGAGAGACCCGACCCCTGCCCGATGGCGCATCTGTCGCGGACCTCGTGCGCGAACTGGGGCTGGAGAGGGCGGCCTGCGCGGTCGAGGTGAACCGGCGGCTGGTGCCCAAGGGATCGCACCCGACGCAGACGCTCCAGGGCGGGGACACGATCGAGGTCGTCACGCTGGTGGGAGGAGGATGAGCATGGGCGCAAACGGAACGCAGCACGCGCAGATGCTCGAGGCCAAGGTCTCCGATCCGGCGGACCGGCTGCTCGTGATCGGCGAGCGACGCTTCCGGAGCCGGCTCATCGCCGGGACCGGGAAGTACGCCTCGCCCCAGATCATGAAGGACTCGCTCGACGCCTCGGGGGTCGAGGTGATCACGGTGGCGGTGCGCCGCGAGCGACTCTACAACGACAAGGGCGAGTCGCTGCTCTCGCAGGTCGATCTGTCGCGGTACACCATCCTTCCCAACACCGCCGGGTGCTTTTCCGCCGACGATGCGGTCCGCGTGGCGCGCCTGGGCCGGGAGATCCTCTCGCAACTCGGCAACGAGGGGGCGAGCTGGGTGAAGCTCGAAGTGCTGGGTGACAAGAAGACGCTGCTCCCCGATCCGGCGGGGACGATCGCCGCGACCAGGGAACTCGTCGCCGACGGGTTCCGGGTGCTGGCGTACACGAGCGACGACCCGATCGCCGCGCTGCGGATCAAGGAGGCCGGAGCGACGGCGGTGATGCCGGCCGGCTCGCCCATCGGGTCCGGGCAGGGCGTCCTGAACCGGAACAACATCGTGCTCTGCCTGGAGCTGCTCAAGCAGGGCGACCCGGCGTTTCCGGTGATCGTGGATGCGGGCGTGGGGGCGGCGTCGGATGTGTCGATCGCGATGGAACTCGGCGCCGACGGCGTGCTCCTCAACACCGCCATCGCCCATGCGAAGGACCCTGTGCTCATGGCCCACGCCATGCGGCACGCCACGATCGCGGGGCGGCAGAGTTATCTGGCGGGGAGGATCCCCCGGAAGTTGTACGCGACGGCGAGCTCGCCGTGGGAAGGGACGATCTCGTATATTCCCGGCGAGTGAACGCCCGCCCGGGGGCGCGTGCCGCCCCCGTTCGCTCACGCGAGAGTCTTTCTTGGAGCCATCAGATGATCAAGCAGAAGAACTCACTGGCCAGCACGCTCGCCACGATCATGATCCTGGTGGTCGCGGTGCTCGTGATCGGCCTGGTGGTTTGGATGATCTTCTGATGTGAACTTGGGTAATGCGTGGGACGCGCGCCAAGCGCCCGACCCGCCGGGCGCAGGGGCCTGCCGGAGTTGACCCGGCCGATAACTGCCAGGGGAATCGATACATCCTGCAAAACTTGTCGGATAGGGCTTGTACCTAGGCCGCAATGGTGTTCTAATACGTGGCTGTGACAAGAGTTACGGCTTTTCGGGGGCGCACGCGGATTGGCCGCCCGCCTGACCCAGGATGAGTTCGTTTTGTGGCCGCGCTCCCTCGGGGGACGGTCGGAGGCTCACATGCCGATTTGTTCCATGCTGCGAACGCTGCGGGCGCTCGCTGTTGCCATGGCAACGCTCGGGTATGGCGCGCTCGCTCAGGCCAGCACATTCACGGTCACGCAGATCGGCGACAGCGGGGCCGGTTCGCTCCGGCAGGCGATCGTGGATGCCAACGCGAACCCGGGCCCGGACACGATCCAGTTCACGTTCGTGGTGGGGAGCCCGCCGGCGTTCCTCAACCTCCTGACGCCGCTCCCCGCGATCACCGGCGACACGACGATTCTCGGGCAGGGCCAGACGCAGGTGATCGTGGAGATCGACCCGGTCACCAACCCCGCGCCGTTCCCGATCCTGAACATCGTCGGAACGCCGACGGTCGAGGTGCGGGGATTGAGCTTCACTCGCGGCGGCGGGGCCGACGGCGGGGCGATCCGGGCCGCGGGCGGCACGCTGACGATCCGAGAGTGCACGATCTACGAGAACGTCACCACCAACTCGGGCGGCGGCGTGGCCGTGGTGGGCGCGCCGGGCGTGACCCTGAACATCATCGACTCGTCGATTCTCTCCAACACCACGGCCAACACGGGGGGCGGCGTGGCGGTGACGCTCGCCGGGGGCGTGGCGATAGTGAACGTCACCGGGAGCACGATCGGACGCAACACGGTCAACGGGCCGGGCGTCGGCCACCAGGGCGGCGGCCTGCACATCTCCGGCGGCGCGGGGCCGCACGTGGTGAACATCACCGCCTCGACCATCAACGACAACGCGATCACCAACGACGGCACGGGCGGCGGGGCGTACATCGACGCCTTGGCCGGGCCGCTCACCATCCTGAACTCGACGGTCAGCGGCAACAACTCGGGATTCGGCAGTGCGTTCGCCTTCGCCAACGCGGGCCTCACGCTGCGGAGCGGCACGATCACCGGGAACAACACGATGTCGGGCGGGACGGCGGGGTGCATCCAGGACCTTTCCGGGGCCGGGATGAGCGTCAAGAACACCATCATCGCCGGGAACATCTCGGGCGGGGTGTTCCGTGACCTGGACCCGGGGCAGGCCGCCACCGGCAACAACAACCTCGTCGGCATCGGCGGGCCGTTCGCCAACGGCGTGAACGGGAACATCACCGGCGTGACGGACCCGCGCCTGACGCCGATGAACACCAACGGCGGCCTGACGCTCACGTTCTCGCTCATGCCCGACTCGCCCGCGCTGGACCGGGGCTCCAACGCGGACGCCCCGGCGACGGATCAGCGCGGCCAGATGCGTCCCTCCGACGGCGACAACGACGGGATGGCCACGGCGGACATCGGCGCCTTCGAGACCCAGCGGTACCTCGTGGTGAACACCAACAACAGCGGGCTGGGCTCGCTGCGCCAGGCCCTGCTGGACAACAACACGGCGGGAGGCGGGTTCGTGAAGTTCGCCATCCCGACGATCGGGCAGCAGAAGACCATCGTTCCCAAGAGCCCGCTGCCCATGATCTCGCGGATCGCGTTCATCGACGGGTGGAGCCAGGGCGGGCAGACCTACCAGGGCCCGCCGCTGGTGGAGATCGACGGGGTGCAGGTGCCCAACACCATCGGCCTGGACGTCCAGTGGTCCGACTGCATCGTGCGCGGGCTGGCGATCAACAACTTCCTCGGTCCGACCGCCGACGGCGTGGGCATCAAGATCTCCACGCGCAACGGCCTGCGGAACTGGGTCTACGGGTGCTACATCGGCGTGGGGCTCGACGGGGCCACGAACAAGGGCAACGGGCGGTTCGGGGTGTGGATCGCCCCGACGGCGAACACCAACACCATCGGCACCAACGGCGACGGCCTGCTGGACATGATGGAACGCAACGTCGTCTCGGGCACGACGGCCAGCGGCCGGAAGGTCGGCATCTGCATCGAGTCCAACTCGAACATCGTCTCGGGCAACAACGTCGGCACCGACGTGACCGGCCAGGTGGCGATCCCGAACTTCAACGGCATCGAGGTCGTCTCCGGCTCCTCGAACCAGATCGGCACCAGCCCGTTCACCATGAACCCCTCGGCGGCCCGGAACCTGGTCTCGGGCAACACCAACAACGGCGTCTCGCTCACGAGCCTGGGCTCGAACAACTTCGTCTCGGGCAACACCATCGGCCTGAGGCAGGACGGCCTGACCGCCCTCCCCAACGTGATCGGTGTCTTCCTCAACGACGTGAACCGGACGCTCGTGGGCGGAACCTCCGTGGGCGAGCGGAACGTGATCTCGGGCAACACCCAGTACGGCGTGCTCATCGAGGGCGCCAGCGCCTTCGGCAACCTCGTGCAGGGGAACTTTGTCGGCACCGACCAGGCGGGCGCCGCGCCCGTGGGCAACGGCCTGGGCGGGCTCCTGCTGCGCGGGGGAACGGTGTTCAACCGCATCGGCGCCTTCGGCGACGACGGGCCGCTGGAGACAGGTCGCCGCAACGTGATCTCGGGCAACGGGGGCGCGGCGGTGATCATCCAGGACGCCGCGACCACCGACGCCCGTGTCCTGGGCAACTACATCGGCCTGACCGCCGACGGAACGGGCGTGCTCGGCAACGTGCAGGGCGTCGCCGTGGTCGACTCGCCCTCGAATGTCATCGGCGCGCCGGGCTCCGGGCGGAACCTCATCGGCGGGCAGACGTCGGCGACGATCGGCGACGGCGTGACGATCGTGGGCATGAACGCGACCTCGAACAAAGTGCAGAACAACTGGATCGGATTGACGGCGGCGGGAACGCCGGCCCCCAACGCCGCGTCGGGCGTGTCGGTCGCGGGCGGGGCGGTGGCGACCCTCGTCGGCGGAACGATGGCCGGCGAGGGGAACCGGATCCTCGGCAACAACGGCGTGGGCGTGCGGGTGCTGGGTGACCAGTCGCTGGCCAACGCGATCGTCGGAAACTCGATCGACGCCAGCGCGGCGCTCGGGATCGACCTGGTCGAGACGCCCAACATCTATGGCGTGACGCCCAACGGGCCGGGCAACCTTGTCCGGGATGGTCCCAACGCCCTGCAGAACTACCCGGTCATCGACTCGGTCACGGCGGGCGGCATCGTCACGGCGACGCTCACGGCGATCGGCAACACCAACTACCGCATCGAATACTTCTCGAGCCCCGGTCCCGATCCATCGGGATTCGGAGAGGGCCGCACGTTCCTCGGCTTCCGAAACATCACCACCCAGCCCAACGGTCTGGCGGGCCCCTTCTCCTTCCCCGCGGCCATTCCGCCGGGAGAGACCTTCATCAGCACGACCGCGACGAGGCTTTCCGACGGCGGCGCGGCCTCGTCGATCCGCGGATTCCCGACGCCCCCGGGCGCGCCGCTGGGCACGTCGGAGTTCTCCCGGACTGTGGCGATCAACACCCCCCCCACGACGCAGGACCAGAGC
The DNA here is from genome assembly GCA_937871915.1 of uncultured Phycisphaerales bacterium. GTDB lineage: Bacteria > Planctomycetota > Phycisphaerae > Phycisphaerales > UBA1924 > UBA4658. The sequence goes on from CALMPG010000186.1 coordinate 12,997, forward strand.
GCGACCACGCCGGAGGACACCGACGCCACGATCACGCTGCTGGCCGGCGATCCGGACGCGGGGGCGGTCTTCGCGTTCCGCATCCCCACGCCGCCGGGCGCAGGGCAGTTGCTGCAGTTCGGCTCGCTGACCCCGCTCGTCGCGGGCGACACGGTGACCGACGCACTCGGACGGGTGGTGTTCCGTCCCGCGCCGGACCAGTTCGGCTCGCCGTACACCACGTTCACGTTCATCGCGAGCGACGGCTTCGCGGACTCGAACGAGTCGACGGTCACGGTGAACGTGACGCCGGTGGCCGACACGCCCAGCGTGACCGACGTGACCACGCCCGAGAACGTGCAGAGCACCACGCCCCCGGGGCTGGTGATCTCGCGGAACGCCGTGGACGGGCCCGAGGTGACGCACTTCAAGATCACGAGCCTGAGCCCGGCGGGGAGCGGCACGCTGTTCCAGAACGACGGCGTCACGCCCATCAACACCGCGGCCGGGCAGTTCATCACGTTCGCGCAGGGCAACGCCGGGCTGCGCTTCACGCCCGCGCCCGGCTTCTTCGGCACGGCGACCTTCAACGTGCAGGCCTCGATCGGCGGGACCGAAGCCGGGATCGGCGGCGGGACGGCCGTGGCCCACATCCTCGTGACCGCCGTGGCCGACCGGCCCAGCGTGACGGACGTCACGACTCTCGAAGACACGCAAAGCACCACGCCCCCGGGCCTGGTCATCACGCGCAACACGCTCGACGGGCCGGAGGTCACGCACTTCAAGGTGTTCGGCCTGACGCCGGGGGGGCAGTTGTTCCTGGCCGACGGTGCGACGCCGGTGAACGGGGCCGGCGCGGGGTCGTTCGTCACGGTGGCCCAGGGAAACGCCGGGCTCCGGTACACGCCCGCGCCGGACTACAACGGGCTCGCGACGTTCCAGGTGCGTGCGTCGATCGGCGGGACCGACGCGGGCCTCGGGCCGCAGGCCGCCACGGCGACCATCACGGTCGTTCCCGTGAACGATCGGCCGACCTTCACGGCGGCGGATCCGCCCGCCGTTCTTGAGGACGTCGGCCCGGTGGTGGTCAGCCCCTGGGTCACGAACTTCTCTCCCGGACCGGCCAACGAGAGCACGCAGGCCGTGCTGACCTACCTGGTCGGCGGCGTGACCAACACGGGCCTGTTCACCGCGGGCGGTCAGCCCACGGTGGACAACGCCGGCGTTCTGCGATACACGCCCGCGCCCGACGCGTTCGGCACCTCGCAGTTCACGGTGCGCGTGCAGGACGACGGCGGAACGGACAACGGCGGGCTGGACACGTCGCTCCCGCAGACGTTCACGATCACCGTCGGCCCGGTCAACGATGCGCCGAGTTTCACCGCCGCGGATCCCCCGCCGGTGCTCGAGGACGTCGGCCCGGTCACAGTCGCCGGTTGGGTCACGAGCGTGTCGGTGGGCCCCCCCAACGAGCAGGCGACGCAGACCGTGCTGGGCTATCTCGTGACGGGCGTGACCAATCCGGGCCTGTTCACCGCGGGCGGCCAGCCGACGGTTGACGCGGCCGGGGTGCTCCGGTACACGCCCGGGATCGACGCCAATGGCATGTCGGAGTTCACCGTGCGTGTGCGGGACGACGGGGGCACCGCCAACGGCGGCATCGACACGTCGCCGCCGCGGACATTCACGATCATCGTCGGCCCCGTGAACGATGCTCCGAGCTTTGTCGCGGCCGATCCCCCCGGTGTGATGGAAGATGCGGGCCCGCAGACGGTGTCCGGCTGGGCCCACGACTTTGCTCCCGGACCACCCACCGCCGTGGACGAGATCACCCAGATCAACCTCGGATACGCGGTCAGCAACGTGACGAGCCCGGGCCTGTTTGCCGCCGGCGGGGAGCCGACCGTGGACATCTCCGGGGCGTTGCGGTACACCCCCGCGCCGAACACCTCGGGAACATCGCAGTTCACCGTTCGCGTGCAGGACAACGGGGGCACGGCCAATGGCGGCGTGGACACCTCGGCCCCGCAGACGTTCACGATCGTCGTGGGCGACGTGAACGACCCGCCCACGTTCGTCGCGATGGACCCGCCGCCGGTGCTCGAGGACTCCGGACCGGCCGCCGTTGCCGGCTGGGCCCACGGCTTCAACCCCGGGCCGCCCGACGAGCAGACGCAGACCAACCTCGGGTACACGGTGACGTTCGTCGCGAATCCGAACCTGTTCACGGCCGGCGGACAGCCGACCGTGGACCTCGCCGGGACACTGCGGTACACCCCCGCGCCCGACGCGTTCGGCACATCCGACTTCACGGTGATCGTGCGCGACAGCGGGGGCACGGCCAACGGCGGCCAGGACACCTCGTCGCCCCGCACGTTCGTGATCGTGGTCATTCCGGTGAACGATCCGCCGAGCTTCGTCGCGGCCGATCCCCCGCCGGTGCTGGAGGATGCCGGTCCGCAGATCGTGGCCGGATGGGCCCACGGCGTGAGCGTCGGTCCGCTCAACGAGTCGATGCTGCAGGGCATCCTCGGATACACCGTGAGCGGGTTGAACAACCCGTCGCTGTTCGCCGCGGGCGGCGCGCCGACGGTGGACAACGCCGGCACGCTCCGGTACACGCCCGCGCCGGACGCGTTCGGCTCGTCGCAGTTCACGGTCGTGCTGCGCGACGACGGTGGAACGGACAACGGTGGGATCGACACATCCGTCCCGCAGACGTTCACGATCGTCGTCGGGCCGGTGAACGATGCGCCCAGTTTCGTCGCGGCGGACCCGCCGCCCGTGCTCGAGGATGTCGGTCCGGTGGTCGTGGCCCCGTGGGTGACGAGCTTCTCGCCCGGCCCGGCCAACGAGAGCGGGCAGGTGGTGCTGGCGTACCTGGTGAGCGGCGTGACCAACCCCGCGCTGTTCACCGCGGGCGGGCAGCCGACGGTGGACAACGCCGGCGTGCTCCGGTACACGCCCGCGCCCGACGCGAACGGGTCATCGCAGATCACCGTCCGCGTGCGCGACGACGGGGGGACCGCCGACGGAGGGGTTGACACTTCCGCGCCGCGGACGTTCACCATCGTGGTCGGGCCCGTCAACGACGCCCCCGGCTTCATGGCGGCCAACCCGCCGACGGTGCTTGAGGATGCGGGTCCCCAGGTCGTCGCCGGGTGGGCCCACGACTTCGTGCCCGGCCCGCCCACAGCCCTGGACGAGACGACACAGACCAACCTCGGATACCAGGTGAGCGCCGTGACCAACGCGTCGCTGTTCGCGCCGGGCGGCCAGCCGACCGTGGACGCCGCGGGCGTGCTGCGATACGCCCCCGCGATCGACGCCAACGGCACCTCGATGTTCACCGTGCGCGTGCAGGACAGCGGCGGGACGGCCAATGGTGGCGTGGATCTCTCGCCCCCGCAAACATTCTCGATCACGGTGCTGGCGGTGAACGATGCGCCCGCGTTCGTCGCGACCGATCCGCCCCCGGTGCTCGAGGACGTCGGGCCGGTGGCCGTCAACGGATGGGCCCACACGTTCACGCCGGGACCGGCAACGGCGACGGATGAAGCGCTCCAGACCGTGCTCGGATACTTCGTGAGCGGTGTGACGAACACGGGCCTCTTCGCCGCGGGCGGACAGCCCACGGTGGACGCCGCGGGCGTGCTGCGGTACACCCCGGCGCTGGATGCCAACGGCTCCTCGCAGTTCACCGTGGTGGTGCGCGACACGGGCGGCGTCGCCAACGGCGGCGTGGACACCTCCGCCCCGCAGACGTTCACGATCGTCGTCGGCCCGGTGAACGATCCGCCGACGTTTGTCGCCGCGGACCCGCCGCCGGTGCTCGAAGACGTCGGCCCGGTGACGGTGGCGGGCTTCGCGCACGACTTCCTCCCCGGCCCGGCGACCGCGGTGGACGAGGCGACGCAGACCAATCTTGGATATCAGGTCGGCGGCGTGACCAACGCGCCCCTGTTCAGCGCACCCCCGACGGTGGACGCGGCGGGCGCCTTGCACTACACGCCCGCCCCCGACGCCAATGGGTCGTCGCAGTTCACCGTGCGCGTGCAGGACAGCGGCGGGACGGCCAATGGAGGCATCGACCTGTCCGCCCCGCAGACCTTCACGATCGTGGTCGGGCCGGTGAACGATGCCCCGACGTTTGTGGCCGCGGATCCCCCGCCGGTGCTGGAGGATGTGGGCCCGGTCGTCGTCGCCGGATGGGTGACGAGCTTCATCGCCGGACCGCCCGATGAGCAGGCCACGCAGGTCGTGCTCGGGTACACGGTCTCGGGCGTGAGCAACGCCCCGCTCTTCACCGCGGGCGGCCAGCCCACGGTGGACGCCGCCGGGGCGCTCCGCTACACGCCGGCCCCGGACGCGTTCGGCATGTCGCTGTTCACGGTGCGCGTGCGGGACGACGGCGGCACGGCGAACGGCGGTGTGGACACCTCCGCCCCGCAGACGTTCACAATCATCGTCCGGCCCGTGAACGACCCGCCGGCGTTTACAGCCGCCAACCCGCCGTCGGTGCTGGAGAGCTCCGGCTCGCAGACGGTCGTGAACTACCTCACGTCGTTCAACCCCGGGCCGGCCAACGAGTCAACGCAGGCCCTCAGCGCCGTGCTGGTGGACCAGGTCTCCAACCCGTCGCTGTTCGCGCCGGGCGGGTCGCCGGCGATCGGCGTCAACGGCACGCTCACCTATGTGCTGGCCTCGGGGGCGTTCGGAAACACCACCTTCCGCGTGCGCGTGATGGACGACGGCGGCACGACCGACGGGGGCATGGACACGTCGGCCCCGCAGACGTTCGCGCTGGCGGTGTATCCGCTGCCGGTCTGCCAGGACGTCACGATCGACGCGCGGACGTCCTGCCCGCCGCTGACGGTCACGGAAGCCCAGATCAACCTGACACCCCGGATCGTCGATCCGGCCGCGATGCAGGCGTTCACGTACTCGCGTCCGCTGGCCGTGAACTTCCCCATCGGGACCACCCCGGTGGTCGTGCGGGTGACCTACGAGGGCGGCCTGCAGGCGATGTGCACCGCGCGGGTGACGGTCCTGGCCAACGACTGCAACGGCGACGACATCCCCGACTCCTGCCAGGGAGGCGGCCCGGGCAACGTGACCGACTGCAACGGCGACGGCATCCCCGACGACTGCCAGTGCGTCTGGGACGACGGCAAGGTCGCGCCGGCCGACGCGACGACCGCCAACGGGCAGCTCTCCCACCTGGGCAGCGCCGGCGCGGCGGTGCAGGCCGTGGACGACTTCTACCTGTGCCCGGACCGGATCTACCGGCTCTTCGGCTTCCGCGGGCAGATGTTCACCAACTCCATCATCAAGAAGGCGAGGCTGGAGTTCTACGAGGATTGCGACGGCCGGCCCGGCGCCCTGCCGTTCAAGACGTTCACCAACTCGGTCGTCGAGGCGGAGACTCCGGCGACGGGCGGGTTCTCGCTGGTGTCGTACTACTTCGACCTGTGCTCGGAGTGCTTCACGCTCGAGGGCGGGAACAACTACTGGGTCTCGCTGGTGGGCGTGAGCGACGGGCAGCAGACCGACCTGTCGTACTGGGCGTCAACCTCGACGGTGGCCGATCCGAACGGGCTGATGGGTCTGCCGCCATTCCGCCGCACGGGCGTGGGCGGACCGTTCCCGTACCCGTACGTGTACCAGAACTGGGAGACCACGGCCGAGTGCTGCAACGGGTGCGCAAATCTGGCATGGAAACTCACCGGCGAGGGTTGCATCGTGGCGTGGGACAACGGCAAGATCGACCTGGGCAGAACGATCTTCGACGGCAAGAAGGGCGACTTCTTCATCCCGGGATGCGGCTCGCCCTCCGGGGCCGATCGGGCCAATCCCACGCAGCCTCGCACCGCGGACAACTTCGTGATGAAGGGGTGCGTGCCGACGCCGGTGTGCTTCGTGGAAACCTGGATCTGGACCAACTGCGATCCCGTCGGCGGGTTCGCGGAGATCTACGAGAACCTGTGCAGCACGCCGGTGATGACGCCGGGCGCGCCGTTCACGCCCCCGCCAACGCCGATTGTGCCGGGCTTTGTGCCGATCCTCTCCGCCGTCGCGACCAAGGCGGAGCGGATCACGGGTGCGACGCTTTTGTACAACGGCCTAACGCTGTACCCGTACAAACTCACGTTCTGCAATCCGGGATGGACCCTTCAGGGCGGACGGACCTACTGGATCAGCAGCGGATCGAAGCCTGGCGGCTCGCTCAACGGGGTATCACTGTTCGCCTGCGCGGCGCCGCCGTGCGACGCCGCGTGCGGCGATATCAAGATCACGCCGGGCATGTTCCTGAACCGATCGATCACCCCGCTGGCATGGACGGATACCGGCAAGGACTACGCGTTCCGGATCGCCGTTCGGGGTGATCTGGGGTTGTACACCGCGCAGCCGGGCCCGCCGGCGGCGATCTGCCGACCGGACATCAACAACAGCGGCACGATCGACACGCAGGACATCTTCGACTTCCTGAACCTCTGGTTCACCGGCTGCCCCTGACGCGGGCGGAGCGCGGCGTGGCGGGGCCGATCCGGCGCCTCGGTCGCGCGCGGACGGGCATATGCTGCGTTCCCACCGGGCCGGTGTGGCGGAACTGGCAGACGCAGCGGATTCAAAATCCGCCGGGCTCAACCCCCGTGCAGGTTCGATTCCTGTCACCGGCATTCTCAGAGCGGAGCGCCAGAGAGGGAGGGCCGGAGGCCGAACGCGGGCCTACCCTCTTCACCCTGTCCATCGGCGTGCGCCGGGACGGCTCTCACACCCGAAACCCCGACACAGAAGGAGTTTTTTCATGGCCGATCAGCAGCCCCAGCAGCAGCAGGTTGAACTGCGCATCGACGAGTCGAAGATGCACATGGCGTACGCGAACACGATCCGCACCTCGACGACGGGCGACGAGGTCGTGCTGGACTTCGGCATGAACCTCCCCGTTCCGACCCAGGACAACCGTCCCGCCCTGCTCTTCACCGTCGGCTCTCGCGTGGTCATGAACTGGCGCGGGGCCAAGCGCCTGGCGATCAGCCTCGGACAGGTTATCCGCCAGTTCGAGGAGGCCAACGGCGAGATCCAGCTCAACCCGGCGCAGCCCAAGAGCGCCCCGCGCCTGAGCGAGTGATCCCGACCCCGGTCTGGGAATGTGGGAAGGCGGATGGGCCGCGCCGGATGGAGCCGGCTTGGCCTTCCCCCTTCCCTTTTTTCTTGGACGCCCGAGGATTGGCAAGGCGACGGAAACCGGAGGCTGGGGCGTCTTGGAGGATGCCGCGAACGGCGCGGCGTGGCCTTGGGTTGCATCGATTGCACGACGGCACGGCGGCCCGGGCATAGTCGTCGGAGTGCCGCGAGCGATGAGGAATGACTATGGCGGCCGACCTTCGGAGTACTACCCCCCCACCACCACCGCCCCCGAGTGCGGAGGAACTCTCGAGATACGCGCTGCCGCTTCGGACGCTGGTGGCCCGCATCGGCGAGGTCGTCGTCGGCCAGGACCAGATGATCCGCGGGCTGGTGATCGGCCTGCTCACCAATGGGCATGTCCTGCTCGAGGGCGTGCCGGGGCTGGCCAAGACGCTGACGATCTCGACGCTGGCCAAGGCGATCGACGCGACGTTCCGGCGCATCCAGTTCACGCCCGACCTGCTCCCGGCGGACCTCACGGGAACGCTGATCTACAGCCCGCGGGACGGGACCTTCACGCCACGAAGGGGCCCGGTGTTCGCGAACTTCGTGCTCGCCGATGAGATCAACCGAGCGCCCGCCAAAGTGCAGTCGGCGCTCCTCGAGTCGATGCAGGAGCGGCAGGTGACGATCGGCGACGAGACGTACGCCCTGCCCGATCCGTTCCTCGTGCTGGCGACCCAGAACCCGATCGAGCAGGAGGGAACCTATCCGCTGCCCGAGGCTCAGGTGGATCGGTTCATGCTCAAGCTCAGGGTGGGATACCCGGACAAGCGGGCCGAGCGGCAGATTCTCGACCGGATGGCGACCGTGCATCCGCCGCGCCCGAGCCAGCACGTCGTGACGCTGCGCGACATCGCGCAGGCACGCGAACTGGTGGACCGGGTGCACATCGAGGACAAGGTGCGCGACTACATCGTGGACCTGGTGCAGGCGACCCGCGATCCGGGGGTGTATGGGATTCGGATCGGCAATCCCTCCAATGGTGAGCGGGCTTCGCGCACCACGGGCGGGCGAGCCGCCGGCGCCACCCCGTCCATTCCGTCCAACCAGGCCGAGAAGTTGATCGACTTCGGTGCTTCCCCCCGGGCCACGATCTCGCTGGCGATGGCCGCGCGGGCCAACGCGTTCCTTGATGGAAGGGCGTACGTGACGCCGCACGATGTGAAGACGATCGCGCCGGATGTGCTTCGGCACCGCATCGTGGTCTCCTACGAGGCGGAAGCGCAGGAGATCACGTCGGACACGATCGCGGCGCGGATACTGGACTCGTTGCCGGTGCCGTGAGTTTGCACGAAGTCTGGAGATGCTCCGGCGGCTTGCGCCGCTCGGCCCTGATCATGACACCCGCCGAACTTGCCAAACAGGTCCGCCTTCTGGAGATCCGCACCCGCCACGCGGTGACGGAGGTGTTCGCCGGCGAATACTCGTCGGCGTTCAAGGGCCGCGGCATCGAGTTCGCCGAGGTGCGAGAGTACGAGCCGGGGGACGATGTCCGCACCATCGACTGGAACGTCACGGCCCGAACGGGCAAACCGTTCGTCAAGCGGTTCACCGAGGAGCGCGAGCTGACCGTGCTGCTCGCGGTGGACCTCTCCGCGTCGGGCGATTTCGGCACCCAGGAACGCAGCACGCGCAGGCTGGGAGTCGAGGCCGCGGCGGTGCTGGCGTTCGCCGCGGCCCGCAAGGGCGACCGGGTGGGGATCGTGCTCTTCACGGACCGGGTGGAGCTGTACATCCCGCCCAAGAAGGGCCCCCGGCACGCGCTCCGGCTCATCCGCGAGCTGCTCGCCTTCGAGCCCAAGCATCGCGGAACCGACCTTGGGGCCGCGACCGAGCACATCGCGAGGGTCGCGCGCCGGCGGGCGGTCGTGTTCGTGGTCTCGGACTTCCTCGTCGAGGGCGCGGGCGATGCGCTGGCCACGATCGCAAGTCGGCACGACGCCATCGCGGTGCGGGTCGGAGATCCCCGCGATCGAGAGTTGGCGCCCGCGGGGATGCTGGAGGTGCGAGACCCCGAGACGGGGGCCCGGGCATTGATCGACTCTTCCAGCCGCGGCGTGCGGGAGGCGTACGCCGCCGCCGCTCTGGAGCGGGAGGACGGCCTGACCGCGACACTCCGCAGGGCGGGCGTGGACGAGGTCGAGTTGTCGACCGATCGCGAGTACGTGCACGATCTGGTCGGGTTGTTCCACAAACGGGAGAAGCGCCGGTGAGCGGACGCGGCCTTGCAACCGGGCACGCCCTGGCGCTGGCATCGGCGCTGGCCCTGGCCTGCGCGGGCTGCCAGCGCCGGAGCTCCAACGTCGAGGGCACCGCCCCCGTGGCTTCGGGCAACGAGGTGCGCCTCCCCGCGATTCGGCAGGAACGCCACACCGCCTCGGGCGATGCGAGGCTCGACCTCGAGTTCATCGTTGATCGCATCGACATGACCGTCGCGGAGCGCGTGTACGCAACGCTGATCGCGACGGCGCGCCCGGAAGCGACCGTGACGATGCCGGACCTGGGGGCGAGCCTGGCCGAGGGCGCCGATCCCGGGCCTCGGACGCTCGGCGGCTTCACCATCGTGTCGTCGGACACGACCGACACCATCGATGGGTCGTCGCGCCGGACGACGCTCCGGGTCGTGCTCGAGCCGTTCCTCGCCGGGGAGAAGCACATTCCATCGCTGGAGGTCAGGGCGAGGGACGCAGGAAAAGGCTTCTCGCTGCGGACCGAGGAGGTGACGATCAATGTTCGCGCGGTGGCAGACAAGACGGCGAGCGCACAAACGCCGCTCGAACCGGCTCGCGGACCGGTCGCGCTGGCCGCGCCGACGGGCCGGACCAGTGTCCGCGGAGCGATCGTCGCCGGTGGCGCGGCGGCGGTGGCGATCCTCGCGGCCCTCGGATTCGTGGTCGCACGCTCGGGCCGAAAGCGCGAGGTGGACCCCGCGGTGCGAGTTCGGAGCGAGTTCGAGCGGGTGCGGGCGATGCTCGTGGTCGATCCGTCGCAGGCCGGCGCCCGGGCGGCGGTGAACGACCTGCGCGCGGCGCTGGCGGAGTACCTGCGCGACGCCGTCGGCGTTCCGGCGGACACCCGGACCGGCGCGGACCTGTCGATGGCGATCCAGCGCAGCGTCCTCCTGACGCCGGACCAGCGGACGGAACTCGGACGAGTGCTCGAAGAGATGGAGCGATCGCAGTTCGCGCCCGACGCCGCCAGCGGCGCCGGGGCCGAACGCCTGGTCGCCCGCTGCGCGGCGTGGGTCGATCGCGTTCATGCGGGCACAACGGGGGGTGAGGCATGATCGTGTGGCCGACCACGCTCGCGCTCGAGATTCCGGGAATCCCGGCCAATCTGCACTGGGGGATGCCCTGGGCATTGGGCCTGCTGGTGGTTCCTATCGGGTTGCTCTTGCTTCGAGTGCGGCGGCCCGCGATGGCGCTGCCGACGGCGACGGTCGCCGCGAGCCTGCCCAGGAGCCTGCGCCAACGGCTCTTGTGGGCGCCCCGGCTGCTGCTCGCGCTGGCGATGGCGGCGGGAATCGTCGCCCTGGCCCGGCCACAACTCGGCGAGGGGAAGGTCTTGACCTCGACCGACGCCGTGGCGATCCAGCTGTGCGTGGATCGCTCGGGCTCGATGGCCATGCCGATGCCCATCGACGGGCAGGAGGCGTCGCGTCTGGACGTGGTAAAGCGTGTCGTTCGCGACTTTCTTCTCGGCGACGGGCGGGAGCTGCCGGGGCGCCCCGCCGACCTCGTCGGGCTGGTGCAGTTCGCCGGGTATGCCGACACGGCCTGCCCGATGGTTCGCGATCCCAAGGCGCTGGCACAGTTGGTGGACGCCGTGCCGCTCGCGGAGCGATACGAGGACGGCACGGCGATCGGCGACGGGCTGGCACTCGCCGCCGCCCGACTGAGAACCGCGGAGCAGGACCTCAAGTCGCGCCACAACGAACTCTCGGACGAGGACTTCCGGATCAAGTCGAAGATCATCGTGCTGCTCACCGACGGCGACAACAACCGCGGGCAGTACGACCCCGTGGAGGCGGCGAAGCTGGCCGCGTCGTGGGGGATCAAGGTGTACACCATCGGGATCGGGTCCGACTCGTACCAGATCATGCGGACGCCCTTCGGCGACCAGCGGATCCCGGTGCGCTCGGACGTGGACGAGCGAACGCTCAGGGCAATCGCCGACGCCACGGGCGGCAAGTACTACCGGGCGGAGGACGGCCGCGCCCTCCGCGACATCTACGCCGACGTGGATCGACTCGAGAAGAGCACCGTGAAGACCATCGACTTCACCGACTACACGGAGTTGTTCGCTCCCATGGCGCTCGCGGCGGGGTGCCTGCTGGGGCTTCGCGGGTTGCTCGGAGCCACGTGGCTGAGGAGGTCGCCATGAGCGGGCTCACGCTGCTGGAACCGCGCTGGCTGCTCGCGCTCGCGGCCGTGCCCGTGCTGGCGCTGCTCGGGGTGTTGGCGCTGTGGGTGCGTCGGGTCGCCGTGCGCCGGTACTTCGGACATGCCGTGGGCAAACCGTGGGCCGGGAGCGGGTCCGCGGGGCTCCGGGTCGCGAAGGTCGTGCTCGCGTGCATCGCGGCCGGCGCACTGGCGGTGGCGCTGGCTCGCCCGGCGTTCAATCCGCGCCCACAAAGGGTGCAGCGGTCCGGGCGCGACGCGGTCTTCGTCATCGACGTTTCCCGCTCGATGCTGGCCGCGGACCTGAAGCCAAGCCGCCTGGAGCGTGCCAAACTCGGCGTGAGGGACGTGCTCGACGCGGCCAAGGGGGACCGGATCGGCATCGTGGCCTTCGCCGGCGCCGCCGTGCTCAAGTGCCCGCTCACAAACGACTACTCCTTCGTCCGCCTCTCGCTCGACGACGTCCGGCCCGACAGTGTGGGGCGCGGCGGGACCGCGATCGGCGACGCGATCCGCTTCGCCACGAGCCAGTTGCTTCCGACCGACGAGGCCGCGAAGGACGGGCGGTCCCGGACGATCTTCCTCTTTACCGACGGTGAGGACCACGAATCGAGGCCGCTCGAGGCCGCGCAGGACGCGGCAAAGAAGGGGATTCGAATCGTGACCATCGGCCTCGGGTCCGAGCTGGCCGGCGCGCCGGTGCCGGCCGCTCCCTCGGACAGAGGGGGCAGGACCGCCGGTGGCGGGACGATGGAGTATCAGGGAGAGGCGGTCGTCTCGAAGATGGACCCCGGGGTGCTCCGAAGAGTGGCGGAAGCGACGCCCGGGGGCGTGTTCCTGAACGTGGGCACGGGGAACATCGAGATGGACACTGTGTACACACGATTGATGAAGTCCGCCGTGGCCGTGACGCAGGACTCGACAGAGTCGGTGCGGTACACGGAGTTGTTCCAGGCGTTGCTCGGGCTGGCCCTGGCGTGCATGTTCATGGAGATGCTCATCGATGGCTGGTATCGGTAGACAACTCGCGGGCGCGATGGTCGTGGCGGGCGCCATGCTGGGCACGCCCATGGCCGTCCGCGCGGACGACCTGCACGATCGCGTGGCCCGGGCGAACGCGCTGATGGCGGACGGGAAGGCGGACGACGCCGCGGCGATCTACACCAGGGACCTCGCGGCGCTCGGGGAGGGGGCCCCGGCCCGCCTGTGGTACGACGCCGGGTGTGCGCTGCTGGCGGGCAAGGACTTCGAGCAGGCCGAGGCGCCGCTGAAGGTCGCGCTGTCTCGTGCCGAGGACGAACACCTTCGGGCGGCGTCGGCGTTCAACCTGGGCGTGCTCGAGGCCCGGCGCGCCGAAGCCGGGACGAAGGACGGCTCGGAGAGCTCGCTGCGGTCGCTCCGGCGCGCCGAGCGATACTTCCGCACGGCCGCCGCCTCCGATCCGACGGACGCCGGCGCGCCGAAGAACGTCGATCTGGTGCAACGCCGGATCGCGGCGATCGAGGAGCAACGCAGGCAGGAGCAGCAACAGAAACAGGATGAACGGAAGCAACAGGGGAAGGAGAACAAGGACGCCAAGCCGAACGACTCCCGCCCGGGCGACCACAAGAACCCCGAACAATCGGGCAAGAGCGAGGAACCCAAGCAGCAGGGCGACTCGCTCTCCGACCAGCTCAACGACCTGGCCGGCAAGCAGGAGAAGGCCGGAGAGGACTCCAAGAACATGAGCGACCGATCGGACAAGGGCGAATCCAAGGATGCGCTCGCCAAGGAGCAGGCCAAGGCGGCCCAGAACCAGAAGGACCTCCGCGACCAGACCCAGACGGCAAAGCAGGAGGCCGAGTCGCAGGCCAAGGCCGCGCAAGACCCCAACCAGAGGGAGGCCATGGACAAGGCCAAGGAGAGCCTCGACAAGGCGGGAGATGCGCAGAAGAAGGCCGAGGAGAAGTTGAAGGAAGGCGATACCAAATCGGCCGAGCAGTTGCAGAAGGACGCGGCGAAGAGCCTGCAGGACGCGGCCCAGCAGGCCAAGGCCGCGCAAGAGGCGAAGCAGAAGCAGGAGCAGGCCCAGCAGGCCCAGCAGCAGGAGCAGGCCGGCCAGAAGGATTCGGCCAAGGAGGCCCAGCCCTTCGACGCGACGGCGGCCCAGATCCTCGACCAGGAACGGAAGATCAAGCAACAGGTGCAGCGGATCCAGCGGCAGCGGTCCAGGCCCGCGCCGGTGGCGAAGGACTGGTGATGCGAACGCGATGGCTCATGCTCGTGGCGGTGTGTGCGCTGGCGGCGCTGGGGTGGACGCCGCACGCGACCGGACAGACCCGCGAGGGCGTGACGGTGCAGTTGCAGGCCCCCCAGCGCATGTACCTCGGCGACAACCAGGACATCCAGATCGTTGTCACCGGGTCGCGAAACGTGCCCCCGCCCGACCTCTCCGGACTCGCGAACTTCGAGGTGGTGTACCGGGCCCCGCAGGACATGTCGTCCACCATGACGACCATCATCAACGGGCGGGTCAGCACCAATGTGAGCATCACCTACGGCCATCTCTACTCGATCACGCCGCGCCGAGCGGGCACGCTGGAGATCCCCCCCATCACGGTCATGGTCGACGGCAAGCCGTACACAACCCGGGGCGCCACGATCGAGGTGGTGCAACCGGCACAGGGGAATGGATTCTCGCTCTCGCTCACGGTGGACCACGCGAAGGCCTTCGTGGGGCAACCGATCCTGCTCCGGCTCGTGTGGACGCTCGGCAAGGACGTGGCGGGCGTGCAGTTCGCCCTGCCCATCGACGGCGCCGAGCACGAGACTCTGCCGGGGCCGATGACGCGCCCGCTCGCCCGAAACAGCCCCGGCGCGGCCGTCGTCACCCTCAACGGCGCGGAGGCGATGGGCACGTTCGATCAGCAAGCGGTGACGATCGATCGCGTGATCGTCCCCAAACAGGCGGGGAGGATCACCATCGGCCCGGCCCGGGCCGACTATCTGACGGTCGTCGGCCAGCGGCAACGGACCATGTTCGATTCGCCCTTCGAGAGCCGCAACATCACCGAGCGGCAGTTCTCCAGCGCAGCGCCCATCGAGATCGAGGTTGAGGACCTGCCCGCCGACGGAAGACCGGCGGATTTTTCGGGTCTGGTCGGGCAGTACGAGATCACCGCCAGCGCAGACGCGACGAGCGTCTCGGTGGGCGAGCCGATCAACCTGATGGTCGGTGTCGCGGGGCCGTACCCCCCATCGCTTGTGCCGGCCCTGGACTTCTCGGCCCAGAAGAGCCTCAACACCCACTTCCGCGTGGCCCGCGATCCGGTGCTGCCCCAGACAACGGCGACCGCGGCGATCTTCAACACCATGATTCGCGCCCGGAGCGATTCTGTCACGGCGATCGATCCGGTCACGATCAACTACTTTGATCCGGTGGCTCGCCGGTATCGCACCGCGAGCACGCCCGCGATCCCCCTGGCGGTGAAGGCCTCAACAACCGTGGGCCTGCCCGACGAGCCCGAGGCCGCCGAACCGGAGCCTCCGGCCACCCGGGCTCGTCCCGGCGGGCTGCCGGACATCGATCGGCGCCCGATCGCGGGGGACGGCGGGGGCGCCCTCGGAAAGAGCGTGCGCAACGTGCTTCGTTCAACGACCACCATCGGCTTGCTGGTCGCGCCGCCACTGATCTGCGGATTGGTCGCCGCGGGCATGGGCGTGGCCCGGTGGCGGCGGCGAGATCCGGAGCGGGCCCGTCGGGCCGCGGCGGTGCGCCGACTGCGACGATCGCTCCGACCCCGCGATCGGAGCATCGACCCGACGGACGCCGCCGCCCGAGCCCTGGCAAACTTCGCCGCCGACTGGTTCTCGCACCCCGCCGACACACTGACGGGGCCCGCGGCGGCGCGCCTGCTTGAGGCGAACGACACACAGGCGGGACGGACCATTGCGGGGCTGATCCGCGAGTGCGACGCGGCACGTTTCGGCGGCGTGCGGGCGACCGAGCGCCCGGACATACACACCATCGCCGACCGGGCTCTCGGCGCGGCCCGCGCCTTCGGGCGCGAACTCCGCTGGGCATCTCGGGGGAGGGCCGCATGACTCTGCGCCGCACCGTTTCCGTTGGCTTGTTCGCCGGCCTGGTGCTTCTGGCAACCGGGACTCCGGCCGGGGCGCAACCAAGGGCATCCGAAGCGTCGCCTGATCCGATAGCGGCATTCGATCGCGGGGTGGAACTCCTCCCGAAGGACCCATTCGCGGCAAGGGAACGATTCCAGGTCGCGGCGGACGGGTTCGAGCGACAACTCTATTCGCCACTCTCGCAGTGGGAGCGGGCCCGCCTCTGGTACAACATCGGCGCCGCGCGACAGCTGGCGGATGACAACGGCCCGGCGGTGCTGGCGCTGCGACGCGCGGAGCTGCTCGCCCCGGCGACCGCCGGACTGCGTGAACGGCTCGCCGCGGCCCGGCGCGCGGCCCGGGGAGACGCCTCGCCCCCGGGCGGAGCGGATGCCCCCTTCGACGCGTGGTCGTTTGCCCGAGATTGGGCCCTGACGGTTCCTCGCGCGTGGCTCTGGCGGACCGCTATCGCGGGCTGGCTCACGGCCTGGGCCCTGGTCCTCCTTCGCATGGTGGTCGGAGCCGGGCCCATCCGTCCCTCGCGATCGCTCGTGGCCGCGTGTTTCCTCGCCACCGCCGCGCCCGCCGGAATGCTGGGCGTGCACGAGGCTCTAGAGCGAAAAGCGTTTGGGCAAGCGGTCGTGATGACCGACTCGACCGCCCGAACCGAGCCCGACGATCTGACGGGCGGGCTCGCCCCTTCGGGAGCGCTGAAGGCGGGAACCGAGATGAGCGTGGTCGAGCGGCGCGTGGGCGGCAACGGAGAGCCGTGGGTGCGCGTCCGGGCAACGCCCGTCGCTACGGAGCAGGCCCAGGCGCCGCTGTGGCTGCCGGAGTCGGCGGTGGAGGTGGTGTCCGAGCCAGAAAGATCATCGACCCGACCATGACGACGAATGCCAGAATGTGGACTCCCCACACCGAGAGCGCCGCGAGCACCTGACGCCGTCCGCTCTGGCGCAGAAACCGGTGACGCTCGCGATAAAGCACGAGCACCGAGACGCTGCTGAGAACACCAAAGACCCAGGCGCCCACGATCGGCACCGGCATCCGGCTTGTGCCGGAGGTCACGATCGTCCCCACGACGGGGACCAGCATGAGCACCGCCGCGACCGTGCAGAAGCAGCCCGGCGCGGCCGCGAGCAAGAGCCAACCGAAGTGGACGTTGGGCGAACCGACCTTCAGGACGAGCGGCTCGCCGCACTCGGGGCATTGGGCCCGATCGAGGTCGCGGAGTTCATAGGAGCAGCGAGGACAGGGAGCGCTGCGACCCTTGAGAAATCCGACGACCTCGTCTTCCGTGGCATTCATGGAGCGCACGCGTCCTCGCGACATTGCACGACACCGCTGGCGCGCCGCCAGCGCCCCCCGCTCGATCCGCCTCCTCAACGCTTGCCGGTCTCGCGCAGTTCGATGGTGCGTTCGATTTTCATGGCTCGCAGGCTCGAGTATTCCATCCTGACATTCGCCCCCTCGGGCGATTGGACGAACCAGCGCACGATGCGCCCGGCGCGCCCGGGCACACCCTCGGGCATCTGCACGCGGGCGGGCTCGTGGTCGATGGGACGGGCGAAAAGGTCGTACCAGCCGTCAACCCGGGCGGCGGCCACGACCGTCGTGCCGGGACCGCCGCCGAGCGTCCAGAGATCAACCCGGCCGATTCGATCGCGTTGTTGGGTGCCGCTCCGCGTCGGAAAGAGGTGGGTGTTGCGGACCTCGGCCGTGACCTGCCAGAGGCCGCTCCCCCCCCCCCCCCCCCCCCCCCCCCCCCCCCCCCCCCCCCCCCCCCCCCCCCCCGCCCCCCCCCCCCCCCCCCCGGCCCCCCCCCCCCCCCGC
>CALMPG010000187.1 GCA_937871915.1 uncultured Phycisphaerales bacterium
CGTGGGGGGGGGGGGGGGGGGCGGGAGGGGGGGGGGGGGGGGGGGGGGGCGGGGTGGGGGGGGGGGGGGGGGGGGGGGGGGGGCGGAGTCCTCCTTCCTGCACTGGCGCGCAGAGACCGTTCGTGATTCTCCGCGTGCGGTTTTCTTCTTCGCCTTCGGTCCCCTTGCCCATCCGCGTGAAAACCGCCCTCCACCGCGGCCACGCGTACCCTTCTCTTCCCCCCCGTCCCCGGAGTTTCCAGCCTCATGAACGCCCACCGCCCCACCCGCCTCGCCGCGTCGCTCACCCTCGCAACCTGCCTCCTGCTCGCCTTCGCGGGGGGGGCGACCACCGCCCGCGCCCAGGGCTTCGGCGATGCCCTCAAGGGCCTCGGCGACAAGGCCAAGCAGGCCGCCCAGGACGCGGCCAAGGATGCCGAGAAGAAGGCCAAGGACGCCATGAAGGACATGGACCCCACCGCGACCAAGCCGCCCGCGATGCCCGACGCTACCACGCCCCTGCCCACCGATCCCCGCCTCGTCACCGGCACGCTTCCCAACGGCCTCTCGTACATCGTCGTCAAGCACCCCAATCCCCCCGGCCGCGCCGTGATGTGGATCCACATCGCCACCGGCTCGCTCAACGAGAAGGACAACCAGCGCGGCATCGCCCACTACCTCGAGCACATGGCCTTCAACGGCTCGGAGAACTTCTCCCCCGGCTCGGTGATCGACTTCTTCCAGTCCATGGGCCTCTCCTTCGGGCGCGACCAGAACGCGTTCACCAGCTTCGATCAGACGACCTACCAGCTGACGTTCCCCGATGTGAAGCCCGAGACGCTCGAGAAGGGCATGCGGTTCTTCTCCGATGTGGCCGGGAAGCTCTCGCTCCTGCCCGAGGAGATCGACAAGGAGCGGCAGATCATCCTCGAGGAGAAGCGCACCCGCGCCGGCGGCCGCCAGCGCATCCAGGACTACGTCCTCGAGCGCCTCGCCCCCGGCTCGCTCATCGGCGAGCGCCTCCCCATCGGCATCGACGCGACGCTCGACAAGCTCTCCCGCCCCGACTTCGCGGACTACTACGACCGCTACTACGTCCCCGGGAACATGACGATGATCGTCGTCGCCGACGCCGACCCGAAGATCGTCATCGACCAGATCCAGAAGTCCTTCGGCAACCTGGAGAAGAAGCCCGTTCCCCCCAGCCAGGACCCGAAGGTCTCTCCGACCTCCGGCGTGCGGGCCATCGTCGCCAGCGACAAGGAACTCACGCAGGCGAGCATCGAACTCACCCGCATCTGGCCCAAGCGCCCCCCCACCACCACCGTCGGCCAGATGCGCGACGACCTCGTCCGCGAGATGGGCGTCATGGCCTTCAACCGCCGCATCGGCACCAGGCTCGAGAAGGGCGGCACGTCCTATCTGCGCGCCAACGCCAGCGCGGCCCAGATGTTCAAGGTCGCCTTCGCCACTTCCGTCAGTTGCGACGGCGAGGCCGCCAAGTGGAAGGAGATGCTCGCCGAGCTCGGCACCGACCTGCAGCGGGCCCGCCTGCACGGCTTCACCACCCACGAGCTCGACAACGTCCGCAAGGAGATCCTCTCCGGTGCCGAGCGTCAGGTCGAGCGCGAGCCGACCGAGCGGGCCGACGTCATGATCCGAGGCCTGAACACCGCCGTCGCCAACGGCGACACCATCACCTCCGCGGCGCAGGACCTCGACCTGGTCAAGCAGCTCCTGCCGACGATCACCGCCGAGGAGATCGCCCGGACCTTCGCGGCCAACTTCGACTTCTCCAGCGTCGTCCTCGTCGCCGAGTTCCCCTCCACGATGGAGGGCGGCGTGCCCGGCGAGAGCGACGTCATCGCCGCCGGCACCAAGGCGCTGGATGTGAAGCCCGAGACCGAGACCGAGGCCGCCCGCGCGACGGCGCTGATGGACAAGACACCCACCCCCGGCACCATCGTGGAACAGGACGAGCACGCGGCGACCAAGGTCACCAACGCCTGGCTCTCCAACGGCGCCCGCGTCCACTACCGCTTCATGGACGAGCAGAAGAACGACGCGACCATCACCATCACCCTCGCGGGCGGCGCGATCCAGGAAACCGCCGCCGACCGCGGCATCGCCGAGCTCGCCGGCGTCGCCTGGATGCAGCCCGCCACCAGCACCCTCACCTCGACGGACATCCGCGACCTCACCACCGGCCGCAAGGCCCGGGCCCGCGGCGGCATCGGTCTGGACACCATGACCATCACCGTCTCGGGCAGCCCCGCCGACCTCGAGTCGGCCATGCAGCAGGCCCACCTCATGCTCACCGACCCGGTGATCGAGCAATCCGGGTACGACCGCTGGAAGACCCGCTCGCTCCGCATGGCCGAGGAGCGCAAGAAGATCGTCGAGGGCGTCCTCGGCGAGACCCTCGCCGCCACGATCTATCCCGCCGGCGAGGTCCGCGTCCAGCCCCTCACCCCCGAGCAGATCAACGCCCAGACGCCCGCCAAGAGCCAGGCGTGGCTCCGGGCCCGCCTCGCGAGCGCCCCCATCGAGGTCGCCGTTGTCGGCGACATCCCCAAGGACGAGGCCATGCGGCTGGTGAACACCTACGTCGGCTCGCTCGCGAAGCGCGACCGGATCGGCGACACAACGCTCGCGAGCCTGCGCACCCTCGCCCGCCCCTCCGGCCCCCGCGCCGTCGAGAAGACCGTCGAGACCCAGACCGACAAGGCCCCCGTCGTCGTCGGCTTCTACGCCTGCGACCAGAACCAGGTGAACGACCGCCGCAACCTCTCCTTCGCCTCGCAGGTGGTCTCCACCCGCATGCTCAAGCTCATCCGCGAGGAAGAGCAGCTCGCCTACAGCCCGCGCGCCGGCGTCCGCCCCGGGCAGGAGTTCCCCGGCTTCGGCGTCTTCATCCTCAACACTACCACCAACCCGACCAAGGTGGCCCGCCTGCTCGAGGTGACATGGACGCTCTTCGACGAGTTCGCCAAGGACGGCCCCACCGACGAGGAGATGACCGTCGTCAAGAAGCAGATCGCCAACACCCTCGACACCGAGATGCGCCGCCCGAACTTCTGGCTCGGCCAGATGGCCACGCTCACGTACCGTGGCGGCGACCTCGACGACTCCGTCACCGCCCCCGAGTACTACCAGAGCCTCACCGCCGCGGCCGTCAAGGCCACGTTCGACAAGTACTACGTCCCCAGCGCGAAGTTCTCCGTGGTCGTCACGCCCGCCGGCGGCCATCCCGCCTCGTCGAGCGAGGGCGAGCACGCCCCCGCCAGGCCGACGGGCAACTGACGCCGGAGCGCGTCAGGCCGTCGGGTCCCACGCGGATACGCCCGCCCTCCCCCCAGCCCCGGAAGCGTCCGGGGCTTTTTCGTGCGCGCTCGTGAACGAGCCGAGCGCCAGCCCGTCGCAGGCCAGTTCCATCCCCGCGGGCAGCTCGGCGTTGGTCGCCGCGTGCAAGAGGTCGTGGGTCATGTGCACGAAGTACGTGCGCTCGGCCCCGATCTCCGACGCGGCCGCGACGGCCTGATCCAGCGTGAAGTGCGTCGGATGGTGCCGCTTGCGGAGCGCATCGAGCACCAGCGTCCGCACGCCCCGGAGTTTCGCCCACGACTCGGTGGGGATCGCCGACACATCCGTGCAATACGCCAGCGGCAGGATGTCGTCCACGCCCGGCACGTTCACCGCCCGCTCGATGCGGAAGCCCAGCACCGGCAGACGCCCGTGCATCAGGCGGATGGGGGTGAAACGCAGGCCGCAGATCTCGAACGGCCGCTCGGGTTCGATCGTGAACGGGATGAGCGTCGCCACGAACGACTTGTTGATGTTGCGTTCCTGCTCGAAGATGTGCGTGTACACCCGATGCAGGCTCTCCATCACGCCCGCCTCGGCGTACACCTCGATCGGGCCGCTCTGGAGCACGTTGAAGCGGCGGAGTTCGTCCACGCCGAAGGTGTGGTCCACGTGGTTGTGCGTGAACACCACCGCGTCGCACCGGCGCAGGTGGGCCCGCAACGCCTGCTGCCGCATGTCCGGCCCGCAGTCGAGCAGGATCGTCCGGTCCTGCCCCTGCCGGTCGGCAAACTCCAGCACGGCCGCGGTCCGCAGGCGATTGTCCCGCGGGTCGGCGCTCGTGCACACGGCGCAGCCGCACCCGACGACCGGCACGCCGGAGGATGTGCCCGTGCCCAGAAAGGTGAAACGCATGGCGGACAATATCAGCGCACCGGCGGTCGGGCGGCACGGGCGGCCCGTCCGCCCGTGGTGTCCGCGGGGGTCGCTGGAAGCCGCCACGCCGCGCCGCACTCCGAGCAGACCGTGCACCCATCCGCCTCCGGCGCGGCGGGGGCGAGCGGGTACGCGCACGAGGCGCAATACCGCGATCGGATCAGGGCCCCCGCGTACACCGGTGCCCAAAACCATTGAACGAGCGGCGTCATGAGGATGATCTGCACCGCCGCTGTCAGGGCGAACACGCCGGTCACCACGGATATGCCCACGAACGTCGGAACACCCGAAGTGCGGCGGAACAACGCGGGCATCCCGTACCACATTGCCAGCGTAATCGGTCCCCAGCCGAGCACGCCGACACCCACGCCGCACATGCAGAGAACCAGATATTTCGCGATGCCCTGCCCTCGCACGCCCGCACGAACACCGCAGTCGATGAGGACCGCCCGACGGACATCCGCGGGCATGACCGACCCGACGAACGGGGGGGCTGCTCTGCGCGGCCGCAGCGCCGCCACTCGCCGACCACGATCGTCCAGCAGCGGTCTTGCTGTCCACAGCGAGGCGAACCCGGCGGTTCGCGCCAGGGGGCTCATGGCTTGGCCGGCGGTGCGGGATCGGCGGCCGATCCGTTCTCGTGCCGGCCCTTGCTCGCCGCCATCGGATTCGGCTCGACGCTCGACACCTCGTCGTACTTCACAAAGTCGCTCACGTCCTTGGCGGACATCGCCGACGCCTCCCACGCCGCGGCGTACATCGCCCCCAGCATCGCCCCCCCGTCGCACAACCGCTCGACCATGAACGCCTTGCCCGCGTCCTTCTCCAACTCGCCCGTCTTCTGCAGCACGTACAGCGGGCGCACCTGGTCGAACGACCGCTGGATGTGGGCCAGCACATCCTCCCACGGATTGTCCTTGTCCACCGTGCGCTCCGCCTTGCACAGGCCCTTGATCGCGTCGTACGTCAGGTGGTGCAGCCCCAGCAACGTGGTATCGATGTACCGATGGAACCCCTTGGCCGTCGTGAATCCCTCCGGGTTCGGCCCGATCCACCCGTGATGGTGCAGCGTGGTGTGCAGCGGCTGGGCCGCGTCGCCCACGAAGTGGGCCAGTTGCCCCATCTCGAAGATCACGTTCGCCCGTGCCGCGGCCAACTGGTCCGCCCGCTTCGGATCATCCAGCGCCCCGAGCACCCGCACCTGCCGGTCGCTCGAAATCAGCTTGCCATAGTGCTCCATGATGGCGTGCGGCAGGAATCCCGGCCACTCCTGCGTCCGGGCCGGGTCGCGTTTCTCGCTGTACGGATCGACGCTCTCCGGATGCTCGTGCTTGGCGACCGCCAGCGCCCGCAGATACTCGTACCGCAGCGGCGGCACCGTCGAGAGCGTGAGGCCGAACTGCTCGAGCTGCTCGATGTCGATGAAGTGGTCCGGGTCGTTCTCGTGCCTGAGCTGCCCGAGGTTGATGGCCCGGTACCGGTCCGGCTCACCGGACTGATACCCCACCTGGGCCCGCCCGGACTCGGCGAACACAAACGCAAGGTCGCCCTTCCTCGCCTCCTCGGGCACCCTCGCCGCCATCGCGTCCATCCCGAGCCACGCGATCGTGCGATGCCCGTGGGCGTCCCAGGCGAGGGCGGAAGACGCAAACACACACAACGCCGCGGCCGCCGTGAATACTGCCTTGCGCATGAACGGTGTCCTTCTCTCGATCACCCCACCCGCTCCGCCTTCTGCTCCCGGCTCATCAACCGGCCGATCCCGTCGATCGGGTCCAGCCCCTCGTACAACACCGCATGGACCGTTTCCATAATCGGCATTTCTACCCGGTACTTCTTGCCCAGCGCGATCACGGCCCGGCTGGTCTCCACGCCTTCCACCACGAACGGCGTCGATTTCAGGTAGTCCTTGAGCTTCTTCCCTCGCCCGAGCGCCTCGCCCAGCGACCGGTTGCGCCCCTCGGGCGAGAAGCACGTCGTGGCCAGATCGCCCACGCCCGCGAGCCCGAAGAACGTCTCCGTGCTCGCCCCCATCGCCGTCCCCAGGCGCGTGAGCTCCGCCAGGCCGCGGGCCAACAGCGCGCTCTTGGCGTTGTACCCCGCGTGCAAGCCGTCGAGGATGCCCGCCGCGATCGCGATCACGTTCTTGAGCGCCCCCGCGAGTTCCACGCCGATCACATCGTCGGTCGTGTACACGCGCAGGTACGACGTGGCGAACAGCGCCTGCACCCGCTTGCTGAAGTCCGCGCTGTCGCTGGCCACGATCATCGTCGCCGGAAGCCCGCGGGCCAGCTCCGCCGCGATCGTCGGTCCGCTGAGCACCCCGATCGGGCGCGGCCGCCGATCCGGATCATCCCCCAGCGCATCGGCGATGAGCTGCGTCGGCCGCATCATCGTCTCCGTCTCGATCCCCTTGGACACGCTCAGAACCCCCGCGTCCGCGCGGCACTTGCCCCTGGCCTTCTTCCACACCTCGCGCGTGAACTGCACCGGCACCGCCGACACGATCACGTCCGCCTCCGCCAGCGTCTTCTTGAGGTCCGTGGAGACCCGCACCGCCTCGGGAAGCACGAACTGCGGCAGCCGCTCGCTCCGGCGTGCCTGGAGCAATGCCCCCGCCTCGTCGAGGCTGTGCCCCCACATCACGACGTCGGCGACGGCCGCGCCGTTGCCGCCCCGCCCCGGACGATCGGCCCCCGGCAGCCTCGCCGCCAGCACCCCCGCGCACACCAGCCCCATCTGCCCGATGCCCAGAATCGCTACCCGTGTCCCCGGCGTGGGGTTGGGAGGTGAACCATTCGTCTCGGCCGTCTTGGGTCGGTTGGACATGGACCAGAGTGTACGGGGCCACCCGAAAGCCAACGAAAACGGCGGCCCCGCGTGGAGGCCGCCGTGGATGGCAGGACTCAAACTCCCCCTACTTGGCCGCGGCCATGATCCCCGCCTGCGCCGCCGCCAGCCGGGCGATCGGCACGCGGAAGGGCGAGCAGGACACGTAGTCCATCCCCGCCGCGGCGAAGAAGTGCACGCTGGCCGGGTCGCCCCCGTGCTCGCCGCAGATGCCGATCTTGAGCTTGGGGTTCACCGAGCGCCCCTTCTGGATGGCCCACTTGACCAGAACGCCCACGCCGTCCTGATCCAGCGACTGGAACGGATCCTGCGGCAGGATCTCGCGCTTGAGGTAGTCGGGCAGGAACGAGTTGATGTCGTCGCGGGAGAAGCCGAAGGTCATCTGCGTCAGGTCGTTGGTGCCGAAGGAGAAGAAGTCGGCGGCCTGGGCGATCTCGTCGGCCACGATCGCCGCGCGGGGCACCTCGATCATGGTGCCGATCTTGATGTCGAGCCTCGGGTTGCCGTGCCTGGCCCGCACGGCCTGGATGGTCTGCTCCACCTCGGCCCGGAGCACCGCCAGTTCCTTCTTCGTGCCCACCAG
Source organism: uncultured Phycisphaerales bacterium (assembly GCA_937871915.1). GTDB lineage: Bacteria > Planctomycetota > Phycisphaerae > Phycisphaerales > UBA1924 > UBA4658. The sequence goes on from CALMPG010000187.1 coordinate 7,652, forward strand.
CGGGATCATGATCTCCGGCATCGCCTTGATCTTGTCCTTGCCGCAGTTGATCGCCGCCTCGACGATCGCCGTCACCTGCATCGTCAGGATCTCGGGATACGTCACGCACAGCCGGCACCCGCGATGGCCGAGCATCGGGTTGGCCTCGTGCAACTGGCCCACCCGCTGCCGCACCTTCTCGAGCGAGACGCCGATCGCCCTGGCCGTCTCCGACTGGCTCTTCTCATCGTGCGGGAGGAACTCGTGCAGCGGCGGGTCGATCAGGCGGATCGTCACCGGCAGCCCCTTCATCGCGGTGAAGATGCCCACGAAATCGTCCCGCTGGTATGGGAGAAGCTCCGCCAGCGCGCCCTCGCGGGCCCCGAGCGTCTCGGCCAGGATCATCTTCCGCATGCTCTTGATGCGGTCGCCCTCGAAGAACATGTGCTCGGTGCGGGTCAGGCCGATCCCCTCGGCCCCGAAGTCGCGGGCCCGCTGGGCGTCGGCGGGCGTGTCCGCGTTGGTCCGCACGCCGATGGTCCGGTGCTTGTCCGCCCACCTCATGACCTTCGAGAAATCGCCCGAGAGCTTGGGCTCCACGGTGGGAAGCGAGCCCGCGAACACCTCGCCGGTCGAGCCGTCGATGCAGATCACATCGTCGCGGCCCAGCGTCTGCCCGCGAACCGTGAACGTGCCCGCGCCCGCGTTGATGGCGACCTCGCCCGCGCCCGCCACGCAGCACTTGCCCCAGCCGCGGGCCACCACCGCCGCGTGGCTGGTCATGCCGCCCGTGCTGGTGAGGATGCCCGCCGCCACGTGCATCCCCTCGACGTCCTCGGGGCTCGTCTCCTGGCGCACGAGGATCACCTTCTCGCCCCTGCGGGCGCGCTCGACGGCCTCCTCCGCCGTGAACGCCGGCTTGCCCGTCGCCGCGCCCGGCGAGGCGGGCAGGCCCTTGGCCAGCAGCACGGCCCCCTTCTTCTTGGCCGGGTCGAAACTCGGCAGCAGGAGCTGGGTCAGATCGCCCGCGGGAATCCGCATCAGGGCCTTCTTCTCGTCGATGAGCCGCTCGGCGACCATGTCGCAGGCGATCTTCACCGCCGCGAACCCGGTCCGCTTGCCCGTGCGCGTCTGCAGCATGTACAGCGTGCCGCGCTCGATCGTGAACTCGATGTCCTGCATGTCGGTGTAGTGCTTCTCCAGCGCGCCCTTGATCTTGATGAGCTGGTCGTACACCCTCTTGTTCCACCTGGGCATCTCATCGACGTGCAGCGGCGTGCGGATGCCCGCCACCACGTCCTCTCCCTGCGCGTTGATCAGGAACTCGCCGTAGAACGTGTTGTCCCCGGTGGACGGGTCGCGGGTGAACGCCACGCCCGTGCCCGAGTCGTCGCCCATGTTCCCGAACACCATGCTCTGCACGTTCACGGCCGTGCCCGGCAGGCCCTGGATGTTGTTGATCCGCCGGTACGCGATCGCCTTGTCGGCGTTCCACGACCTGAACACCGCCTCGATCGCCAGTTCCAGCTGCCGCATCGGGTCCTGCGGGAACTCCTCGCCCACGTGCTTGCGGTACACCGCCTTGTACTTCGCGCACAACTCGATGATGCCCTCGGTCGGCACCTCGGTGTCGAGCTTCGCCCGGTGCGCCATCTTCACCTCGGCGAACGCCTCCTCGAAGTAGTGGTGGTCCACCTCCATCACCACGTCCCCGTACATGTTGATCAGCCGCCGGTACGAGTCGAACGCGAACCGGCGCGAGCCGGTGGACGCGGCCAGCCCCTCGGTCGAGACATCGTTGAGCCCGAGGTTCAGAATCGTGTTCATCATCCCGGGCATCGAGACCTTCGCGCCCGAGCGAACGGACACGAGCAGCGGGTTCTTGTTGTCGCCGAAGGCCTTGCCCGTGAACTGCTCGAGCAGCCTGATGTTCTTCGCCACCTCGCCCATGAGCGCGGAAGGCAGCTTCCCCCCCGCCTCGTTGTACCGCTTGCACGTCTCGGTCGTGATCGTGAAGCCGGGCGGCACCGGCAGCCCGATGCTCGTCATGTCGGCGAGGTTCGCCCCCTTGCCCCCCAGCGAGTCCTTCATCTTCACGGTGCCCTCGGTCCTCCCCTTCCCGAAGAAGTACACCATCTTGCCGGCCTTGGCCGACGCCCCGTGCCCGTTCATCGAGCCGTTCGACGCCGAGCGCGCCAGGCGCTTCGAGTTCTTTTTCTTCGTCCCGGGGGAGTGCTTGCGGGCGGTCTTGCTGGCCATGGCCTCTTCCTTTGCTGATCTTGTGGATCGTGTCAACGGGTCGTGGATCGCGGTTTCGGGCGTCTCGCCAACGCGGCGGGCCCGGCGCTCCGACTCCCGTGTTTCGGGCTTCGTTTCCCCTCCCCGAACGGCGCGTTCGCGACTTCCAGGGAGCGGACCCAGAGCATAGAAGCCCCCGTTCTCCCCTTCCCGCCGCGCCCGCGTTTCGCCCGCAAAGGGCCGGTTTCTTCGTATCCGGCGCTCGTATCCTTCGCCCCATGGCCCCCGGATCGACTTGCACGCCAACCTCTTGGGCATTCACCCCAGCCGACCTGCTCCGGTCGTGGCCCCGCACCCTGCCCGTCGCGGCCCTGTGTTCCCCTTCCACCCCCGCGGGTCCTTGGTCGCGTTGGTCCATCCTCGCCTCACCCACCGGGGTGATGGCCTTCGATCCGGCCGATCCGAACGTTCTCGCCCGCCTGACCCAGACCACATCGCGGACCCGTTCCGCCCCCAATCCATCCTCACCCGTCCCCTTCCAGGGAGGCTGGCTGGTTGCCCTCTCCTACGAGCTCGGGCGCGCCATCGAGCCCACCGCGGCCGTCCACCCCGCACGAGTGGACGAACGATGGCCGTGGCCGATCGTCCTCTGGCGATGCCCCTGGGCGTTCGCCTTCGACCACGATCGGCGGCAGTGGTGGATCGTGCAATCCGACGCCGCCGCCAGCGTCCCCGATCCTTCCCCCTGGAACGTCCCGCCCGACGCGCCCCCATTTCGTTTGGGCATCGCGGACTCCGCGCGATCGCGCGGCCAGTACCTCGCCGCCGTCCGGCGCGCCGTCGAGTGCATCCACGCCGGAGACTGCTTCCAGGTCAACCTCGCCCACCGCATCAACGCCTCGTTCGAGGGATCCGCGCGTGCCCTGTTCCACTCTCTCCTCGGCGCGGCCGCGCCGTGGTACGGTGCGTACCTCGAACTCCCCCACGGCCCGCGATTCCACGCGGCCCTCAGCGCCAGCCCCGAACTCTTCCTGCGCTACGACGGCGCGTCGCGAATGATCACCACCCGGCCCATCAAGGGGACGCGCACGACCGAGGCCGGCGCGGCCGCGCTCCACGCGAGCGCCAAGGACCGGGCCGAACTCAACATGATCATCGACCTGATGCGCAGCGACCTCGGGCGCGTCTGCGACCTCGGCTCGGTGCGCGTCGCCGAGGCCCGGGCCATCGAAACCCACGCCTCTGTCGTCCCCGACTCGAAGAGTCGGGGACGACAGAGCGATCCTCTCGTGGTCGCCCCCGGCCTCCACCACGGCGTCGCCACCATCGCCGGCCGCGTGCGGGAGAACGCCTCCATCGCCGACATCCTTCGGGCCACGTTCCCCGGCGGCTCCATCACCGGAGCGCCCAAGGTCCGGGCCATGCAGATCATCGAGGAACTCGAGCCCGCCCCGCGCGGCCTCTACACCGGCGCCATCGGCTTCATCAGCGACTCCGGCGACATCGCCCTCAACATCGCCATCCGCACCGCCGTCGTCCACGGCACGCCCACCCCGAACTCGTCGGCGCTCGACGACGTGTCCGATGGCACGCTCGCCTACGGAGTCGGCGCGGGAATCGTCGCCGATTCCATTCCCGAGCAGGAGTGGCAGGAAACCCTCGACAAGGCGGGCGTGCTGCGCAATCTGCCCACGGACTCGACCGTCGTCCGGCGCGCCCCACGCCCGGTCGCGCACGGAGCCCGCGCGTGACGACTCCTCCTCCCGGCTACCAGCCCCACACGCCCAACGGCGCCAAGATCCGTGCCGACGTGATCGACGTCTACGTCTTCACGCGCATCCCCGCCTCCGATCCGCTCGAACGCGCAAGTCGCCCGGCTCGTCTCGACGGCGAGGCCGTCTGGAACGAGCCCCGGTCGCTTGCGCCCGCGGTCTACTTCCTGCAACTCCTCCGCTCCGGCCCGCCGCTGGGGAACACCTGGCACCCCGTCATGGGCCACGTCCACGCGGGCGAGTCCAGCCTCGCCTGCGCCCGGCGCGAACTCCACGAGGAGCTCGGCCTGGGGGCCGGCGATCCCGCGATCCTCGGCCTCTGGGCCCTCGAGCAGGTCCACCCGTTCTACATCGCCGCCATCGACACGATCGTCATGAGCCCCCGATTCGCCTGCGAGGTGCGCCACGGCTGGGTGCCCCGGCTCAACGACGAGCACACCAGGCACCGCTGGGTCCGCCACTCCGACGCCCACCGCCTGTTCATGTGGCCCGGCCAGAAGGCCTGCTGCCGCGAGATCATCGACGAGATCATCGACGACCGCTCGCTCGGCCGCGACCTGCTCCGCATCGACCCCTCCTCCGTCCGCTGATGTCGCGACCTCAGTGCCGCTCGTACACGACAAACTGCCCGCCCGGCGACGACCGGAACACCAGCCGATCCCGCGGATCCAGGTACGTCCCAAACGCCGCGCTCGCGAGCGTGTCCGCCCGATACGCCATCAGCGCCCCCGACGGCACGCTCTCCGGCCGCGTGATCGCGCGTTCCGTCTCGGCCCTGGGCCAAACACCCGACTGGATGTAGGCCAGCGAGGCCATCCGATACGTCAGCCCGCAGTCGTATACCGGCCGCTCGCCCCTCGTGCGCAGGAACGCCATGAACCCGTCACGTTCCGGCGTGGCCAGCCCCTTCGCCTGCTTGCGGATCAGCATCGGCGTGGCGCAGAGCACGCCGATGGTCGCCAGCAGCCCCGCCACGGCGGTTCCCCGCACCAGCCTCTTCACCGACCGCTCGCCCCAGCGTCGAGCGATCCACCCCACGCCCGCGCCCGCCGCGATCCCCGCCAGCCACGCCGTCCCCGGATGGATCACCATCAGGTAGTAGTTCCGCTTCCCGCCAAACATGCTCATCGACACGAACCATCCCAGCGTCCACAGCGCGGCCAGCGCGTCCCCGCTCCGCGATTCGCCCCCGCGCCATCGCGCAACCACCACCCCAAGCCCGACCACCGCCAGGCCATAGATCGGCCACATCCGCTCCGCCCCCTGCGACTCGGGAATCGTCCCCGCGATGAGCCGAAAGTACCAGTCCCACGCCTGCGCATCGTGCATCTCCCCGATCGCCCGCTGCACCGTCTGCTCGTGGAAATACGCCGACGTGAACGCGCCGCCGTGGTGCGTGACCATCCAGACATGCCAGGGCGCGCCGATCACCGCCCCAACCACCAGCCCCAGCCCCACGATCCCCGCCCGCCGACGTGTCAGCATCCCGAGCCCGCCCAGCCAGATCATCGCCAGAACACCCGCGCCGAGCCCAAACAGCGGCTTGGTCATCAGGGCCGCGCCCATGAACACGCCCGCGAACACGCCCCACCAAATGTCCCCCGCCACCGGCACACGCGCCGCCGCCGACGCACCGGCCGAGGCGTCCTCCGATCTCGGGTGAACAAACGCCCTCACCCAACACGCCAGCACCGCCAGCAGCAGCACCGTGTGCAGCGAGTCGAGCTTGAAGTTGCTCACCCTCACGATCCACTCGCTCGTCAGCGCCATGGCACACCCGGCCAGCACGCCCACCAGCGGCCCATGGAACCGTCGGGCCAGCCACGCCGTCAGCACGCACGCCGCCACGAACGCCGCGCCCTCCGGCGCGTGCGCCGCCCAGTCCGCCGCGCCGAACGCCTCGACCAGCAGCCCGTGGATCCAGAACGCCAGCGGCGGCTTGTTGAAGTACGGCAGGTCCCCCTGCATCGGCGACCACCACGTTCCCTCGCGGGCCATTTGCGTCGCGATCGCCTGGTAGTACGGCGCATCCGAGTACCAGCGCGCCCCGAACACCCTCGGCAGCGCGGTCGTCGTCGCCACCAGCGCGGGCAGACACCACCACCCGCGCCCGATGAGCCACCGGCCCGGTCGGAACCCGCGCTCGGATTCGCCCACGCTCACGCCGACCCCGCCAGCCGGCGCACCGTCATGTCGAAGTTGTGCACGATGCTCGCCCGCAGCCCGTACACCACCGCCACCCAGATCCCCCCCGCCACCAGCGCCCCGACGAACAGCCCGCCCCGCGCCGTCGCCAGCCCCGACCCCGTCACCGTCTTGTTCATCCCCGCCTCGGCGAACACGCCCGACCACGCGGCCGTGAGCGGCGTCATCGCCGAGAGCACCGGCCCGAGGATCGGCAGGTTCGAGCCGCTCTGCCAAGCGCCCAACCCCACGATCCCCCCCCCCACCCCCCCCCCCCCCCAGCCCGCCCCCCCCCCCCCCCCGCCACAACCCCCACCACCCCCACCGTCGCCACCACCGACCCGATCGAGCCCTTGCTCTTGAGCGACCACATCAGCCCCACCATGCAGCAGAACGCGATGAACGGCAGCGTCACGATCGCCAGCACGATCCCCGCCTCCGGCAGCACCGCGGGAACTTCGATCGTCGTCGTCACGTTGAAGTTGTTCGTGAACGGCCCGCACTTCACCATCGCCCCTCCGGCATGGGTGATCGCGCCCGCCTGCACCCCCAGCACGTACAGCCCCGCCACCAGCAGCGTCCCGATCGGCACCGCCAGCAGCGGCAGCAGATACGCGATCATCCCGCGCACCTTCCCGCCCAGGTACGCCGCCGGGGTAATCGGCGTGGTCAGCAGCAGGTCCAGCGTCCCGTCCTCGCGCTCCCGGGCCACCGCCGTCGCCGACATGTTCAGCGCTACCAGCGTCACCACGATCAACTCCCCCACCACCGTGTAGAGCACCACGTTGCGGAACGCGTCCGGTCCCATCGTCGCCGCGTTCGTGTGGAAGTACACCACGATCGCCACCCCCCACACCGCGCCGATCACAATAAACGACCACCGCGCGGCCATCCGCCCCAGCGTCGCGTTCCTCGCCGCGGCCTCGCGCCACGCGATCGGGTTGTTCCACACCTTCTTCGGGGCCCGATGCTCGCCCCCCTTGGCCCCAAGCCCGAACATCTTGCGATACCAGGGCACCCCGCCGCGCCCGCCCTCCCCGCCAAGCCCCGCGATCCCGCCCAGCCGCACCGTGATCGTCGAGGCCCCCATGAGCAGCACGCTCAGCCCGCCCGAGAGCAGGCAGAACGTCGCCACCGGCGACTCGAGAAACCACGCCGCGATCCCGATGTTCGACCCCGCCTCGTAGTAGCGATACCCCGTCGGGTTCAGCAGGGCGCGAAGGGCCAGGAACGGGTTGATGGCCGTCATGTACGACACACTCCCCGGCGTCCCCGCCAGCGCATCGATCGCCCATGTCACCGCCAGGAACGACACCACGCCCACGTAGAACGCGAACACCGCCCGCTTGCCCACCAGCCGGCTCACCGACAGCGCGATCGCCAGCGCCCCCACGAACAGCGCAGCGCACGCCGCCAAGAGATACGACATGAAGATCGTCGCCCCCGGCACCCCGCCAAAGAGCTGCGTCAGCGCGAACAGCGGCATGCTCGAGAACAGCAGCGCCAGAATGAAGAACAACCGCCCGAACAGGTTCCCCAGCACGATCTCCCCCGCGCTCAGCGGCGAGGTCAGCATGATGTCCCACGTCCGCGGATTCGATTCCTGCGCGATCGCCCCCGCCATGAACACCGGCGCCAGCAGGCAGATCAGCCCGATCTGCAGGTACGACACCAGCGCGAACGACGCCGCCGCGGCCTGCGCCAGCGAGCGAGTGTTCAGGTTCCCCACGCCCACGTTGGTCATCAGCAGGTACAGCAGCGTCAGGATCAGCACGCCCAGGTAGATCGCCCGGATGTACAGGTGCCGCCGCCGGCGCGATCCGCCCTGCACCAGCCGCACCGCGATCGGGTTCAGGGGCCCCAGACGCAGAAGCCATCGAAGCGCAACGGGCATAGCCGCTCCCGGGCCGCGCGGCCCACGCCAACCACCCCCCAACCCTGGCCGACACTGGCCACCATGGTACCGACACTCGCCCGCTCAGGTTCGCGAGAGTTCCGGCCTGCCCGGGGGCGGGTCCAAAAACAAACGAGGCCCGGCATAGCCGGGCCCCGCTTGGAATGGGTGTCTAGATGAAGAAGCCGATCAGCGACGACGGCGACGGGTCGCCACCAGACCGCCCAGGCCCAGCAGCGCCATCGTGCTCGGCGTCGGAACGATGTTGAGCTTGACTGTGCCGGCGTTGGTATTCGTGCCGGTGACGTCGAAACCGGGGCCGAACGAGTACCCGGAGGCGTAGCCGGTCAGTGCCACGTAGTAATCGCCCGCCGCGAGGGACGAAAGCGAACCACTGCCGAACGCAGAAAGGGGGCCATCACCGTCCGGATCATGACCGGAACCGGTGCCGACGCCGATCCGGCTCCAGGGCGCGGCCGGGTAGCTGTAATCGTCGTTCGAGCCCACCAGGCCGCCCGTCGAGTTGTACAGACCCATGACCGTGTCGCCGACCCCGCCCAGGCTTCCCAAGATGGTCGAGCCCATCGAGAAGATGTCGTGGGCGGCCATCGCCGAAGCGGCGGTGAACTTGAACCACGCGACTTTCTTGCTGGCGCCGTCGAGCGCGATGTCGGGGGACATCACCACGTTCGGGAAGCTCCCCGGGAGCGCACCGAAGTCGTAGTCCACGGTCGGGGGTGTCGCCGGAGGCGGCGTCGGCGTGGTCAGCGACGTGCGGAGCGTGATGCTGATATTGCTCCAGTTGGCGTTTTGGCCGGACCCGGTGCTATCAAACCGCTGACGGAAGTTGAAATACAGCGGATCGGTCCCGCCGGCGTAGTTCGTGGAGAATCCGCCGTAGAACTGGTTGTTCGTCTTGGTTGTGGCCGAGCTCACGGCCGCGCTGTAGGGATACGAACCGCCCGCACCGGGGGCGGCTGCGGTCGACACGTTTTGCTGGGCGGTGTACAGCGTGCCGCCGCCCGTCAGGGTCGAGCTGGAGCCGGTGACGGGTGCGGAAGTGAACGCCATGCTCGCTTCGCTGTTGTACTGGTACGTTCCGCCACCCACGCCGGGAAGCTTGGTCCAGTTGTAGACCACGTTGTACCCGATGTACGTGTCAACGGGAACCGATCCACCGTTGAACGTCACCAGGTCGATGTTGTTCCACGTCGTGCCGACCCAGCCCTGGGAGCTCGGGTTGTAGGACGAGGGGTTGTACGTCGGGAACGTGTAATCGGCCATCGCGCTCGTGGCGCCCAGGCCCACGCCCGCGGCCGCCGCGAGCATCATCATTGAAATCTTCGATCGCATCACTTCTCTCCTGTTTGTGGCCCCTTCGGGCCGTGTTCCACCTGCCAACCACACATGATTCGGGCCGGAAGGCGAAGCCCGTTCGCTCGCGACAACCTCGCGAGCACACGAAACAACACACCGCGCCAAGGGCTGCGCGGAAACCGACAAGTTTCAACGGGGTCACTCTCTCGACCTCGCGGCCGCGCCAACGCGACGGCCTCCTATCCGATGCTCTAACGTACCCTTTTTCGGTGTGGATGCAAGAAGATTCTGGCAAAAACCTTCCGCCGGCGGGGTGCCGTTCGCCGGAATACACGAAAAACGGCCGCGAAACCCGGTTTCGCGGCCGTCAGTGATTCAATGGTTATCGGTTCGTTAGGCCTTGCCGCCGACGGTGGTCTGGGTCGTCGCCGGCTTCCCCGGCTCCACCGGCGCGGGTTCCGAGTGGAAGAACAGGTGGTCCTCCGGCTTCCCGTCGGCGCCGTCCTTGAGCGTCACCGAAATGTTGCACGGCGCCTTGATGTCGCCCTGCAGGAGCATCTCGGACATCGGGTCCTCGATGTACTGCCCGACGGCACGCCGAAGCGGACGGGCCCCGAAGTCCGGGTTGTACCCCTTCTCGATCAGGAAGTCCTTCGCCTTGGCGTCCAGCGCCAGGTGGATCCCCTGCTGGGCCAGCCGGCCGGCGACCTTGGAGACCTCCAGATCCACGATCTGGTTCAGGTTGTCCTTGGTCAGGGCCCGGAAGGTGATCACGTCGTCGAGACGGTTGATGAACTCCGGGCGGAAGAACCGCTCGATCTCCTTGATCAGGATGCTCTTGATGTTGTCGAAGTCGCTCGTCTCGGTCCGCTTGGAGAACCCGAACCCGCCGCCGCCCTTGATCAGATCGGCGCCGATGTTGCTGGTCATGATCAGGATGCAGTTGCGGAAGTCCACGTTGCGTCCGAACGAGTCCGTCAGGCGACCCTCCTCCATGATCTGCAGGAGCATGTTGAACACGTCCGGGTGGGCCTTCTCCACCTCGTCGAGCAGGATCACGCTGTAGGGCCGGCGGCGCACCCGCTCGGTGAGCTGCCCGCCCTCCTCGTACCCGACGTAGCCCGGAGGGGCGCCGACGAGCCGCGAGACGTTGTGCTTCTCCATGTACTCGCTCATGTCGAGCGTGATCAGGGCCTCCTCGTCGCCGAACATGAACTCGGCGAGCGTCTTGGCCACCAGCGTCTTGCCCACGCCCGAGGGTCCGCAGAAGATGAACGAGCCCATCGGACGCTTCGGGTCCTTCAGGCCCGCGCGGGCACGCCGGATCGCCTTCGAGATCGCCTTGATCGCGTCGTCCTGGCTGATGACCCGCTTGTGCAGCTCCTGCTCGAGCTCGAGCAGACGCTTGGCCTCGTCCTTGTCCATCCGCTTGAGCGGCACGCCCGTCATCTTGCTGATGACCTCGGCCACGACCTCCTCGTCCACCGTGCCGCTGACCTCCTTGGTCTTGTCGCGCCACTGCTTCTGGATCGTGTCCTTCTCGCGGCGCATCTGCTCCGCCCTGTCGCGCAGCTCGGCCGCCTTCTCGTAGTCCGCCGCCTTCACGGCCTCGTCCTTCTGCACCGTGAGCTGCTCAATCTCCGCCTCCAGGTCCGCCAGGTTGGGCGGCTTGGACATGCTGCGGATCCGCACGCGGGCCCCCGCCTCGTCGATCACGTCGATCGACTTGTCCGGCTGCACGCGCCCGGAGATGTAGCGCCCGGCGAGCTCCACCGCGCTCTTGATCGCCGCGTCGGTGATCTGCACCCGGTGGTGCTGCTCGTACTTCTCGCGCAGGCCCTTGATGATCTCGATGGTCTGCTCGTCGTTGGGCGGATCGACGGGGATCGACTGGAAGCGACGGGCCAGGGCCGCGTCCTTCTCGATGTACTTGCGGTACTCGTCGAAGGTCGTGGCGCCGATGCACTGGATCTCCCCGCGGGCCAGCGCGGGCTTGAGCACGTTGGACGCGTCGATCGCGCCCTCCGCGCCGCCGGCGCCCACCAGCGTGTGCAGCTCGTCGATGAACAGGATGACGTTCCCGGCCCGACGGACCTCGTTCATCACCGCCTTGATCCGCTCCTCGAACTGCCCGCGGTACTTGGTCCCCGCGACCATCATCGCAAGGTCCAGCACCACCAGCCGCTTCTCGTGCAGGATGTCCGGAACCTCGCCGGAGATGATCCGCTGCGCCAGGCCCTCGACGATCGCGGTCTTGCCCACGCCCGCCTCGCCCAGCAGCACCGGGTTGTTCTTCGTGCGCCGGCACAGCACCTGCACCAGCCGCTCGATCTCGTTCTGACGCCCGATCACCGGGTCCAGCTGGGTTTCCTTCGCCAGCTCGGTCAGGTCACGCCCGAACGAGTCCAGCGCGGGTGTGCGGCTCTTGCCCTTGGCCGCCCGCTCGCCGGGCGCGGCACCGCCGCCCCCGCCGCCGGAGGCCGTCGGCTCCCCGCTCGACGCCGGCCCGGAGCCCGCCGTCGGGCCGCCGGCGGCCGACTCGTCGTTCTCGTTGCCCGCGCCCAGAAGGTTGAGCACCTCCTCGCGGACCTCCTCGAGCTTCAGATTCAGATTCATCAGCACCTGCGCCGCCACGCCGTCGTGCTCGCGCAGCAGGCCCAGCAGCAGGTGCTCCGTGCCCACGTAGTTGTGGTTCAGATTGCGGGCCTCCTCGATGGCGTACTCGATGACCTTCTTGGCCCGCGGCGTCTGGGGGAGTTTCCCCATCGTCACCATGTCCGGGCCGCTCTTGACGAGCTTCTCCACCTCCAGGCGCACCTTCCGCAGGTCCACCTCGAGGTTCTTGAGCACGTTGGCCCCCACGCCGGAGCCCTCCTTCACAAGCCCGAGCAGGATGTGCTCGGTCCCGATGTATTCGTGGTTGAACCGCTGGGCCTCCTGGTTGGCCAGGGCCATCACCTTGCGGGCACGATCTGTAAATCGCTCAAACATCAGATTCCAGCCTCTCCCCGAACCACACGCGGCCTTGGCGTGCCTGTTCGGATTTGGACGTGCAAGTCGGGATTCCTACGTCCCGGCCTGCTCCGCCGTTCTCGACCCGGCTTTCCCATTCGAGACGCCCCGAATGGGTTGGACAGGGCCAAATCGACCAACCCGCGCCCCTCCTTCACAGACGGACGCGCCGAACCTTCCATCCGCCCGCGATCAAGGATCGGATGCCCTCGAAACGCATACGTCCGGGTGTTCGCACCTACATCGACAGCACGCCGCATGCCGCTGCGGATGATCGGCGGAATAGCCCAAACCGGCCTCCCCGCTGCCTTTTCCTTCTCAGGTGGTCCTACTATAGACCAAACAAACAGCGGACGCCGCGATTCGACGCGGGCGGGGTGAACACCGTGCCGGATTGGCAGTTCGTTCACACGAGCGTCCGCCCGCCCACGGTCTCAGGGGCAGTCGCCTTGGAGCCACGCACTCAGAAATGCGAACACGTCGGCGACAGTCAGGGTGCCATCGCCATCAAAGTCCGCCCTCGCGTCCGGCAGAAAGAAAGACTCGAGAAACGCGAAGATGTCCAGCGTGTCCAGCCGGCCGCTCCCGTCCATGTCCGGCGGGCAGGCCATTCGGTGCGCCATCTGCACCGCCCGCAGCGCATTGACCCGGCCGTACCCGTACGTCTGGTCCCACCCCGGCGCACCAAGGTCGTCGGCGCTGGCGGTCAGAATGCCCACAACCTGCGCCGCCGTGAGCGACGGCGCCTCCCCCCTCACCATCGCCACGATGCCCGCGGCGATCGGGCACGACATCGATGTTCCCGTCTGGAGCGAATAGGAGTTCAAGCCCGACGTGTCGTTGCTCGTCGTCAGGATGTTGTCGGCGGGGGCGACGACTTTCATCTCGGGGCCGGTCGTGCCGCCCACCCATCCACGATCCAGGGCGTCGCTCCCCCCGACGGAAAGCACCTTCGAGAATCGGGCCGGGTACCCCACCGCCGCCCCGGGCGTATTCCCCGTGCTCGCGCACACGACCACGTCCTGGGCCGCCGCGTAGTCGATCGCGGTCGCCAGCGCGCCCGTCGAGGAAGAGTTGTCCCATCCAAGGCTCAGCGACGCGACCCTGGCCCCGTTATCGACCGCCCAGGTCAGCCCGTTGGCACAGGTCGTCTGCGATCCAAACGGCAGCCCCCCGAGAATCTGCATCACCTTGACGGGCATGATCCGCGCGTTGGGCGCGATCCCGGCGACGCCAAGACTGTTGTTCTGCGTGGCCGCGATGATCCCGGCGCAGTACGTGCCGTGGGACAGGCTCGGCTCGTCGTCGGTGAGGGTGGGCGTGGACGAGTTCGCGAAGTTCCGCCCCGGAACCAGGTCGCTTTGCAAGTCCGGATGCCCGCCGGCCACCCCGGTGTCCAGCACCGCCACCACGACCGGAGCCCGGCGCACCATGTAGGCCCATGCGCCGACGCCGTGGACGTCGGCCCCGACGGCCCCGGCCTGGCCATTGACCGACTGCCCGGAGTTGCTCAAGGCCCATTGCTGCACGAACAGCGGGTCGTTCACCGGCGCCGTGGTGAGGAATCCGTTGCGCTCAACCTCGACGTGCTCGAACAGCCGAACCAGCCGCCGGGCGTCGGACGCCATCGCCTCCACGTCCGTCCCCTCGTCCACCGCGATCGTACAGAATCTGTCCATCCCCAGCTCGGCGCTCAGGCGAGCGTTCCTGGGCGCCGGGCAAAACGTGGGCCGAACCGCGAGAACCTTCCACGCCCGGGCAAAGGCCCCCCACTCTGGAAGTCCTTCCACAGAAGCGATCTTGGAACCGATGCACCCCGCCAGGTCGCCCGCGTGCACACCGCTCACGCATCGCACCACCACCCGATCGGTGAACACACCGTCTCGAAGCGCGGCCGCGCGATCGCTACCCGGACAACACCCCAGCTCGTCGGGCATCGCCGAGAGCGGCGGGCTGGTCAACACGACGGCGGCGAGCCCCAAACTCAAACAAAATCGATCCACAACCATGGTGGGTGTCCTCTTCTCGCTCCTGCCCCGCCGACCACAACGCTCCAACGCGGCGGATTGAACCACCAGATTACCGGACGACCCGCACCCATTGCAAGTGCTTTTCCGATTGCATACCCAGATTTCCATTCTTCGTGGCCAATACTGTCCAATGTGGGGTTTCCCTGGCCTTGGAGTGAGGGAATTCTGCATCTGTCGGAGAATTCGTCCAGATAATCCTTGACGCGATGGCCGAAAGATGCCATGCTGATGCTTGCGAGTCGTCGGTCCTGTGCCGGTGACCGCTGGTTCGATCAGATTCGCCTGATTCGAGCCCCGTCGGGTTTAGCGGTTGTGTGTCGCTGAACGACGGGTTCTCGTCGGGATTGAAGGGGAAACCCTTCAGAGGAGAGAGAGTAATGCGAGCGGTAAACTATCTTGTTGCGGCTGCTGGCGCCCTCATCACGGCAACGTCTGTGATGGGAGCGGTCGTCGCCCAGATTGAGGTGATTGCCTCGGACGACAGCGGTGTGGTCGGGAGCCATGTCTGGACGACCACCGTCGGCGCCGACGGCTCCTACAGCTGGGGCCCCGGATCTCCCGGATACTCGCCGGTGACGTTCTCGAACGGTTCTTTCGTGGAGAGCGTCTCGTTCGGCTGGATCCACGATCCGCAGGTCACCTCCTCGTTCAACGTGACGTCCGGAATCACCCAGACGACCTTCACGATCAACTCGGCTCTTCTGAGCTTCGATCCGATCGCCTCGCCCATCGGTGTCGCGAGCGCATTTATCGGTGTCACCAACTCCTCCTTCGGTGGCAACACCGGCAGCATCACGCTCAACGGCCTTCACGCCGGCGGGGCGATCTTCGCCGCGCGGGCCAACGGCAACGTTGATACGTTCGCGAATCTGATCGCCGGTCCGGGCACCGTCGCGGTCGCCCCCGGTCTCTCGGTCAGCTATGTCGGGGCGAACCCGTCCAGCCCCGGCTACGACATCGTGCCGTTTGCTGCCAGCGACATGCAGTCCCAGTTCAAGTTCTCCCTGTCGAGCTTCGACAGCGCCAGCGGCACCAGCACCTACGAAATCATTCCCGCCCCCGGCGCCGCCGCCCTGCTCGGCCTTGGAGGTCTGGTCGCCCTGCGTCGTCGTCGGTCCTGATTCAGTCCGCGCCTTCCCGGTCCCACCGCGGTCAGTTTGTTTCGCCCACGTTGGGAAGGAGCCCAGTCCATGATGTTCAGAAGTTCATCCGTTGGTTCCGTGCTCGTGTGCGCCACGGGTGCGCTCGGCCTCGCCGTGGCTGAATCCGCATCCGCGGGGACCTGGGTCTCGGCGAGCGATCCGTTCATTTCCATTCGGGCCGATGCCGGACCCTACCAAGGCGTCTTCAATGTGCCGCTCAGCGCCGCCACCGAGTTTCACGATCCCGATCCGCTCAGCGGCGGCGATCTCTGGGGTTGGACCGCCGCCTCAAACACCCCCATCATGGATGGGGCCCACACCGTCGCCCTGCTCGTTGACATGAATGTCTTCGCGGCCCGGCTCCCGGTCCTCGACAGCCTCAGCAACCCCACCGGCCAGTTCCGCTGGGGCATCAGCATGAGCTACAACGTGCAGGCGGGATCGGACGCAACGACGTTCACCCTGTGCTCGCCCGAGCTCCTCTTTGGGCCCATCTCCAACGCCTATGGAACGGCCAGCGCCACCATGGGCGGAACCTCACAACCCAACGGTTCGAGCAGCTACGACGGCATCTCCATCAACCCCGCGCTCCCGTCGGGGCTCGGATTCGCCGCGCTCTTCAACGGCTCCCCGACATTCCGCGACTACTTCGCCTCGCCCCTGACCAACGTGGGCTCCGGTTCGGTCGGCGCCGCCGGCAACATGACGGTTCCCGGCGTGGACGAGTTCGTCGCCGACCCCGTCTCGAGCATCCAATCCAAGTACAAGTTCACCCTCTCCGCGTTCGACACGTCCGCCGGCACCTCCGACTACTCGATCACGCCCGCCCCGGGCGCCGCCGCCCTCTTCGGCCTCGCCGGCCTCATCGGCCTGCGTCGCAAGCGCTGAGGCGATCCCCAGAGTCCGATTCCACGCCCGACCGTCCCTCCGGGACGGTCGGTTTCGTTTTGGCCGATGACAACCCCGATCAGGGCCGCCCCGTCGCCACGGTGTTCCGCCCGCCCCCGCTCGCCGGCATCCCGATCTGGGCCGCCGAGGCGTCGGCGATCACCCGGATCGGCGTGAGCTGCTCGGCGATCCCGCCGCTGGCCACATCACGCACCGTCACCTTGAGCGTGTAGTTCCCCACCGAGAGCGTCCGCGGCAGATCGATCCGCTGCACCAGGAAGAAGTCCCGGCGCTTCGCCCGCGCCACGTCCTTCACCACCGTCTCGGGCCACGACATCTGCTCGCTCCCGTCCGCGTCAAAGTACAACCTCACGCTCTGCCCGACCTCCACGGCCCACCGCGGGCCGTCGTCGTTCACGTCCGGCGCAAGCGGCGACTGCGCAAAGTGGTCCACCTCGGTGTACAGGATCATCGAGCCCGTCCGCCCCGACAAGAAGGCGTTCGACCGCAGCGGCGTGTACCGCCCAAACCCGTCCACCTGCTGGCACATCGCCACCGCCCCCAAGGCCATGTCCTCCCCATCGGTTTGCGGCCCCCCCGCCAGCCGATCCGCCTGCGACCGAAGCGCGTGGGCCATCGCCGCGGGATCGCCCGACGACAGATTCGGATCCGCCGTCAGCGACCGGATGAAGTCCCCCGCCACGTCCAGCGCCCGCCGCTGGTCCGGGCTCATCGCCGCCCGCATCGCGTCCAGCCCTTCCTGGGCCGACCCGGGCGAGATCGCGTCCAGCCCGAACAGGGGCACCGCGGATCGCAACGGCTGCCTCGCCGCCCCGATGTCCGGCTTGAGTTGCTGCGCCAGTTCATGCACGGCATCCGCCCGGCGCTGCTCCGGCGTCCGGTCCGCCACGCGCGCCGGCACGGTCGCGTCCGGCACGCTCGCGGGCCGGTTCGCGGCCGCGACCACCGTGGGCGAAGCCGCGGGCCTTGCGGTCGCTTCCTGACCCAAGTCCGGCAGCGAGAGGCTCGGCAACGGCTCGCCGCGTCCGTTCCGCGACGATTGCGGCCGGCTCCCCTGCGGCTCGGCGCCCGCGTCCCCCGTCGCGCCCGGTTTCGCGTTGAGCATGTCAAACGCCGCCTGCGTGTCCAGCGCGGCCTGGTTCATTTCTTCACGCTGCCGGTCCGCCCGCGAGAGCGGCCGGTGCGAGCCGGCCTTCGCCGCGCCACCCGCGTTCTCCGCGGCCTTCACCATCGCCTCGGCCGGCGAGGCCGGCTGCTTCTTGAACCCCCACCCGCCCTCCATGTTCTCGCACGCCCCCGCGCCGAGAATCACCGCGGCGCCGCCCACCACCGCCGCCATCCGACCAACTCGTGAGTTTGACACCAGGACCATGGGAGCCTCCTGCTCGGTTCACGTCCCGCGTGTGAGAAACCCACGGGACGACGCAACGGGCTTCCTGCCCGGGCGTGGACACATCATACTGAACTCGCACTCCCGCGGCAGCCACGGGCGCAACCGACACCATCGGCACACCACCCCCGATCGCTTGCGATTCGGTTCAACGCGCCGTGCGCCGCCCGCCGGCCTCTCCCCCGCATGGGTGGAACGGGCGTCCGCCTATCGCCGCGCTGCCCCGCTCCCCACCGCCCGCGAGAACCGCACAGTCAATACCTCAAGATTCCGCATCGCCTCCCCGCTCCCGGACTTGTTCGCCGCGTCGGTTCGCACCGTCGCGTCGAACAGCCGCGCCGCCCGCACCGGCCCCGTCCCCCGCCCGATCGCCTCCAGCGCCTGCACCTTCCGGTCGAACTCCGGCCCGAATCCCCAGATCTTGAGCGGCTTGGTCAGCGACCTGATCGCCACCCCCTGCCTCACCGCCGCCGCGCTCAGGTGGACCCGGCGCGCCGCTTCCATGTAGCTCCAGCACAGCGCCACCGGGTCGTGCCGCGACACTTCCACCAGTTGCCGCAGTTCCGCCAGCGTCGCCCCGACCCCCCGCCCCCCGATGAGCGCATCCTGGATCGCCCAGAACTCGTCCTCGCGCGTCATCCCCGTCATCCGCTCCACCAGCTCGCCCGTGATCGGCGCTCCCTCGCCCCCCGCCGCCAGCGCGAGTTTCTCCAGTTCCGTGTCGATCCGCCCGAGTTCGGTCCCGGTCGCCCCGATGAGCGCCGCCGCGGCTTTGGCATCGATCGTCGTCCGATGCGCGTCCTTGGCCCGCCTCTGCGCCCACGTCATCCCCTCCCCCTCGGCCACCGCCCCGGCTGGGATCTCCGCCCCGATTTTCCCCCCCGCCTTCTCCAGGTTCCCCGGCCGCCGCGCCGCCCCCCCGCCCACCCGCAGAACCAGCGTCGCCGAAGACGACGGCTCCGCCGCGTAGTTCTCCAGCACCTCGCGCGCCGTGTGCGGCACCGGCGCTCGCCTTCCCCCCCTCGGCGCGGGCTTGGCCGGCGCCTCGTCCCCCTCGGTCTCCTTGAGCAGCATCTCCGCGTTGTCCACCACCACCACCTTGTGCTGCTGCATCAGCCCGCACGAGCGACACTCGTCGAGCACATCCGCGATGATCCGCGGCCCCTGCTGCCCGTCGAAGCGGATCGTGTCCACGCCGTCCGCGCCGTGCTGTTTGTTCAGCGCCGCCGCAAGCGCCTGCATCTTCTCATCTTGCAGGAACCGGTCCGACCCGTGCAGGATCAGCATCCGCGTCTCGGCCCCGAGAGCCCTGGTCGCGTCGCCCGCGCCGGATGGAGTTGAACGTCCCGCCATGGGCCCAGTCTATCGTCGATCCGGCCCAGAGAGGGCCGACCGGCAGCGGGATTCGGGGCCCCCCGGACGCTCTACCATCCCTCCCCGCCAGACTCCCCAGCACAAGGACCATCCCCATGCCCGAAGACGAATACGAACCAGAAGACCTCGTTGACGGCGTGGACGAGGAAGACGACGACGAGGATGAGGGCGACGACGAGCCCACCACCGTCTTCGTCGCCATGACCCCCGGCAGAGACGCCGACGAGGCCTTCAAGGTCATCGCCGGCGTCTGCGATCGCCTCGGCATGGACGCCCAGCGCGTCTCCGGCAAGCAGGCCGGAGCCGAGGCGCTGTACGAGGCGATCGAGACCTCCGACTTCGCCATCATCGACGCCTCGGGCAAGCGCCCCTCCCTCGCCGAGGAACTCGACGTGGTCGGCCACGAGCTCGACCCCGCGTTCGTCCTCCTCATCGCCCGCGCCGGCTCGCCCCGCCTCCCCGAGCTCGAAGGCCGCACCATCCACTCCTACGCCGACAAGGGCGACCTGCGCGCCGTCGTCGAGCGTCACCTCAACACCATGATCGACGCCTGGCACGAGGGCGCGGTGGAGGATGACGGAGACGACGACGAGGAGTGAGCCCGCCTACGCCGCGGAATCCAGCGTGAGCCGCATCCGCAGCACACCCGGAGCGGCAAGGCCGGCGTCGAGTTCGCCCCCGCAGGCCCGCGCCAGCGTCCTCGCAACCGCGAGCCCCAGCCCGAACCCACGCCGATCGTTGCGGGATTCGTCCTTCCGCCAGAACGGCTCGAACATGTGGGCGACGTCCGCTTCACCCAGGTCCGGGCCCGCGTTCGTGACCTCGACCGCGACCTTCCCTCCCTGTGCCGTGCCCCGCACCACCACCGGCTCATCCGCCGTCACCCGCCCATGGCGGAGCGCGTTGTCGAGCAGGTTGCCGACGATCGAGTCGATCGCCGCCTCTTCCACTCTGGCCGCGAGTCCCGGCTCACACTCCACCCGCACACACGAGGCCTCCCTGCCGTGCATCGACGCCGCCCGCGCGGCCTGTTTCCCCAGGAGCCCGCCGAGGTCGGTTCGCAGTGCCGCGTCCGCCACCGAACGACCGGCCCCTGCCCGCGACAACCGCAGCAGCGTCTCGCACAGAGCCTGCGCCCGCGCCAGCACGCCCAGCGCCGAGTCGGCCGTCCGCGTCCATTCCTCGCTCGTGCGCGGCCGGCTCGCCGCCACCTCCAGCAGCGACCGCAGCTCCGCGATGGGCGTGCGCAGCTCGTGGCTCGCCGCCGCGCCGAACCGCTTCTCGCGCTCGAAGGCCTCTTCAAGACGGCCCAGCAGCCCGCTCAGTTGCTCGGCGATCGGCCGCAGTTCGGCGGGCAACCCCGCCGCATCGAACCGCGTCCCCAGCATGTCCGGCCCGATGGCCCGCACACGACGCGAGAGGTCGTTGAGCTCTCGCAGCCCTCGCGTGACGGCCCATCGCGCCGCACCGACGCTCGCCATCGCCATCGCCGCGCACACGCCCGCGATACTCCACCCGATCAGCGACAGCGTCCGATCCAGCGGAGCCCGAGGAATCGCCACCAGGAGGCGGGCCTCGGGCGCGACAACGCCCGCAATAACCGGGGTCGTATCCTCGAAATCGCGGGTGGGCACGAATCTCGCACTCGCCGCGCGTCCGCGCCGGCCATCGGGAAGATCCGCATCCCGCACGATCGCCCTCGCCCGACCAGGACCACCCTCGGCCCCTCCGAGTCCCGAGAGACTCTCGATCAGCGACGCGCCCGGCCAGTCCGCGCCGGTCAGCGAGGCCGATCGCTCCAGCACCCTCCAGCCCGCGCCCTCCCGCACCCACACCACGAAGTACTCGGCGTTGGTCCGGCGCGCGTACCCCGGCATCGTCTCGCCCGGCATGTCAACCTCCACCCTCGTGCCGTCGAAATGCGTCAGGCTCTGCAGCGCCGCCGCCCGTGCGTGCAGCGCATCGTCGAACTGCGAGGCCAGCGCCCGGCTCAGAACGACATAGAGCGCGGCCCCGCCCGCACACAGCACGCCCGCCATGCTCAGGGCCACCAGCAGGGCTGTGCGTCCACGGATGCTCGTCATGGCGCCCCATCCTTGAGCACGTACCCCACCTTCCGGCGCGTGTGGATCAGCGCCGGACACCCGCCCCCGCCCGCCGCGTCGAGCTTGCCGCGAAGCGCGGCCACCGCCGAGTCGATCGCGTTGGAGAACACCTGCGAGCGGTCGTCGTACAGGTGCTCCTCCAGTTCCGCCCGGCTCACCGGCGTGCCCGCCCGCGCGCCGAGATACTCCAGCAACGCGTACTCGCGCGGCGTGAGGTCAACGGGAACCATCGCATCCCCCGACCGCCTCATCCTCGCAACCTTCGCCGACGTGTCGATCGTCAGCGGGCCGACGGTGATCGTCGGCGACCGCTCGCCGTGCCTCCGACGGGTGAGCGATTGCACCCGCGCAATGAGTTCCTTGAACGCGAACGGCTTCACGAGATAGTCGTCGGCCCCCGCGCCCAGTCCGCGGACCTTGTCGTCGAGCGTGTCCCGGGCCGTGAGCATGAGCACCGCCGCCGCGATCCGCTTCTCTCGAAGCCGGGCGAGCACGGTGATTCCATCCATCTCCGGCAGCATCCAATCCAGCACGATCACGTCGTAGTCCGTCGTCTGCGCGTGGATCAACCCGCGCTTCCCGTCGGCCACCGCGTCCACGGCGTACCCCGCCTCGCGCAGCCCCTGGGCCAGCGAGTCGCGCAGCACGGCGGAATCTTCGACGATCAGAATGCGCATAGGAGATCATTGGGCCTCCAGAGCCGCCGGCTCTCCTTCCGGGCGCGCCGGTTCGGGTGTTGGAATGGCGGGTGTCTTGTGCGGCCTGGCCCGCTGGGGGAACACCCACATCGCCGCCGCCATGAGGCCGAACAGGACCGCGAGGATCGCGGGACGGCTCAGGCCCATGCCGCCGCTCTGGGCGGGCTTGTCGAAGAGGTTTCCGAAGACCGCGCCCAGCGGGCGTGTAAGCACGAACGCCGCCCAGAAGAGGATGACGGCGTTCACCGCCCGGCAGTGGTGCAGCAGCAGGATGATCGCCAGCGCGGCCGCGATGACCACCGTGGACCAGGCGTACCCGAGCCCGGCCACATCCGCGAACCAGTCGCCCAGGGCGGTGCCCAGCGTCTGCGAGAACGTGATCGTGAGCCAGTAGTAGAACTCCGACTTGCGGTCGGCGATGTCGTCGGCCGAGACCGACCCCACGTTCACCCGCCAGGCCACGAGCGAGCCCATGACCAGGCCCAGCAGCACAAGCGAGCCGCCCGTGTACCCGATCCCGATCGAGCGCGTGACGTAGTCGGCCAGCGTGGTGCCGGCCGTGGTCGAGGCGAGGATCGTCGCCCAGTACAGCCAGGGGTGGAACCGGCGCGCGCGCATCTGAACGAGGGTCAGCGCGAGGAACAGGGCGGCCAGAATCACCGTGGCGGCCAGATACCCGAGGCCGAGGTTCATGCTGACCTCGTTGCCGCCGACCTCGCCGAGGGTCGTGGCGAGAATCTTGATGACCCAGAACCCGGCGGTCGCCGCGGGAACCTTGCCGAATGTCGAGGACCGGTTGTGCCCCATCGCCGTGATTCCTTTGCCGCCCACACACTCGCCGGGATGCCCCGTGGTGATCGGCGCCTCGTCCGCGGCCGCGAACGCCGCTCCCGCGGTTGATCACAATCGTGCCGGCCACCGCGATTGAAACATGACGCCACCATGACGAGCGAGCGGCGGCTCCGTGCCCGATCAACGCCCGGCCCTTCGCCCCGCCGTCAGCGCCACCACACCCAACGCCGCCAGCGCCACCACCGCGAACCCCGCCCCGATCAGGAACGCGCCCGTCGGGCCGGACCGGTCCCAGGCCAGGCCCGCGACCAGGCTCGCCACCAGCGTGGTCAGCCCGGTGAGCGCGTAGAAGATGCCCATCGCCGCGCCCCGCCGCGCCCCGGGAGAATGATCGGAGATGAGCGCCTTTCCCACGCCGTCGGTGAGGGCCATGTAGATTCCATAGAGGGCCATCAGCGGCCACATGCCCCACGCGTGAGCCGCCGGGAGCAAGGCAAAGCCCGCGTACACAACCGCGTAGATCACCCATCCCACGGCGATGATCCGCCAGCGGCCGAGCCTGTCGCTCAGCGAGCCCGCGGGGTACGAAAGGGCGGCATAGGTGACGTTGAACAGCGCGTACACCATGACGACGGCCCACGGCGAATACCCCAGGTCGCTGGCTCGCAGCAGGATGAACGTGTCGCTGCTGTTGGCCAGAGAGAAGAGGACGAGCACACCCAGCACCATCCAATACGAGCGCGGCAGCCGAACACGGACGGCGGTCTGCGCGCCCGTGGCCGTCGCCCCACCACGCGAGGCCCGGGCCGGCGCGGGCGCATCGGCCGTGGGCTGGGCCGCATCGGACTCCCGCACCAGGAGCGTGAGCAGGAAGGAGGCCAGCCCCAGTCCCGCGCCAACACCGAAGATGACGCGATATATCCACGCGGGAGTCTGCGCGGCGGTGGCCGCGACTCCGGGGTGGGCGGACTTCGCGGGTGTCCCCGTCATCCACCAGAGCAGAAGCGCCGAGAGCAGCACCCCGGCCAGCGCGCCCGCCGTGTCGAGCGCACGGTGCACGCCAAAGGCCCGCCCGCGCTGGTCGGCCTCGACGGCCCCGGCGATCATGGCATCGCGCGGCGCGCTCCGAAGCCCCTTGCCGAATCGGTCCAGCAGCCGCCCGCCGAGCACGACGCCCCAGCCGGTCGCCACCGCGATCATCGCTTTTCCCAGCATCGGCAGGGCGTACCCCACCCGTATCCACACCACCCGCCGCCCGCTCCGATCGCTGCGAAACCCCGCGAAGGCCGTCAGCACCGACACGATCAGCACCGCCCCGCCCTCGACGATGCCCAGCTGGGCCTTGGATGATCCCAGCACCCCCACCAGGAACAACGCCAGCAGCGGGTAGATCATCTCGCCCGACACGTCGGCCAGGAACGACACCCAGCTCAGCAGCCACACGGCCCTCGGCAGGGGCGGGCGGGTTGGGTCACGCGGCCGGTGGGGTGTCTCAGGCACGGGTGCTCAACACTACGGCGGCCGCGCGCATCTTGGGCTCAACATTGATGCTCGATGGTCGCGCCGGGTGGGCACGCCCGATCCGCGGCGTTCCGCTCAATGCGCTCCCCGCGCCGGCTTGTGCGGAAACACCAGAATGCAGATCGCGATCAGCACGATCAGCACGCCCGAGGCGGCATAGCGGCTCATCGCCAGGCCGCCCGCCGCAAGCGGCTTGTCGAGCAGGTCCCCGACCACCGCGCCGAGCGGCCGCGTCAGCACGAACGCCGCCCAGAACAGCAGCGTCCGAGACACCCGCGTGAAGTAGTACGCGCCGGCCACGATGGCCAGGAGCCCGCCGAACACCCCCGCCCCGCCCGCGTACCCGAACCCGAGCGAGTCGGCCGTCCAGTCGCCCAGGGCCGTGCCCAGGGTCTGGGAGAACATGATGGTGACCCAGTAGAAAACCTCGGTCCTGGGCGCCCTGACCGACTCGACGGATATCGAGCCGAGCGTGAGGTACCACGCCGCCAGCGAGCCGCCCAGGAGCGCGACAAGAATCGCCGTGCCGCCCGGATATCCGATCCCCATCTCCCGCGTCGCGAAATCGGCGAGGGTTGTGCCCACCGTGGTCGTGGCCACGATGGTCGTCCAGTACAGCACGGGATGGAACTTGCTCGCCAGGATCTGCGCCACCACCACCCCGGCGAACAACACCGCGAAGATCGCCGTGCCGGCCAGGTATCCGAGGCCCATCGACATCGACACCGAATCGCCGCCCGTCTCGCCCAGGGTGGTTGCCAGGATCTTCAGGATCCAGAACCCCAGCGTGACCTGCGGCACCTTCGCGACGATGTCCCGTGCGGTCGCGTCCATGGTCGTGATTCCTCCGCCCGCGATCGCCAAACTCCGAGGGCGTCTGTCGGGTGTGTGGGTTGGTCGGGAGTTCGGGAACGGTACGAACGCCCGGCCGAGCCCGCCGGGCACGGGTGAGGTGCCCGGCGACTCGACCAGCGCCGGACGTCGCGGTCCGGCTCAGTCCTTGTCGCCATGCTTCCCGTCGTGATTCTCTCCCTTCCCGCGCTCCTCGTGCTTCGACTCGTCCTCGACGGCGCCCGACGCGTCAACCCTCACCTCGTGCTTCTTCCCGTCGATGACCACCTCGATCTCGTAGAACATCCTGGTCACCGCGAACGGATTCGTGAACGTCGCCTTGGGGTAGTCCTTCTTCAGCGCGGCCAGGGTCGCCGCCGGGAGCTTGGCCTCCGTGGTGGCCCTCTCCGTCTCCTTCAGGTCGCCCGCGGTCGAGAAGATCGCCGCGCACTTCACCGCGCCCTCGGTGTACTCGACCTCATACTGCACCACGTCCTCGTCGTCCTCTTCCTTGACGACCTTGGTGATGTTCTTGGCGTCTCCGGCAAGTCTCACGGCAGCCGCCCGAACGGCCTCGGGTGCCTTGTCCAGCGCGATGACTTCTTCCTCGTCTCCCTCGTTCTCCTCGGCCTTGGGCTGGCCGTGTCCGGCGGGCGGCTGGGCCTGCCCCGATTGCGCCAGCGCCCACGCCCCCGCCCCGCCCATCAACGCCAGCGAGACAAATCCGATCGACAGTCTTCGAGTGTCCATTCGAGGTCTCCTGTTTTTCCGACGACGTCGCCGTCGTCTCCGCGTGCGATCATCGGCGGGAACCGCGTCCCGCCATGCCGGGATCATGGCGCCCGAATCTCCCGAAACATGACGCGAGCATGACGCCGATTCTCTCGTGCGCCCGCTCACCGGTTCACGCACCGAATCACCCAGCCCTGACAACGCTCATCCCCCGCCACTTCCCCCCGCGGAAGCGCACCACCATCGCCACCGACAGCAGCATGATGTACGCCGCCGCGGCCGTCCACGGACCGACCGACTCCAGCCCCGGCGCCAGATACACCATCGCCCATCCGCCCCCGACGATCACCGTCCAACTCAGCACGATCGTCGCCACGCCCGGCCAGTGCGTGTCCCCCGCCCCGCGCAGCGCCCCGCTGAGCGACATCGCGATGCCATCAAAGAACTGGAACGCGGCCGTCGCGATCAGGAACCGCGACCCCAGCCTCAGCAACTCCGCCCGATCCGCCGCGCTCGCCTGCCCGTCGATGAACAAATCCACCAGCCCCCGCCGGAACAGCACGAACACCAGCCCGCACGCGCACATGTACGCCACGGCGACCCTCAGCCCAAGCCACGCCCGCGCCGCGGCCTCGTCGGGCCTCCCCGCGCCGATCGACCTCCCCACCATCGCCGTGATCGCGATGGAAATGCCGTACGTCGGCATGAACGACATGCTCATCCACTGGTGCGCGATCCACCCCGCCGTCGAGTGCAGCGTCCCGAAGTGCCCCACCTGCGCCACCATGAAGATCGCCCAGCAGACCATCTCGTTGCCGAACATCAGCGCCCCCGGCCACCCGATCTTCAGCAGATCACGCATCGGCCCCCAGCGCGGCCGCCACGACTTCGCCGTGCCGTACGTCCGCCGATTTGTCGGCGACAGAAACACCGCCATCGGGATCGCCAGCTCCACGCACGTGCCGACCACGGTCGCGATCGCCGCTCCGCGCAGGCCGCCCGCCCCAAGACCCAGCATGCCGGCCACGTGCGCCGTGACGCCGAACCACCAATCGACCACCGCATATCCCGTCGCCAGCGGGGCGCTCGTCCCGAAGATCAGCAGCGGGTTGAGCACGAAGTTCACGATGTTCCCCGCGACCACCGCGACGAGCACCACCGTGGGCTTGTGCATGCCGTAGAAATACTGCGCGATGCCGCGTGCGGCGATGGTGAAGATCGCACCGTACACCAGGACCCGGGCGTACGCCGCGGCCAGCACATCCCGCTCGCGCAGTTCCGCGAGCATCGCCGCGTCCGTCGCGGGCGATCGGATCCACTCGAACACCTGCGGCAGCAGAAACCCGTAGGGCAGCATCACCGCCACCCACCAGAGCGCCGCCAGCCACAGCCCCGCCCACGCATACGCCGGGGCCCGCTCGGGCTTCCCGGCCCCGAGGTTCTGGGCCACGAACGTGTTGATCACCGTCAGGCACCCCATCGCGATCGAAATCGGAACAAACGCGCACAGCCCCCCGTTCCCCTGCGCCCCGACATAGATCGACTCCGGTCCGATCCGCGACACCATCAACTTGTCCACGAACTGCATGAGCGTGTACGACGCCATCGTCGCCACCGTCGGCGCGGCGATCGCCAGCATCTCCTTCAGTGGAGACCGCCGCGGAGATTCGGTGATGACGGCTGCGCCCATGCGGGCAGAGCGTAGCGGTGGCCGGCCGTGTCGCTAACAGTCTTGAGCCATCGGCCATGCGCTCCCGCACTCGGGGCAAGTGATCAAGCCGTCGGAACTGGAATCGAGACCGGCGAGGTTGTAGGCACAGGAGGGGCAATGCCGCTGCGCGAGCATCTCCGCGACAACATGGCGCGAAATGCCGGTTGAACGAATGCGCATGAACGCAGTGACAAGCACCGTGAGTCCAAGCACCACGCCGACCACGAACCACTCCGTCTTGCCCTGCCGAAGCGGAACGACGATCCCCTGACCGACAATGACGACCGCCAGAAACGCGCAACCTACAAAGAAACCCTTTCGATACCCGGCCTGTTCGCGTGCCAGCGCATGCAGGTTGTGCTTGTGCCCCCGGAGCAGCGGGTCATCGGATGCCGGCAACGATCGCGGATCGTACAGCACAACGCGCCGACCGCGGGCGTCGCGAACGGTGTGGATGTGGGTGATCCAGTTGCTCATGTTGGGGGGAATGTCGCTCGTCGAGTCGGCAAGTCGGAAGCCACATCAACTCGGTGGGTGTCTCAGATCCCCGCCCCATCCGCAAGCCACCCAAGTTCCGGCGTGCTCGCCGCTCCGCCGTCCCTCTTCACACCAGCCTTCGCCGCGCCGCTCGTGGGCTTGAGCACCGGCTCGGGGCGCGTCTGCTGCACCACATGCCCCGGCGCGACGGACGACGTCACAAACACCCCGCCCGCGATCACGCAGTCATCGCCGATCACCGTGTCCCCGCCGAGGATCACCGCCCCGGCATAGATCGTCACGCGGTCCCCGATCGTCGGGTGCCGCTTGATCCCCCGGATCACCCGCCCCCGCTCGTCCTTGGGAAAACTCCGCGCCCCGAGCGTCACGCCCTGGTAGATCTTCACGTGCCTCCCGATCACGCTCGTCTCGCCGATCACGGTCGCCGAGCCGTGGTCCACGAAGAACGACTCGCCGATCTGCGCCCCCGGATGGATGTCGATCCCCGTCCGGCTGTGCGCCTGCTCGCTCATGATCCGCGCCAGCAGCGGCACGCCCAGCCCATAGAGCGTGTGCGCCAGCCGATGGATCGTGATCGCCTCCAGCCCCGGATAGCACAGGATGATCTCGTCGGTGTGCTCCGCAGCTGGATCGCCGTCGTACGCCGCCTGCACGTCCAGCGCCAGCATCCGGCGCGCCTCGGGCAGGCGCGTCATGAACTCCCCCACCACCGCGTCCACAAACGCCCCGTCGGCCATCCCCGCGGGCACGACGGCCTCGAACCCCGGCTGCGGCGGTCGCCGCCCATACCGAAGCACCGCCCGAACCTCGTCGGCCAGGAGTTTCGCTACCCGCGCGCACAGCCGCGTCACGTGCGCCTCGAGCTCCCCGTCCCAGAGCGGATCGGCGTCGAAGAAGCCCGGGAACATCAGCCGACGAAGGTCGTCGGTCAGCCCTCGCACCCGCTCGACATCCGCGGCCCGAAACCCGTCCGCCCCGCCCCCGGCCCCAACGCCCACCCACGGCGTCTCTCCACCCCCCACCGACCCGAACCCCGCCCGCAGCCGGGTGATCCGATCCTCGCGCATGGACCGCACCAACGAGGCCGCGGCCCGCTCGGTGGATGCATCCGACCCGCTGTTGCGCTCGTAGGTGCTCATGCGTGAATGGGAGTATCGACCCTTCGTGCCCGCCGGGCGACCCGCGAGGAAAACTCGACATCGGCACCTATCCGGGCAAGCCCCCGGAAACGGTCCCCAACACACCCCCCTATCCCCCCACCCCCTGACCCCCGTTCCGACTCCACCCAAGACCCGTCCGGTGCCCGGGCGGCCCGGGGAAGCCCGATTCGCTCCATGCGGGCTTGACGCTCGCTCCCACCCGCGGTACAACCACCCCTCCACGCGGCCTTTTTCCCCCAGCCAGGAGTCTCCGAATGTCCCGTCTCCTCCCAACCGTCCGCACCATGCTCCTTCTGGGTGCTCTCGCGTCCTTGTCCGGCTGCATGTTCACCGGCAACGAGCAACTCGACGAGGTCCGCTCCGATCCCTCGCCCAACCTCGACACCCTCCACCAGCGCCCGGTCGATGTCGACAACGCCATGGTGGTGACGTTCGACGAGAACGGCCGCATGTTCTGGGAGGACCTGGGCCGCGTCTGGCTGACCGACCGCCCCTCGCGCCTCTCTCGCGAGCCGCAGCTCCGTCCGTAGCGCCCGCGGTCCAGGCCATCAGGTTCCATCATCAGCGCCCGCGTCATCGACGCGGGCGTTGCCTTTGACGCCGGCCCTGCGCCCCGGCCCAACCAACAAAAAAAAGCCGCCCGGATCGGGCGGCGAAGATGAACTCCAAAGCGCCAAAGACTCACTTGGCGGTGTACTTGCCGCGTTCCACGCGCTTGAACTTGCCGCTGTTGATAAGCGTCTGGTTCACGATCGTGCGAAACGACGGTGAGGTGGTCTTGTACCCGAAGTCCTGCACGGCCTGCGAAACCTCGGTGACGGACATCACCTTGTTCGCCAGCACCTTCGAGAGGGCCTCCACCAGGTTCATCTCGTTCTTGGGCCGGCGCCGGATCGCCAGTCCGCCGGCGCGAACAGACCCGCCATGCTCGGCGATCTGCGCGTCCAGCGTCCGCACCTTCGCCAGCAGCCGTTCTCGCTTGCGAAGCAGCCCGCCCACGCGACGCTCGCGATTCGCCAACTCGCGACGCAGGTCCGCGACCGACAAGCCGCCCAGTTTGCCACCCGATGATCGTGCCATGACGAGTTCCTGGTTTTGCCCGACGGTCCTGGGCGAGCAGTGTTGTTGAGCCAAGTGCAAGCGTCCCGCAGCGAGACGCGGCTGCCGACGACGCGCGAAGATGCTATCGCGTCAAACGAAGAAGTGTGGCGATCCGGTTCTCGCGAGAGCAAATCCGGATCAGAATCCGGTGTGTGTTAGTATGTTTTGGGCCCGAATGCCACCACGGTGCGGACTATTTGAGCACAAACCCCATCTTGGACATCAACCCGTCAAAGTGGTCCAGATCAAAGAACTTGATCACGATCGAGCCCCGCTTCCCCCCGGCGCTGGCTCGAAGACGCACGCTCGTGCCGAGGTGCTCCCCGAGTTGTTTCTCCAGTTCGCGAAGCGCCAACGCCTTCGCCCGTGCCGGCTCGCCGATGACAACCGCGGGAGCGGCGCCGGACCCCGACGCCTCGGTCGCCCGCGCGATCCCCTGCTCCAGCCGTCGCACCGACCAACCCTGCGTCGCCGCCTGACGCGCCAGACCCACGCGAATCGCCCCCGCCGGCGCACCCAGCAGCACCTTTCCATGCCCAACCGAGAGCTGGTTCGCATCGAGCAGATCACGAATGTCCTGCTCGAGGTCGGTCAGCCGCGACAGATTCGCCGCCGTGGTCCGGTCGATGCCGAGCCTCTCCCCCACCTGCGCGTGCGAAAGCCCGAAGCGCTCGCACAAACCGCGAATCGCCCACGCCCGCTCCATCGGCGTCAGATCGGCGCGCTGGATGTTCTCCACCAGCGCCCACTCCGCCGCCTGCTCGTCGCCGAGCCTCGACACCACCGCGGGAATTGCCGCCAGTCCCGCGAGCCTGCCCGCCCGCCATCGGCGCTCGCCCGCGACGAGCTCGTACCGGCCGCTCTGCGCGCCCGGCCTGAGCAGAATCGGCTGGATCACCCCCGCCGTTCGGATCGACGCGGCCAGCTCCGCCAGCTGCGTCTCATCAAACGCCCGGCGCGGCTGAAACCGGTTCGGCTCGATCGCGTCGATCGGCACCAGCACCAGCCGATCGCCGCCCTGGGCTTCCGAGGTCGGCGATCCTGCCGGATCCGGTGCGGCCCGCATCGGTACCGCAAGCGTCGGAACCGCCGACGCCGCGCTTCGCGCGGGCGCAACCGAAGCCTTCGGCTCAACCACGCCGGGATTCATGGATGCGCTCGGATCGCTCGCCGTCGCGGCCGGGACATGCACCTCGACGGGTTCGCCCAACAGCGCGCTCAGGCCGCGCCCCAGCCGCCGAGGCTTTGTGGAGATCTCCGATTTGTTAGTTGTTAGCATTTTGTTCATATATTCGCCTCCTTGCACCACAATATACTGTGTCGAATATCCTACGTCTACTCTATCTGGCACTCACACACGGATTCCCCCATGGCCAAGCGTCGTTCCAAGCGTACCTCCTCCGCCCGCAAGACGCGAGGCGCCCTTTCACTGGCTCCGCGAAACAAAGCAGGGTTTCGACACACCCCACCCCCCATCGAAGTCATCGCTCGTGGCTGCCTTGTGGAGGAATCCCGGGTCCTGCTGTGCAGGAATCTGAAGCACGGATACCTGTTTCTTCCCGGCGGACATGTCGAGTTTGGAGAATCGGCCGCGGTCGCCGTCGCACGCGAGTTTCTTGAGGAGTCCGGCCTGGTCGTTCGCGTGCGGGAACTCGCCCTCGCCAGCGAGGGGGTGTTTACCACGAAAAAACACCTCCACCACGAGGTGAACCTTGTGTTCCTTGTGGAACGTCCAGGCGCGGCGTCAAAGCCCGGCCGGCCATCCGGCGTCAAGAGCCGCGAAGCTCACATCGCCTTCGAGTGGATCGAACTTTCGGCGGTCGTGGACTTTGATATTCGCCCGACCGCCGCCAAGGCCTGGCTGGCGACACTTGTCGGCACGGATCGCAATCCAATCGAGTGGGTGTCCGAAATCCCCAAGGCGTGAAGTGGAGAGGGCCAGGGAGCGTTCCACGCGGAACGAGCGCCAGGACCGGCCCGGGAGGTGGTGGTGGGGGGGGGGGCCACGTCCGATCACGGCCGCTCCTCGTGCCTTGGCGGATGCACAGACGGCACAACATGCACCGTGGAGCCATGTGCTTCCAGGATTGGTGGTCCGAGGTGCTCGCGCCCCGCACGCATGCCGATGGCAGCGGAGTCCCAAGGGGCCCGCTCCATGGTCGAATCCCAGACCGACTCTCACAGGTCCCCGTCAGCACGCCCGGAGCGTCGGGAGCCCGATGCCGGCCCAGACCACACCCCGGCGGCCCCGGACCTCCGCGTCCTCGACCTGCACCTGGAGCGACTCAATCGCTTGGCAAGCATGGGCGCCGTCACCGGCATGATCGCCCACGAGTTCAACAACATCCTCACCCCGATCATGTCCTACGCCCAGATGGCCCTGGAAGAGCCCGAGAATCGCGAGCTCTCGGTCAAGGCGCTCCGGCGCACCATGGCCGGCGCCGAGCGGGCGGCCAAGATCGCCGACGCGATCCTGAACTTCGTCCGCGAGGATTCCGGGCCGATACGACCCTCCCACTGCAAGGTCGCCGCAGTCGTGGCCGAGTCCGCGGCATGCCTGGCAGGCCGAACCACCGACGTCGGAGGACGCCTCACGATCCGCGTTCCCGATGGAATGGAAGCCGCCATCGAGGGAGCGCGTCTGCAGCAGGTGCTCGTCAATCTCATCCTCAACGCTCGCGCGGCCATGGGGGATCGCGAACGCGACATGGAAATCGCCGCGACCGAGTGCCCACTGCCCCCGAACAGCCCCGCCGGCGCCGCCGATAGCCGACGCTGTTCCTCATGGAACCAGGCCGAGCACCCGACACTTCGAGGCCCCTGGATCGTGATCACCGTTCGTGATCGCGGTCCCGGGATGGGCGCCGAACAACTCGACGCATTGTTCACGCCCTTTCGGTCCGGCTCGGATCCGGCGTTCCACCGCGGCACCGGGCTGGGCATGACCGTGTCGCGACGGCTCATCGAAGCAGCGGGGGGGTGGCTCGTCGTGGAATCCGAACAGGGCCGCGGAACGACCGTCTACATCGTGCTCCCCGCGCGATGCTGAACAAGGTAGAAATACCTAACAAAATACGTTCATTTGGGTTCCGCCGAGCCGATCGGCGATACCACGGGGGCTGCCCTCTCGCCCGCCCAGCGTTGTGGCCGCCGAGCGGCCTTGCGGGCCCACTCAAAGCCGAAGTTGCGTTGCGCGGCGTCGGTGATCCGATCCACCACCTCCTCCGGCGAGTCGGTGCAGATCAGCAGCCCGACATCCTCCGGGCTGATGGTGCGCTCCATCACCATGCGCTCCCGAAGAAAATCGATCAGCGGCTGCCAGAAGTCCGTGCCCACCAGCACCACCGGAAAATCGCGGATCTTCCCCGTCTGGATCAGCGTCACCGCCTCGAACAACTCGTCCATCGTCCCAAACCCCCCGGGCATGACGACGAACGCGTACGAGTACTTGACGAGCATCACCTTCCGCACGAAGAAGTAGCGAAACTCCACGAACCGATCCACGTACGAGTTGGGCTGCTGCTCCATCGGCAGCTCGATGTTGAGCCCGATCGACGGACCCCCCGCGTCCCGGGCCCCGCGATTGGCCGCCTCCATGATCCCCGGCCCGCCCCCCGTGAGAATCGTGAACCCGACCCGGCTGAGCCTCGCCGAGATGTCCCGCGCCATCGAGTAGTACCGGTGGTCTTCCTTGAATCGCGCCGAGCCGAACACCGTCACGCACGGCCCGACGAAGTGCAACGAGCGAAACCCCTTGATGAACTCGATCGCGATGCGGACGACGCGAAACAGCTCGAACCGCCGCGTCTTCGGCCCCTCGAGAAACTCGCCTTCCTCCACGTTGCGCGTGGATTTTCCCCACCTTCGCCCGTTGGGGTCGGCCGGAGTCATCGGCGGGCCCTCGTCGAGGATGAACCTCGGGCGTTGCCGGGGTTCTCCTGCCTGCGGTCGATCGTCGTTCGATTCCGGGTTCATCGTGCCGGGAACTGTAGGTGGAGCGCCCACGCCGTCCGTAGGATCCGCCATGAGCGGCGAGCACGAAAGAACAGTTGCCGTGGCGGTCACGCCCACCGTCTTCCTCGCCGAGACCATCGCCGCCTCGCTCCGCGAGCGAGGCATCGACGCCCGCGTTCTCGACGACGCGGCGACCGGCACATGGGGAATGCCCATGGGCCCGGGCAACGGCGTCAGGGTCGTCGTCCTCGAGCGAGACAAGGAGGGCGCCGAGCTCGCCCTCGCCGACGTGCGCGCGGAATCCCAGAGCATCGACTGGGACGCCGTGGACACCGGCGGCCCGCCGGAGGCCCATCGCCTCGTGCAGGCCTCCAAGGCCCGCCGATGGGTCTGGACCGTCTCCATGCTCATGGTCCCCATCGGCCTGTTCGTGCTCGCCTACGGCGTCGATCGCGCCGACCCCTACATCAAGACGGTCGGCGGCACGCTCCTGCTCGCCTCCATGGTCCTCGTGGCGTACCAGTTGTTCCCGGAGCGCCGGGGAACGTAAGCCCGCCGCAAAGATCCCCCGCCAACTTGCGTCGCCTTGCGAACCTCACCGAGAAACCGACGGGCGCGAAACCGCCCCGCGTCGTGTCGGAATGACATGGCGATGACATGGACGGTCACATCCATCCTGGTCCTCGGAGCCGCCGCCGGCATCGGCTCGCTCTCGCTCCTCGCCGCCGTCGTGCTCTGCTCGGGCCGATGGCTCGTGCGCGAAAACCGCGTCGGGGCCACCGGCCAGCGATGCCCGTGCTGCGGCTACTCCACCCAGGGCCTCGAGGACGCCCGCTGTCCCGAGTGCGGCCTGACGTTCCAGGCCTCGTGGGTCCGGGCCGTGCGCCGCCGCCGAATCGCTCTGACCGCGGTGGGGGGGGCCCTCGGTCTCGTGGCAATCGCATCCATTCCCCTCGCGGACGCCGCCCGCTTCGGCGCGGCCCACGCCGCGCCTTCCCTCGTCCTCGTCCACGTCCTGCGCCTGGCACCCGCCTGGCACGGGGCCATCACCAGGGAGTTGCAGGCCCGTTCCGACGCCGGGCAGCTCAGCGCCTCCACCAGCGCGGCCCTGGCGCGGGCGTGCGCGGACCTGGTGCGCACCCAGAGAGATCCCGCGGCGCGCCGCGCCGCCGCGTGGCTCCTCGCACGCGTGGCCGTCCATGCCCAGGCCGACGCCCTGAGGATGATGGTCGAGGATCGAGACGCGGCCGTGCGGGCCGACGGCGTCGAGGCCATGCGCCTGTCGGGCGCGGCGTCGGGTGCGGGCGCATCGGAACGACTCAACCGCCTCGTCGTGGAGGACGCCAGCGCCATCGTCCGCAAACGCGCCATCGACGCCATGCGGTACCTCGGCGACGACAGCCCACGGGCCCGCTCCACCATGCTCCTCGCCCTCGAAGACCCGATCGACGGCGTGCGCGAGCGGGCCCTGCTGGCCCTGAGCGAGTCCCGCTCGCCCTCGGCCGACGCGGTCCGGGCCGTGAACGCCATGACCGGCGATGTCAGCGAGGACGTGCGCCAGGCCGCGGCCCTCACCCTGGGCCGAATGGCGGCGTGCCAACCCGACGCCATCGACGCCCTGTCGAACTCGCTCAACGACACCTCGCCCCTGGTCCGGGCCTGCGCCGCCATCGCCCTCGGCGAGGTCGGGCGAGGCGGCACGTGCCCCGCGTGGGTCCTGCCGCGCCTGCTCGGCGCTGCGCTGAGCGACGAGGACGAGTCCGTGCGGCACATCGCCCTCAGCGCGATCCGCGGGATGAGGGGCTGAGGCACGGGCTACCAAGAGCGTCACAGGCCGGCGCGCCGGGGGTCCCTAAACTTCTGTGTGCCCCAAGACGCCGATGTGCACCACGAGCAACCCCGCGAAGGGGTCGTCGCGAAGCCGGATGCGCTCCCCGAGTGGGGGGGCGAGACCCGGACCGATCGCCTCGCGCGCCTGCTCCGCAAGGCCCGCGCCCTCGCCGACGCCCCGGGCGTCTACCTGATGAAGGACCACAAGGGCGTCGTGCTCTACGTCGGCAAGGCCTCGCGTCTCCCCGATCGTGTGTCGAGCTACTTCGTTCCGAGCGCCGACCTCGGCCCCAAGAAGGCCCCCATGCTCGACCTCGTCCACGACTTCGAGCACCTCGAGTGCGAGGGCGAGTGGGAGGCCCTCCTCACCGAGGCCCGCCTGATCAAGGACATCCGCCCCCGCTTCAACGCCCGCCTCACCGACGACAAGACCTTCCCGTACCTCGTCGTCACCATGCGCGAGGACTTCCCGCGCGTCATGATCACCCGCGACCTGACCGACCCGCTCGTGAAGGGCGCGAGGGTCTTCGGCCCCTTCACCTCTCCCGGCTCGCTCCGCGAGGCCATGACCCTCCTCCAGCGCGTCTTCAAGTTCCGGACCTGCAGCCTCGACATCGTCGAGGGCGACCCCAAGAACCGCTACTTCCGACCCTGCATCCTCCACAGCATCGGCCAGTGCACCGCCCCCTGCGCCGACAAGATCGCCCGCGAGCCCTACTTCCTCGACGCCCAGCGATTCGTCAAGTTCATCGAGAGCAAGCGCAGCGTCATGCTCCGCGAGATGCGCGCCGAGATGGACTCCGCCGCCGCCGCCATGGAGTACGAGAAGGCCGCCGCCCTCCGCGACCAGATCCGCGCCGTCGAGCGCCTCGACGAGCGGGCCAAGGGGGGCACACGCCCGGGGCGCGACGGCGACACCAGCTGGCAGCCCGAGGCCGAGATGGCCCTCGTCGAGCCCCGCAAGGCCCTCGAGAGCCTCCGCAAGACCCTCGCCCTCGACGCCCCCATCCGCTGCATCGAGGCCATCGACATCGCCCACCTCCAGGGCGGCGAGACCGTCGGCAGCAAGGTCTGCTTCGTCGATGGCCGCCCCCTCAAGAACGAGTACCGCCGCTATCGCATCAAGGCGGCCGGGGTCAACGACGCGGCGTCCCCGTCCATCAACGACGACTACGCCTCCATCCGCGAGGTCGTCGGCCGTCGCTACCGCGAGGCCGGCGAGGGCCACGAGCTCTACCCGGACGTCATCGTCATCGACGGCGGCCTCGGCCAGCTGCACGCCGCCATGGAAGCCCTCGCCCTCATGGACGCCAAGCCCCCCATGGTCATCTCGCTGGCCAAGAAGGAAGAGATCATCTACGTGCAGCAGCGGGCCGAGCCCATCCGCCTCGGGCGCGAGAACCTCGGCCTCCGCCTCGTCCAGGCCATCCGCGACGAGGCCCACCGCTTCGCCCAGCACTACCACCACGTGCTGAGAAGGAAGAAGACGCTGGAGGAGGACTGAGGCGGAACCGGCGAGGCGTGCGCCCATGGACGCCACGCGAGACGCGCCTCGCCACGCAGGCCCGAGTGCCGAGCGCGGGCCCATCGCCCGCCGCCTCAGGAACACCCCGCAAACCACGCGTTGAGAAAGTCGAAAATGTCCTGCACCCCGAGCGTGCCGGAGTAGTCAAAGTCCGCGTCGATGCTCCCCGCGAGCCACGCGTTCAGAAAGCCGAAAATATCGGCGACCCCAAGCTCGTGGTTGCCGTCGTAGTCGCCCGGACAGAGCGCCAGATCGATGGCGCGGATCGTGGCGTCGGCCCAGGTCTGGAAGCCAAGGGGGGAGAGGTGATACGGATCGCCGTTGAGCAGGAAGCCGCGAACGGCGAACTCCTGAGGGGTGGACAGCATGTTCCCCGCAACGGTGAACACCTGCGGATCGCTCCCCGCGATCGCCCTCCACCCCTGCTCGTAGCCGAGCTGTGGCAGGCCCGTATCCGCGCGTGGGTGGTAGGGACCAAGGAGGAAGAACAGGTTCGCCGGATCGCGCCCGGACTCAACCCAACGGGCCCGGAGCCAGCTGATGATGCCGCGCGTGTTGTCCTCCTGCCCCGCGGACGAACTCGAGGGCAGCCCGGAGATCGGGCCGAGCGATGGCCGGCTGTCGGCGGCGTCGTTCCCCCCGTGCATGACGTGCACCAGCAGCACCGCCTCCGCGTCTTGCAGGCGCGTGGCCTGGCGCATCCACTCGTGCATGGCGGTGACGTTGCGATCCGATTCGTAGAACGTCTGCAGCACCCCGCGGGCCGACTGCGAGCCCGCGGCCCACATGGGCGAGTACGCGACGCCGGTGGCCCGGTCCACGCGCTCGACTCGGTGATAGACCGGAAGCAGCGGGCCGACGCTCGAACGCTGGTTCTGCGCATCGCCGGGAACAATGAAGATGCCGTCGGGCGAGCGCGTGCCCGCCGGGATGTCGAACTCCAGGTCCCGCATGCCCGGCGTTGCCGCCGGCGCTGCCTGATATCCAAAGAAGTTGACGTACGGGTTGTTGGGAAACGGCGACCGGATCGATATCGCGTACGAGCCCCCCGGAAGCGAGTAGTCCGACAGGTGGTACCGAAGGTGCGATTCGATGCCGATGGGATGGGTCGGCCGCAGCACAAGCCCCGCGTTGTACGTGAACCCCGTCTCGACGCCCCCCGGCAGAAACGCGTAGCCGGTGGGGAAACTCAGCGAGGTGAAGAAATACTGCTCGGCCGCCGCCGGCGCGCCCGCCTGCAGAAACGGCCCGAACTGGAACGTCGCGCTCGAGAGCACCTCCGGCGTCCACACCCCCTGGCCCGAGAAGGGATCGACCCGCGAGGCGTACATCCCGAACCTCGCGGCAAACGCCCGCCCCATCGCGTCCTCGTGGCCGGTGGACGCCGACAGACGCGTGTTGCTGTCGCCGATGATCGCGATGTCCACCCGCCGCGTCGTCGCCAGGCGCACGAACCTCGCCGCGGCGTCCACCCCCGTGACGGCGAAGCGGTTGGGGTTGGCGATGGTGGGAGGGACCGGGCTTCCCAGCGGCTGCGCGTCGGCCAGCGCCGCGGGAACGCCCGCGGCCAGCACGCAAAGGACTCGGAGTGCGGTGTTCATGCGGGGGCGTCAGGGATGCGATTGTGCCATGTCTAGTTTCGCACGCGAAGGCCTCGCGTGCCACGAAAAACCGTTCGCTCGGGGGAATCGGACCCCGACCCGGCCGACGGAACATGGAGAGTGTGTGCCGTTTGAGAGGTCTACCGATCGCCGTGACGGCCGCCGTTGCGCTGCATCCGACGGGCCAGAAGAAACGCCAGCTCCAGACTCTGCTCGTAGTTCAACCGCGGATCGCACGGCGACTGGTAGTTGCGGGCCAGGTCCGCCTCGCTCAGGCCGCGGGCCCCCCCCAGACACTCGGTCACATCCTCGCCGGTGAGCTCGAAGTGCACCCCGCCCAGCCGCGAACCGCAGGCCTGATGGACGTCCCACGAGGCCTCCAGTTCCTCGGTAATCTCCGCAAACGACCGGGTCTTGGTCCCATTGGCCGTCGTCGTCGAGTTTCCATGCATCGGATCGCACGACCACAGCACCGGCCCGGCCTCCGGGCTGTCCCGCACCGCCCCGATCACCCCGGGGAGTTTCGCGCGGGTGTGCTTCGCGCCCAGCCGCACGATCAGGACGATCTTCCCCGCCTCACGCTCGGGATTGAGCACGCGCAGCAGCGAGACGATGTCCTCCGGTGCCGTTGTCGGCCCGATCTTCACGCCGATCGGATTCCGGATGCCCCGGAAATACTCCACGTGCGCCCCGTCGATCGACCGCGTCCGCTCCCCAAGCCACGGCAGGTGCGTGGCAAGGTTGTAGCACCCGTCGCGGCGCGGCACAGTCCGCGTGTGCGCCGACTCATACAGCAGGTT
The DNA here is from genome assembly GCA_937871915.1 of uncultured Phycisphaerales bacterium. Taxonomy (GTDB): domain Bacteria; phylum Planctomycetota; class Phycisphaerae; order Phycisphaerales; family UBA1924; genus UBA4658. Next base: position 47,752 of record CALMPG010000187.1, read on the forward strand.
CAGCCCCTCGTGGCTCGTGAAGAACTCCACGCTGTGGAGCTGCTCCACCGTGCGCTCGCCGATCGCCTCCATGAACCGCAGCCCCTCGGCGAGACGCTCGGTCATCCGCTGGTACTCGTCCCGCAGATCGCCCGGCAGCCCCGCGTGGGCCATGAAGCCCAGGTCCCAATACTCCGGATGGTGGATGTCGGCAAAGCCCCCGTCGAGCAGGGCGCGGATGAAGTTCAGCGTCATCGCCGCGTGCGCGTGCCCCGCGAGCATGTGTGTCGGGTCCGGCCGGCGCGCCTCGGGTGTGAACTCCGGACGGTTCACCAGGTCGCCGTAGTACGACGGGAGCGTGACGGGAACGCCGTCGATCGTCCGTGTCTCGGTCGTGCTCGAGCGCGGCTTGGCATACTGCCCCGCAAACCGCCCCACACGGATCACCGGTTTCTTCCCCGCGTACACCAGCACCACCGACATCTGCAAGAGGATCTTCAGCTTGCTCGCGATCGACTCGGCGCGGCAGTCGCCCACCTGCTCGGCGCAGTCCCCCCCTTGCAACAAAAACCGCTTCCCCTGCTGCGCCTCGGCGATCTGCGCCTTGAGCCGCTCGATCTCCCAACTCGTCACCAGCGGCGGCAGCGTGCGAAGCCGGGCATACGCCGCGTCCACCGCCGCGCGATCGGGATAGACGATCTGCTGGGCGTGGAGTTTGGAACGCCAGGAATCGGGTGCCCAGTTGGGGGGGGCTGCCGGGGCTGCATGCGTATTGGAATGAGGCGCGGGCATGGGATATTGGGCTCGGAGAGTGGCAAAGCGTATTCGGCGGGAGGAACTTCATCGTCGCTCGCAGGGACTTTCGTCAGGCAAATCGCATATACCGCTTATGACGGGACGCGACGCGGTCGATGGCCACAGATCGGCACGGGCTTTCCAGCACGCACCGATCGCCGGAACTCGCTCGCGGGGGCGAAACCGGCGGGAGAAGAGGCCGCAACGTGCGGCGTGAGACTCAATGCACCGCCCGCACGACACGAAGGAATCGCAGCCATGATGACTCGCACGATGAAGAACAAGAAGCGGATGATGACCAAGAAGTCCAAGATGACGAAGAACAAGAAGCGCACCACGACCGGCAAGAAGCGCATGACCGCCCGCACCTCCGGCATGAAGCGCACCACCGCCCGCAAGACCGCCCGCAAGACCATGAACAAGTCCAAGCGCATGTCCGCCAAGGGCACGGTCAAGAACTACTCGTTCTCGGCCTACCGCACCTCGAAGCGCAAGGCGGCCTGAGAACGTTCCGGCCCTCCTTCTGACCGGATGGCGAGACGAGATCAACCACAAGCCGGGCCGCGTGCGAGAGCGCGGCCCGGCTTGTGCCTTTGCCACGCCTCGGCGTGCAGCCGCAGAAAGCGCCCCACGCTCGCCCGAATGGTCATCGGCGCAAGCCGCGCTCGCGCGGCCGCCCCCATGGCTGTTCGCTCGCCCGAACCGGTGATGAGCCGGACCAACCCCTCGATCCACCCATCGTCGCAAGCGGTCGAGAGCACCAGGCCGGTGCGATCGTGCTCAACGATGGTGCCCGGCCCTCCCAGGTCGGAGACAATGGCCGCCAGCCCGGAGGCCTGGGCCTCCATCACGGCCTGCCCCAGCGTGTCCGTCGTGGACGGAAACACGAACATGTCGCTCGACGCGTACAAGGTCGCGAGCTCGCCGCCATGCCGAAAGCCCGCGAAGCAGGCATCGTGCCCTGCGAGCGTTTGCCGCATGGCCGACAGGTGGGGGCCGCCGCCGACAACGACCAGTTGTGCGTCATGGCCGCGCCGCACACACTCGCCCCGAACCCGCGCCCAGAGCCGGGCCAGCATCGGCAGGTTCTTCTCCACGCTCACGCGACCGACGTAGAGCACCTTGATCGAGTTCCCTCTCACACCCCCGACCGACCCCCAGATCGTGCCGCCCGCATCGCGATGCCGTGGATGAAACCCATCGGCATCGACGCCCGGCGGAAGACAGGCGATGCGCGAACCGGCAATGCCCGCCCGCCGAAGGCTCGGCACCGACGCCGGCGAGCGTGCGATCACCAGATCAAACGGTGCATAGAACCACCGCAGCACCCCCTCGCCCAGGCGCGTCAGCACCGGATCATCCAGCAGCCGTTCGATGTACGCGGGAAAGTCGGTGTGGAACGTCCCCACCAGCGGCAGGCCGCGCCGAAGTGCGTACCGGCGGCCGATCAGCCCCACCGGCCCCGGCGTTGAAACATGGACAACGTCGGGCGCAATCGCATCGGCCAGCCGCTCGAGGGCCCCGGGCCGGGGGATCGCCAGATCAATCGCCGCGTACCCCGGCAACGGTCGTGCATAGAGCGGCGGAGAGATGTGGACGTTGGGGCGCGCCGGCGACCCGAGGCGCGTGCAGGCCAGCACATGCAGACGCTCGGGCGCGTGCGCTGCCAGGGCGTTGACGAATCGCGATACGCCGTTGACGTCGGCGATGGTGTCGGTGAACAGCGCGACGCGGGGCGTCGGCGATGCGGCAACCCCGCCGCCTCGCCGGTCCATCCAGCCCTTCCGCGTGGGCGCGTGCCCAGGTGGTGGTTCGAGCACAAGCACGCCCGAAGCATAAACGAAAGCTCCCCGGCCGGGGAGGCAATCCGGCCGGGGGCTTTCAGATACACCGACCCACCTTGGCGCGCCGCACGCGGCGACAAGCCGCGACGGCCACGCCACACCCAATGTGCAATTCCTGCGCGTCCCTGGCGAGCGCCCGTCGCCGCCGCGCTGTGAAAAGAGGCCGACCTTGCGGCCCTGACCGTTCGGCCGCGCGCCGCCACGCCTCAAGCCCCGGTTGTATCGGACTCCGCTCAAAGCCAAACCCCGCGCCCAGGGCCCATCGGCGCCCCCACACCGCTAAACTCCCGACCCATGAGCCCCTCCAAGGGACATTCCCGAGCCAGACGCACGCCCCACCTGGCCATGTTCCCCGGCTCGTTCGATCCCGTCACCTACGGCCACCTCGACGTGATCCGGCGCGGCCGGCGGCTCTTCGACGGCCTCGTCGTCGCCGTGGGCCGCCACCCCGGCAAGGACCCCCTCTTCAGCCCCGAGGAGAGGGTGGAAATGCTCGAGGCCCTCGTGCAAAGAATCGTCCGCGATGAACCCGGCGAGGCCGAGGTCCGCGTCGAGTCCTTCGCCGGCCTCACCGTGGACTTCGCCCGCGAGATGGGCGCCACCGTCCTCCTGCGCGGCATCCGCAACCTCTCCGACCTGCAGAGCGAGGTGCAGCAGGCCCTGACGAACCGCCAGGTCGCGGGCCTGGAAACCGCGTTCATCGTCGCCGGCCAGGACTTCGCCTACACCTCCAGCTCGCTCATCAAGCAGGTCACGGCCATGGCCGAGGACCCAAGTGCACTCAAGACGATGGTCCCGCCGGAGGTCGTCAAGCGCCTGAAGCAAAAGAAGAAAGAGGGCCACCCGGCCCTGGCCCGCCTTCTCAACGGCGACGCCGGGCGGGAGGCATAGGCGATGGACCTGCGCGTCATCTCCATCGGCGCTCTCGCGGCCAACCCGTTCTGGAACGAGAAGGGCGCGGTCCGCACCGGCCACGCCACCTGCACCCTCGTCCGCACCGGCAAGCACGCGATCATCGTCGATCCCGGCCTCCCGCCCACCATCATCGCCGCCCGTCTCAACGAGCGCACCGGCCTGCGCGCCGAGGACATCACCCACGTCTTCCTCACCACCTTCAAGCCCGAAACCATGCGCGGCGTCATGGCCTTCGAGAAAGCCCTGTGGTGGATCGCCCAGGACGAGCGCGAGGGCGTCGGCATCCCGCTCGTTGGAGCGCTCCAGAAAGCCGCGGCCGACGGCGACGACGAACTCCGCAAGCATCTCGAGCAGGACGTCGCCGTGCTCCGCCGCTGCGAGGCCGCGCCGGATCGCCTCGGCGAGGGCGTGGACCTCTTCCCCCTCCCGGGCGTCACGCCCGGCTGCTGCGGCCTGCTCTGCACCACGCCCCGTACCACCACGCTCATCTGTGGCGACGCGATTCCGACCGTGGAACACCTCGAGCGCGGCCAGGTCCTGCAATCCGCCGTCGATGTCATGAAGGCCCGCGAGAGTTTCGGCGAGGCCGTCGAGATCGCCGACTTTCTCGTCCCCGGGCGCGACAACCTCTCCCCCAGCCCCGTCAAGCGGCCGTTCTAGAGCCTCGACGCTCGAAGCACCACGAACGTCGCAGGACCGATAGTGGGGCCGTACACTCCCGACCCATGTCCATCCTCATCGACGCCAATACCAAGGTCATCTGTCAGGGCATCACCGGCGGCTTCGGCGGCCAGCACACCAAGGCGTGCTTCCGCTACGGCACGCAGATCGTCGGCGGCGTCACCCCCGGCAAGGGCGGCCAGAAGTTCGAAGTCGACGCGGACGCGAGCGTCCCCATCTTCGACACCGTCGACCAGGCCGTCCGCGCCACCGGCGCCGACGCCACCATGATCTTCGTCCCCCCGGCCTTCGCCGCCGACGCCATCCTCGAAGCCGCCGACGCGGGCGTTCGGGTCATCTGCTGCATCACCGAGGGCATCCCCGTCAACGACATGGTCCGGGCCCGGGCTGTGCTCGACGAGATGAACTGCGCCAGCGCCGAGAATGATCGCATCACCCTCGTCGGCCCCAACTGCCCCGGCGTCATCACCCCCGGCCGCAAGACCGGCGGCGGCGAGACCTCCGCCGACGTCTACACCTCCAAGGCCAAGGGCGGCGGCGGGTGCAAGATCGGCATCATGCCCGGCTACATCCACACCCACGTCAGCGAGTCGCGCACCGGCAAGGCCGTCGGCATCGTCAGCCGCTCCGGAACCCTCACCTACGAGGCCGTCTGGCAGACCTCCCGCCTCGGCCTCGGCCAGAGCACCTGCATCGGCATCGGCGGCGACCCGCTGCGCGGCATGTCGCACATCGACTGCATCCGCCTCTTCGAGGCCGATCCCGACACCCACGGCATCCTCATGATCGGCGAGATCGGCGGCGCCGACGAGATCATGGCCGCCGAGTACATCAAGGCCAACGTGAAGAAGCCCGTCGCGGCGTTCATCGCCGGCCGCACCGCACCCCCCGGCAAGCGCATGGGCCACGCCGGGGCGATCATCGGCGGGGCCGACGACACCGCCGACGCCAAGATCGCCGCGCTGCAGAAGGCCGGCGCGAGAGTCGCCATGAGCCCCGCGGACATGGGGACGATGATGGCGCAGGCGATGGGCCTGGCCTGATACCCGACTTCGTCGCGCCATCCCACCGTGCAAACCGGAACCCCGGATCCGCGCGGGGCAGCGCCTCGCGGGTGCATATGCTTGTTGCAACAGGTAGTGGAGCCCGCCCCGATGGCCAAAACGCCCGGACACCCCGCCCGATCCGGCCTCTCCGCCGAGATCGGCAAGCGCCGACCCTTCGAGCAGTCCGAGGTCGAGGCCTTCCTCAACATCGTCCGCACCGCCGGCATCCTCGAGAGCGAGGCCGGGCGGTTCTTCAAGGCCTTCAACCTCTCCGCGCCGCAATACAACGCCCTCCGCATCCTGCGCGGCCATCTGGCCGACGCCAAGCACGGCGTCCCCAGCCAGACCATCGGCGAGGAACTCGTGGCCCAGGTCCCCGATGTCACCCGCCTCGTCGATCGCCTCGTCGAGGCCGGCCTCGCCGAGCGGTCCCGAACCGAAAGCGACCGTCGCATGGTCCTCGTGCGAATCACCAAGGCGGGCCTCGATCTCCTGGCCAGGATCGACAGGCCCCTCGCCGACCTCCACGCCCAGCAACTCGGCCACCTCTCCAAGGCCGACCTCGCGGCCATCAGCCGCCTCATGGTGCGGGCCCGCACGCGCCCCGGCTCGAGTGGTCCAGCGGAGGGGAATGTGCGGAAACGCTGTCCGGAATGAACCCAGCGGGCGCGAACCCGATTGATCGGGCGGCGTAATATGCTTGTTGAAACAACCAAAACTGCGACGGCCCCCGCCGCCCTGCTCTCAATGGAGGTTCCCATGATCACCGTCCGCCCCTCGTCCGAGCGCGGCCACTTCGACCACGGCTGGCTCAACACCTTCCACACCTTCTCCTTCGGCGGCTACCACGACCCGAAGAACATGCACTTCCGCTCCCTGCGCGTCATCAACGAGGACGTCGTCGCCCCCGGGCGCGGCTTCGGCAAGCACCCCCACGACAACATGGAGATCCTCACCTGGGTCCTCTCCGGCTCCCTGGCCCACTCCGACAGCCTCGGCAGCGAGCGCTCCCTGCGCCACGGCGAACTCCAGCGCATGAGCGCGGGCACCGGCATCGAGCACGCCGAGTACAACGGCTCCAAAACCGAGCCGGTGCACCTCCTGCAGGTCTGGATCCTGCCCAAGGAGCGCCACGCCCCGCCGCGCTACGACCAGAAGGAGTTCCCCGCCGAGGGCCGGCGCAACCGACTGCAACTCCTTGCCTCCCCCGAGGCGGCCGACGGCTCCCTCTCCATCGGACAGGACGCCCGCATGCACGTGTCGGAGATCGACGCCGGAAAGTCGGTCAAGGCCGAGTTCGCGCCCGAGCGGAACGTCTGGGTGCAGGTCGCGCGCGGCTCCGTCTCCGTGAACGGCACCGCCCTCGCCCAGGGCGACGGCGCGGCCATCACCGGCGAAACCGCCCTGGAGATCACCGCCGACGAGAACGCCGAGGTCATCGTCTTCGACTTGGCATAGACGAGCCCCGAACGCGGTGAGGGGTTTCGCAAGGCCCCTCACCCCGTTCAAGGCTCATCACTTCCGGCAGCGATAGATAAACGCCGGTGGCAGATTCGCCCACGCCCCGTGCACCATCTCCACCTCGCCGAACAACCGCCGCAGTTCGGAGCGCAGGTGCCACGCGTTCCGCTTCACCAGCCCGAGGTGATACGCGAACGTGCGGAAGTGCCCCCCGGGCCGCAGCATCCGAGCCGTCGCCTCCAGGATCTCCGTGGTGAGCGCCGGCGGAAACGAGGCCCACCCCAGCCCGCTGATCACCGCGTCGAGCGTGCCGGGAGCGATCCCCTGCGCGCCGCAGAGATGCTCGATATTGGCCGCGCTGTCGATCACCACGGTCGCCCGCGGAAACTGCCGCGCCACCGCGCGGGCCATCCGCCGGTTGTACTCGATGGCGATGAACGTGCCTGTGCCGCCCTCGGAGCGGGCCCACCCCTGCGGAATGCGCTCGAGCATCGCCCGCGTGAACACCCCGCTCCCCGGGCCGAACTCCACGATCGACGAGCACGCCCCCAGATCAATCCCCCGGACCATCCGATCCGCGAGAACCCGCGAACTCGGCGCGATCGCCGCCGTCGCCGCCGGATTGCGAAGAAACTCGCGCACGAACGAGGCCCGCGACCCGGACCGTTGTCGGGTTCGCGATGGACGCGGCGAATGGGCGGGGAGGGGGGACATGTGGTCTTGAGGTGCCACGAAGATCGGATGATTGGACGCCCGCGGCGCACAGGAAGTTCGTCCAGCCAAAGAAGAGACAAAGACCGAACATCGCCCGTCAGTGCGCCCGCAGCGGATCGCTCGGATGCGGCCGCGTCGCCGTCGTCGCGCTCGGGTCCACCCCGTGGCTGGTCTCGGCGGGGATCAGGATCGTGAACGTCGCCCCGCGCCCCTCATCGCTCTCGACGAGGATGCGCCCCCGGTGCTCCTCCACGATCCGCTTGGTCACCGTCAGTCCCAGCCCCGTCCCCTTGATCCCCTTGGTGGAGTGGAACGGCTCGAAGATCTGCGCCTGCCGCTCGCGCCCGATCCCCGGGCCGTTGTCGATCACGTCGATCCGCACCATCGGCCGCCCCGTCGCCCCGGGCGGAGCGCCGCGCGCCGGCTCGACGATGTACGACGCCCTCACCGTCACCGCGCCGATCTTCGGCTCCACCGCCTCGACCGCGTTCACCATCAGGTTCACGATCGCCTGGTGCAGCAGGTGCGGATCGATCATCACCGGCGGCATCTCCGCGTCCGCGTCCACGATGAGCGCCACCTGCCGGGCCTGGCACTGGTCGGTGAGCAACTGCGCACACTCCTCCAGCAGGTCGCCGATCCGCGTGAGCTCATACTCCGGCACGCGCGGGCGCGAATACGCCAGCATGTTCAGCGTCAGCGCCATGATCCGATCGATGTTCCGCTTGAGTATCGCCCACCCGCCCCGCGAGATCTTCAGGTCCTCTCTCTTCAATCCCATCTCGACCACGTCCGCCCCGCCGCGCAGCCCCTGCAGGATGTTCTTGATCGAGTGCGAGAGCACCGCCACGGTCTCGCCCGTCGCGGCCAGCCGCTCGGTCTGCACCTTCTTCGCGTACGCCTCGGCATTCGCCAGCGCCAGCCCCGTGTGCCGCGCGATCGCGTTGAGCAGCGCCAGTTGCTCCTGCGTGAACGTGTAGTTGGCGATCGAGGAATCCACGTAGATCGCCCCCGACACCCTCCCGGCAAACTCGATCGGCGAGCACAGCGCCGAGCGGATCGCAAACCGCTGCACGCTGTCCCCCTTGGCAAACCGGGGATCGTTCATGGCGTTGGAACTCAGCACCCCCTCGGCGTGCTTGAGCGCGTGGTTCAGGATCGTCCGAGAGATGTGGATCCGGGCGTCCTTCTTGTCCGCCGGCGCCGTCTTGTGCTTCACCACCGCCGGGTGCCACGCGGGCACCTCCGGGTCCGCGCTGGCCACGCTCGAGCACAGCACGATGAACCCCCGCTCCGGTTGGAGCTCGTTGAACACCAGCTCCATCACCGCCCGAAGCAAATCGTCCCGGTTGGTCTGCTGGCTTGTCAGGGCCGTCAGGCGGTAGATCACCTGCAGGTGGTGCACCGCCGCGCTGCGCGGCTCCGGCTCCGCGAGAATCACCGAGTCGTCGTTCGACGGAATCCGCCGCTCCACGGTCGCGTCGATCTGGTCCGGTCGCAGCACGCGGATCAGGTCCAGCTCGTCCTCCTCGTCCGAGGTGCCGAAGACAAAGAGCGTCGAGCCGGTGCGCACCTGGTCTCCGGGCTTGAGCAGTTGCCTCCCCGCGATGCGGATCCCGTTCACCCACGTCCCGTTCTGGCTCGACAGGTCGCGGATATACCACTGCTTGCCGTCAGGGGTCAGTTCGGCGTGCCGCCGGGAAACCGTGGTATCGCCGATGGGAAGGGCCTCGCTCGACCGGCCGATGAGCTGGGGAATCTCAAAGCTCAGCTCGAACTTGCGGCCCTTGTCCGGGCCCTGGATGACGGTCAGGGTGAGCACGGGGGAGGATACGAGCGGGGGGTGTCCCCCGTTCCCCCGGTCGGGCTCCGGGCGGTCGGGCCCGCCCGCAACGCACGGCCGGGGCCGATCGCGCTCCGGCAGATCAAACGGCCCGCGCCTATCCTTCCCCCCTTCAATCCACACGCAATCTTACGGGAGAACCCGAGCATGAGCAGCAACAGCGCTCTGGACATGGTCATCGGCGCCGGCGAGGCGCAACGAAACGCGAAGCAGGCCGCCGAGCACGCCAGGAAGGGCGACGAGGCCTACCAGCGCGCCGACAAGGCCGGCGCGGTCTCCGAGTACCGGCGCGCCGCGGCCGCCGATCCCAACAACTCGCACATCTTCTTCCGCCTCGGCTACCTCCTCGACCTCGTCGGCGAAGAGGACGAGGCCATCGCCATGTACGAGCGCGCCTGCGAGAACCCGCCCGCGCCCATCAACGCCCTCATCAACCTCGCCGTCCTCCTCGAAGACCGCGGCGACTACCACCGCGCCGAGCGCACGCTCAAGCAGATCCTCGAGACCAACCCCAACCACCCCCGCGCCCGCCTGTACATGAAGGACATCGGCGCCTCCAAGGACATGCACGTCGAGGACGACGGCGACAAGGACCGCCTCAAGCGCAACGCCCTCCTCGACGTCCCCGTCACCGACTTCGAGCTTTCGGTCCGCGCCCGCACGTGCCTCAAGAAGATGAACATCCGCACGCTCGGCGACCTGCTCCGCACCACCGAGGCCGAGCTCCTCGCCTACAAGAACTTCGGCGACTCCTCCCTCGTCGAGATCAAGCAGATGCTCGCCAGCAAGGGCCTGCGACTGGGCCAGGGCGTCGAGGACGCCCACCGCGCCGCCCGCCGCCGCCTGCTCGACCAGCTCAAGGGCTCCGGCAACGAGGCCGCGCTGGCCAAGCCCGTCACCGACCTGAGCCTCTCCGTGCGTGCCCGCAAGGCCCTGCAGCTCCTGAACATCCAGTCCCTCGGCGATCTGGTGGCCCACACCGAGGCCGAGCTCATGGGCGTCAAGAACTTCGGCGCAACCTCGCTCCAGGAAGTCAAGGACAAGCTCACCGAGTACGGCCTGGCCCTGCGTGAACTCGAGGCCTGATCCGACGCGGTTTCATCTCAGCAAGACCACGACCGGAGCGCACCAGGCGCTCCGGTTTCTCGTTGGCCTCACGCCCGTTCGTCCGCTTCGCCCGGAGAGGTGGGGGGGCCAGACGGTTCCGCGGGCGAGTCGCTCACCACGCCCGGATCCCGCTCGCCGGTCTTGTGGAACGAGAGCCGCGCGCTCACGTACTGCTCCGGCGAGACGCGCAGGTCGGGCACCTTCCCCTCCACGTGCATCTGGTGCAGGCGCCTGAGAAACGGCACGCACCACTGGCACCCCGTCCCCGCGCCGAGGCACTCGCTGATGAGCGAGGCCACCGGCGGATTCTCCCGCGCCAGATACGAGCGGATCTTCCGCAGCGAGACATGGAAGCACAGGCAGATGTCGTCGTCGGGGTTCATCGCGTTCCGCCTGTCGGGCCTACATGTTCTGCACCATCATCGCATGGCCAACCCTCAGCGCCACCTGCGCCCCCGTGAGCAGCTCCGCGAGCTTGAGCGAGAACTCCATCGCCGTCCCCGGCGCACAACTCGTGATGAGCTTCCCGTCCACGCACACGCGCGTGTCGCAGTGCTTCACGTCCGGCGAGAACCGCCGCTCAAGCCCCGGAAAGCACGTGGCGTGCTTCCCCTCCAGAAGCCCCAGCGGAGCGAGCACCACCGCCGGCGCGGCACAGATCGCCGCGATGAGCCTCTCCGCCGCCACGTGCCGCATGATCAAGTCCGTCACCGCCTGCGACTTGTGCAGGTTCTCCGCCCCACGGGCCCCGCCGGGAAGAATGAGCGCGTCGAAGAGAATCTCCCCGAGCTCCTCGATCGGGCAGTCGGCCTTGAGCGGCACGTGATGCCCGCCCACAAAGTCGATACGCTCCGGCTCCCCCGGCGACGACACGCCCGCATAGGTGACGTCGATGCCCGCCCGATTGAGCACATCCCCCGGGGTGATGGCCTCGATCTCCTCGGTCCCATCGGCGATCAGGACGACGGCGGTCTTGCTCATGGGGGCCTCCGTTCGCGGTGCCCCAACGATAGGGGCAAACTCCGCCGGCCACGATATTCCGCGGAGATTCTCCCACGCGGCGTGGCGAGCGCGTTCATCGCGTCGCCCCGCCCGGCGCGCCACAACCTGAGTTGCTACCGTCTCTCATGAGCATCCCCCACATGACGCCCGCCGAGTTCCGACGCCTCGGCCGCCGCGCCGTGGACCTCGTGGCCGACTACCTGGAGGCCCTCGACGAGCGCCCGGTGCTCTGCCCGCTCGCCCCGGGCGAAACCGCGGCCAAGATGCCCGTCGCCCCGCCGTCGCGCGGGGATTCGTGGGACGCGATCTTCAACGACCTCGACCGCGTCGTCCTTCCCGGCCTCACCCACTGGCAGTCCCCCAACTTCTTCGCCTACTTCCCCGCCAATGGCTCCTTCCCCGCCATCATCGGCGACATCATCTCCACCGGCCTCGGCGTGCAGGGCATGCTCTGGGCCACCAGCCCCGCGTGCACGGAAATGGAAACCCGTGTCCTCGACTGGCTCGCCGCCATGCTCGGGCTTCCGGATTCGTTCCTCTCCACATCCACCGGCGGCGGGGTCATCCACTCCACGGCCAGCGAGGCCGTCCTGACGGCCCTCGTGGTCGCCCGCCATCGCGACGGTGCGGATGCCCGGAAGCGCCCACCGCGCCACGCCATGATCTACGCCTCCACCCAGGCCCACTCCTCGGTCATCAAGGCCGCCATGATCGCCGGCCTCGCATCCTCCCTCGACGACCGCACCCACGTCCGCCTCATCGACACCGACGCGAACTACGCCATGCGATCCGACCTCCTCGGCGCGGCCATGGCCGAGGACGCCGCCGCCGGGCGCGTCCCCCTGTTCGTGTGCGCCACCATCGGCACCACCGGCTCTACGGCCGTCGATCCCGTGGAGGCAACCGGGCGCGAGTGCGCCCGGCACGGGGCATGGCTGCACGTGGACGCCGCCTTCTCGGGCGCGGCCCTGCTCTGCGAGGAGTTCCGCTGGATGTCGCGCGGCCTCGACCTCGCCGACTCCTTCTGCTTCAACCCCCACAAATGGATGCTCACCAGTTTCGACTGCTCCTGCTTCTGGGTCCGCGACCGCAACGCCCTCACCTCGGCTCTCTCCATCACCCCCGAATACCTGCGAAACGCCGCGACCCAGAGCGGCAAGGTCATCGACTACCGCGACTGGCAGATCCCCCTCGGCCGCCGCTTCCGCGCCCTGAAACTCTGGATGGTTATCCGCCACTACGGCGTCGAGGGACTGCGTGCGTACATCCGCGAGCACGTGCGCCTCGGCGCGCTCTTCGAGGAGCTGCTCAAGGGCGACGAGCGCTTCGAGATCGTCGCCCCGAGAACGGTGAGCCTCGTCTGCTTCCGCCTCCGCCCCCGCCCCGGGGAGTCCCCGAATCTGACCGACGCGCGAAACCGCAGGCTCATGGAAGCGGTAAACACGTCCGGGAAGGTGTACCTCACGCACACCGTGCTGCCGGCGATCGGTGGCGATGCCGCGACGGCTGCAAGGTTCGTGCTCAGACTCGCCGTCGGCGGGGCCCAGACGCTCGAGTCCCACGTCCGCGCCGCGTTTCTCCTGCTCAGCACGCGTGCGGAATGAAGTGAGCAAACGGGCGAAGATCCGCGAGCCCGAATCGTTCGTATCAGCACGGTCGAAACGCGACGGGCATCCAAGGGGATGCCGGGGGGGCGAGGCCGCATCCGACCTCCAAACCGACCACCTTTTTTCCTCGGTCACCGGCTCGCCTGACGGCGAGCCGGTGGCATTTCCGCCCCGCTCACACCCGGAAGATCGACCCCATCTTCTTGCCCAGCAATATCGACGCCCCCACCAGCGTCACCGCCAGCAGCATCATCCCCCACACCCCCATCGCGCTGGCGATGAACGGCCCGTCCGCCAGCCGGTTCGCGAACGACAGAATCGCCTTGGTGATGGGAAACTGGCTCTGCTGCTGCGCCATCAGCAGCGGCTCGCTCACCGCCAGCATCGCGAACGAGAACGCCAGCAGGCACCCGGCCACGATGTTCGCCGTGATGAGCGGCAGGATCACCTTCCGCACGGCCACGAACCGCGTCGCCCCCAGGTTCATCGCCGCCTCTTCCAGCTCGCCGCTGGTCTGCTCCAGTCCGCTCACCGCCGCCCGCACGATGTACGGCATGCGCCGAACGCCGTACGAGATCGCGATCAGAATCAACGGCGCCGGCGCGTTGCCCAGGATGCTGATGAACGACAGCGGGTTCCCCTCCCCGAAGGGCCACTTGAGCGACATCGCCACATACCCGAACGCCACCACGATCCCCGGAACCGCCAGCGGCAGCATGCACATCGCGTCCAGCACGTGCCGACCCTTGATCGGCGTCCGCACGATCACGTACGCCGCCAGCAGCCCGAACACCGCCGCCATCACCACCGCCGCGCCCGAGAGTTGCAGCGAGTTCACGATCGACGCGAACGCGTCCGGATGGCTCAGCGCCTCCTGGAAGTTGTGCAGCGTGAACGAGCGCGGCAGCACGCTCTGGTACCACTGCCCCGGCGACGACAGCGCCGTCATCACCACCCCGAAGTGCGGCAGCAACGCGCACGCCGTCACCAGGATGAACAGCCCCGTCGCCCCCCACGCCCTCAACCCCGTCAGGCGCGTCTCCGTCGCCGCCCGCGACGCCTTCGAGTACATCGCGTACGCCTTCCCGGCGAGGAAGTACTTGCCAAGCGCGTACAGCCCCACGGCCATCACCAGCATGATGATCACCAGCGCGTACGGCTCCGGGCTCGCCTCCACCTCCTTGAGCTTGTTGAACACCTGCACCGACATCACCCGCGAGTAGTCAAAGATCACCGGCGTCCCCAGCTCGGTGAGCTCCCAGATGAACACGATCGTCGCCCCCGCGAACACCCCCGGCCGGATCAGCGGCAGCGTGATCGTGAAGAGCTTCTTCCACGGCCCGCACCCCAGGTTGTCCGCCGCCTCTTCCAGGGCCGGGTCAAGGTTCGCCAGCGCGGCCGCGGCGTTCAGGTAGATGATCGGATACAGGTGCAGCGCATCCACGATCACGCACCCCCAGAACTTCCCATGACCCAGAAAATCGATCATCCCGATGCCCACATGCCCCAGCACCGCGTTGATCGCCCCCTCGCGACCCAGCAGCGCCGACATCCCGATCGCCCCCACAAACGGCGGCAGAATCAGCGGCACCAATACGAGCGCATTGAACACGCCCTTGAGCGGGTAGATGTACTTGGCCGAGAGAATCGCCAGCGGCACGGCCACCAGAATGCACAGCGTCGTCGTCGTGCACGCCATCTTCACCGAGTTGAACAGGCACTCCCGGATGCCCGGATCGGAGAGCGCGATCGAGACGTGCTTGAGCGTGAAGTGCGAGGCCCCGTCCGCGCCCTTCTCGAACATCGCCCCGCTCACGGTCAGGATGATCGGATAGATCAGCACCGCCCCGAGAACGAGCATCAGCACCGACCACAACGCGTACGCGGAGGTCAGCCGCGCCAGACGCCGAAGCAGTGGGGGGTGGGGATGGCCCGAATCCATGTGGGCCGAGTGTATCGGGCAGCGGGGGGCGCTGGCGGTTTGTTCGCCAGTGGCGGTCCCCCGGAACACCACCCGGCCAACGAGCCAACGAAGACGATGATCGAACCGCTCACTCCGGCGGTCGCAACTCCCCCGGCCCCAGCGTCACGATCGTCACCGGCCCCATCTCCCGGCGCGCCAGATAGTCGTTCACCTGATCCAGCGTGATCGCCGCGTACTGGGCCTCGATCTCGTCGAGCGTCCGCCCCCGCCCCAGCCGGTGCATGTCCCCCGCAAGCCCCGACGCCCGCGCCCCGGTGCTCTCGCCCGAGAACACCAGGCTCGATCGGATGCCCACCATCGCCCGCTGGAACTCCTCCGGCGTCACCCTCCCCGCCGGCGTCGATACCCGCCGCAACTCGCCCACGAGCACATCCAGCGACTCCTGGGCCCGCTCCGGCGTCGTGCCGACGTACGCCAGACACCGCCCATAGTCCCGATCCGCCGCGTACGACTCGCTCACGGAATAGCACAGCCCCCGCTTCTCCCGCACCTCGGTGAACAGCCGCGCCCCCATCCCGCCCGAGAGCGTCGAGGCCACGAACCGCTCGAGCTTGGAATCCGGGCTCGGCTCCGCCGGCGCGTCGTGCATGAGCACGATCTGCACCTGCGACGACTTGTCCGCCAGATGGTGGTACGTCCCGCGCGTCGGCGACGGCGCCGCCACGACCGGGGCCGCCTCCCCCGCCCACCCGTGCAGCAGCGCATCCAGGCGCTTGGTGATCAGGTCCGGCCCGCCCGCCGATTCCAGGTCCCCCGCGATCGCCACGATCGAGCCCCGCGGCCGCGCCCGCTCGGCCCAATACCCCGCAAGGTCCTCGCGCGTCGCCCCCGTCAAGCCCTCCACGGTCCCCAGCCCGCTGCGATTGAGCGGCGGCGGGTTGTGCCGCTCCCGAAGCGTGAGCACCGCCCGCTCCTGCGGATCGTCCTTCAGACCGTCGAGCGACTGCAGCGCCAGATCGCGCGACGCCTCGATGGCCTCCTCCTCCAGCCGCGGCCGGCGCACCATCTCCACGATCAGCGGCAGCGCCTCCAGAATCCGCGACCCCAGCAGCGTCGCGCTCACCCGCATGTGCAGCGTCGAAACGTCCGCCCCGCGCGACACGCCCAGGATGTCGAACGCATCCGCCTGCTGGCGCGACGAGAGGTCCCCCGCCCCGCGAAGCAGCAACTCCGACCACAGCGTGCCCAGCCCCTGCCGATTCTCGGGGTCGGCCGCGGTCCCCGCGGGAAGCAGCCACGTGATCCCCGCCGACCGAACGCCGGACATCGGCTCCATGAGCAGCGGCATGCCGCAGGCGAGCGTGCGGGTGGTGATGGACAACGAGCGGGCTCCGGAGAGAGAGGAGGAGCGAAGAACTGTCAGCGCGACGCTCCCGGCTTGGCCGGGCTTCCAGAGGCGGCCACGTCGGCGTCCTCGACAACCGAGTTGCGGTCGAGATTCAGGTACACGATCTCCCCGTCCACCTTGCGCAGTTGCAGGCGATCAATCCACAGCTTGTCGTCCTTCCCGTGCGCGTACCAGGACCCGGTCTTCTGCTGGCCGAACGCGAGGATCACCCCCTCGACGGTCGTGGTGATAACGCCCTGCAAGCGCGGCGTCTGCTGCACCACGCGCACGCGCCGGCCGATGTCGTATCGCGAGAAATGGGTGGAGGGAGATTGCAAAGAGGTCATGGGGCGGATGGTAGGAGTCCAGTCCGCTCGATTGCGGCCGCCCCGGGCCGCGCCGGCGCACCGGGCCTTCCGGACTCAGCATCCGCCAAACCACGCGTTGAGGAAGTCGAAGATGTCCTGAACGGCCAGGCCCCCGCCGTTGAAGTCCGCTCCGGGAAGCGCCGCGAACCAGGCATTGAGAAAGTCGAAGATGTCATCGACGGTCAGCACGCCGTTCTGGTTGAAATCCGCCGAGCAGCACGGCGCGAGCCGGTTGCCCGGGGCGTTGCACGCCGCCCCGATCCCGACAAACCGCGTGAACGGCCCCGTGCACGCGCCCGCGCCCCGCACGTCACACACCACGCCGATGCAGCACGCCCCGGTCGGCTGCGGGCACGTGTTCGGGTTGCACGTCGATCCAAACGCCCCCGGCGTGCCCCCGCACGCCGCGCCCGCCACGAACGTGCACGTCCCGTCCGTCGCACAGCACGCCACGCTCGGCTGCGGGCACGCGTTGGGAGAGCACGATGAACCGAACACCCCCGGCGCGCCCCCGCACGCCGCGGCCGTCACAAACGTGCACGCCCCGTCCGGCGCGCAGCACGCCACGCTCGGCTGCGGGCAGGTGTTGGGCGAGCAGGCCGTCCCCAGCCCCTGGAACACGCCCGCGCACGAGGGCTGGTCGGTGAGGGCGCACGATCCGCTGGCCGCGCAGCACGCGCCGGTGGTCACCGTGCCCGTCACCGTGAAGACCTGCGTGCCCGTGCCCGAAGCCCCGGCGCCGTCTGAGTTGCTGATGGTGATGTCGCGGTCGCCCGGCGCGGCGCCCGGTGCGATGACAAAGGAGAGGCCGGTGATGTTTGTTCCCAGCGCGTTGGGCACCGGCGTGCCGATCACGGCGACGCCCGTCCCCGACACCGCCACCTGCGAGGCGCTCGCCACGCCCTTGAAGTTCGACCCCACGATGGTGACCGGAATCGTCACGCCCTGCGACGACGAGGACGGACTCGCGCCCGTGATCGTCGTCGTCGCCCCGAACACCACCACCTGGATCGTGTCCGCCGCCGCCGACCCGAACGAGTCGGTGACGCGGAGCGTCACGTTGAACGTCCCGTTCGATCGATACGTGAACTGCGGCTGGGTTTGCCCATTGGTCTCGTACGTGCCGTTGCCGTCGAGGTCCCACGCGAAGCCCCCGTTGGAAAGCGTGGCCCCCGGCTCGGTCGCGTACGAGTTGTGGTTGCCGATGAACTGGCAGACCGTGTCCGCCCGCACCCGCTTGCGCTGCAGCCCCGCGATCACGAACGGCGGGGCCTTGCTCGTGCCCACGCGGATCGTCAGGTCGTAGGTCTGCACCACCTGGTTCGAGGACGACGCGCCGCCCGCGTCCTGCACCCTGACGTAGTACGTCCCAGCCCCCAGCGACGCCACCACCGACTCGGTCACGCCCAGCGTGCTCGAGTTCGCCGAGTTCAGGATGGTCGTCCCGTTCGACGCCCGCAACTCCAGGGCCAGATTCCCCGCGTTCTGCGCGTTGATCACGCCCGTCGTCCCCGAGCACGACGACGACTGCGCCCCCTGGCACCACGTCGGATCGCTCGTCCCGCCCGAGCACGTCGTCGGCAGCGTCGGCCCCACGCACGCCGTCCCGCTGCACGTCCCCCCGATCGTCCACGCCGCCGTGCAGTTCACCTGCGTCGTCACCGCGCACGCCCCGACGGCGCAGCACGAGCCCACCGGCGCATACCCCGTCGGCGCGGCCGAGATCGTCACGCTCTGCGTCGAGTCCAGCGTGAACGTGTACCAATCCTCCTCGGTGAGAATCGTCACCGGCTGCGTGGGAACGACCACCGTGTTCCCGTTCACCCCCAGATCGCGCTCGATGACCGACCGAACCGCCGGCGTGGTCAGGTTGCCGTAGTTCTTCGCCGTCGCCGACGAGTGGTTCCCCGCCCCGCTCGCGTTCCGGTCGCCGTAGTGGCGGATCGCCCCCCGGATCTCGTCCGGCGAGAGCAGGCTCACCACCGTGTGGATCTGCGGCTCCATCAGCTTCGTCTGGTTGCACGGCACCGTGTGGAAGTACCCCAGCCCGTGCCCGTGCTCGTGCCCGATGGTGTTGCGAAAATACAGGAAGTTGCCCGAGGTCGTGTTGTTGAAGTACGCCCCCGTGAAGTAGTTCGTGTTGATCGTCATGTCCCCGCCGCTGCACGCGGCGACGGGGCTGTTGGGCAACGCGTTGTACGCCAGCGGCCCCGACGGGATCGCCGCGCTCCCGCCGAAGCCCCACCCGCCGATGCGGATGTCCCCGCGCGTCGTCGGGTGCGTCGGGTCCAGGTCCAGCGGCGCCGCGTGGTCCTCAACCTCCAGATACGCCAGCCCCCCCACCGAGCGCCACGCCGCCAGCGCCGACCGCACGAACTCCCGCCCGCGATCCAGAAACGTGAACGTCCCCGTCAGCCGGGCGCCAAGATCGTTCGGCCCCGTCAGATACCCCGAGCACGTGTGCCCCCACGTCGTCCCGTCGTCCGGAAACGAATACGTGAGCACCGCCGGACGCGACGTGTTCCCGTCCCCGATCTGCCCCGCCCCCAGCCAGCTCTTCGTGTCGGCGATAAACCGCGGCCCAAACCCGCCCTGGGCCCCCGGCGGCATGAGCATCGTCTGCGCGATCATCTCGTCGAGCTGCGCGCCCGTCAGGTTCCCGGGATAGCACGCCGTCGAGAGTTGCATCCGCGCCAGCAGGCGCAGCCGCGCCGGCGCAGGCTCCGGATCACGGGCCGCGGCCCGGTCGATCGCCGCCATCAGGGGAGACTCCGCGGGGGCATCGTCGGCCGCGACCGGAAGCGCGCAAAGCCCCAGCGGCGACATCACCACCAGAGCCCGAACACACATGTTTGCGCACCGCCGCGAACGCATGATGACGAATCGTCCTTTCGAGTTCCGACGCGGCCCAGGATCGCCGGTCGGCACATGAGCATGCCCGCTGGGATGCGGATTGCCAGTCAGAAATCGGCTGGCAAACCGGAGAAGACCGCGTCCGCCCCGCGAGATTGCGCAATATCCCCGGTCTCGCAGACTATTCGCTCCGGATCGTCGAATGTTCCCCCCGAACCGGGGCCGCTCCATTCCAGACGCCCGGCCCATGATCCCGTTGGCCCGCGCGAAAAAACACCCCGCCAGGGACACATGGAACCCTCAGGCGGGGCGGTGTGGATGGGCTTATCGGACGGTCGCAGGCCGGTTTCAACAACCGGCAAACCACACGTTCAGGAACGAGAAGATCGACTGCACGGTCAGCGGGCCGGAGCCGTTGCCGTCGATGTCCGCCCCGAGGTCGCCCGCAAACCACGCGTTGAGAAACTCAAAGATGTCCTGCACGGTCAGCCCGTTGATGTGGTTGAAGTCCGCGTGGCAGCACGGCTGCACGTGATCGCCCGGCGCGTTGCAGGCCCCCGCGCTCACAAAGACCGTGCTCGCCCCCACGCAGTTCGCGCCCGTGGATACCCGGCATGTCGCGCCGATGCAGCACACTCCCGCCGGCGGCGGTCCGCACGGATCGGGCTCGCACATGCCCCCGTCGGTCCACGCGCCCGAGCACGAGACCTCGACGGTGACCGAGCACGCCGCGCCAACGCAGCACGAACCGGGCGGCACATTCACCGAACCGCTCCGACGCGCGAAGTTCGCCGGCGTGTTCACGGCGGTTTGCCCGGCCGCGTTCACCGACAACTGCCCGTTCGTCGGCAGCGCCCCGTACACCACCGACGCAACCGCGCCCGGCGCAAACGTCAGCGTGCCCCCGCCCACGAAGATGAACCCGGCCGGGATGACGAAGTCCGGAGCCACGCCTCCCGGCAGCGATCCGAAGTTGGCCGTCGCGATGAGAACATCGGTGTTCGCCGTGTTCCCCACCAGGTTCGACGGGAACGTGAACGTGTGGGTCGTCGAGCCGTCGAAGCAGGTGATCGTCACGCCCGCAACAAAGTTCTGGCTGCCAAAGTCGCTGTGCAGCCGAATGAACTGCACGCTCCCGTCGGCGCTCGAAAAGAACTCGGCGATGCTGTACAGGTGGAACGCCGCCCGAGCCGGAGCGCACACAAAGGCGGCGAGCACGAGAGCGAATACAGCCGGAAAACCAACGGCGCGCATGCAAGGTCCTTTCGAAGAACGCCCGCGCCAAACCTCCTCGGCACAGGGAACTGCCCGACATCCAATGTCGCAGACATGCCCCGCCATTGCGGGGCGGGCCACCGAATCCCGAACTCCGCCGCCGGCCGACCCCCAAAGCGGAGACTCGCGCCGAACCCCGCCCGCCCCCGTCCGGTAGAGTGCCTTCCATGGCCGACTCCCACCCCCGCTCCCGACCCCGTTGGCCGCTCCTCGCGGGTCTGGCCTGGCTGGGAGTGCTCGCCGGCGCGTCTGTCGCCACCCTGGCCCTGGCCCGGTCCGACACCCTCGCCGAGGTCGGCCCGCGCATGCTCACCGCCCACTACGCGGCCTTCATGTCCCAAACCTTCGCCTACCACGCCGCTCTGGCCATGCTCCCCGCCATCGCCCTGGGCCTGCTGGCCCGGCGACGGCGACTCGCCCTCGCCGCCGCGCTCGTGCTCGCCCTCGGCGCGGCCCCCGAACTCCCCGGCCTCTGGCCCCATCGCTCACCGGCCGGCTCGGGCGAGGTCCTCAAAATCATGAGCATCAACCTCATGTACGGCCACAGCGACGCCGGTCTGCTCCTCGAGCAGATCGGGGCCGAGTCTCCCGATGTGCTGGTGTTCCAGGAGTGGACCCCGCAAGCCGAGCGCTCGCTGGGTGGAGAACTGCGCACGGTCTACCCCCACCCCATCGAACAACCTCGCGACGACGCCTTCGGCCAGGCGGTCCTCTGCAAGCGGGCCCTCGTAGGCACCCCGCGCACATTCCCGCCCGTTCCCGGCTTCGCCGAACCTCAGATCACCTTCACCATCATCCACGATCGCCGGCCCCTCCAGATCACAAACGTGCACCTCCTCCCCCCGGTGGGCCGGACCTACTTCCAGCACCAGCGCGCCGGAGCCGCCCGCCTCGCGGCCTGGCTCGGCGATACCGCCCGCGACGACCGCTCCGACCTCCTCCTCGGCGACTTCAACACCGCCCGCCGAACCGGAACGCTCTCCGGCCTGCGAGCCGCCGGGCTCTCGGAAGCGCAATCACAGGCCGGGTGGTGGCGCGGCTCAACCTGGCCCCGCACCGGAGTCCTCCGCTGGGCCCCGGGCATCCGCCTCGACCACGCCCTCCTTCGAGACACCCTCGAGTGCGTCGAGGCCCGCACGGGCGAGGACTTCGGCTCCGACCACCGCCCCGTCATCGTCCGCGTCCGATGGCGCTAAACGCGCCACGCCCCCGCTCCCATAGACTGCGCGCATGAGCACCTCCGCGCCCCGCCGATCCCCCTCCATCCTCTGTGCCGGCCTGGCCATCGTGCTCTCCAGCCCCGCGTCGCAAGCCGACGCGCCGGAGCAACCCTCGTTCGCCCGGACCTTCCCGCGCCACGCCGTCGCCGCCGATCACCCCATCGCCTCCGCCGCGGGCGCGGCCATCCTCGCCAAGGGCGGCAACGCCGTGGACGCCGCCGTCGCCGCCAGCTTCACCCTCAGCGTCGTTCGACCCTTCTCCTGCGGCATCGGCGGCGGCGGATTCATGGTCATCGTGCTCCCCGCCCGCGACGGCAAACCCGCCGTCACCACCGCCATCAACTACCGTGAGACGTGCCCCGCCGCCGTCGGCCCCGACTTATTCGAGCCCCTCGACGACGACGCCCCCCGCCGCGCCGGGAAAGCCGTGGCCACCCCCGGCACCATCGCCGGCCTGCTCTACGCCCTCGACAAGTACGGAACAATGAAGCGAGCCGACGTCCTCGCCCCCGCCATCCACGCCGCACGCGACGGCTTCACCGCCGACGAGGCCTACGCCAAGGCCGCCAAGGACACCATCGCCAAGTTCGAGTCCCCCGACCACAAAGACTGGAAGACGCGCTTCGCGTTCACCTGGGAGCGATTCCTCGGCTCCGGCAAGATCTCTCTCGGCGATCGCATCGTGCTCCCCGAACAGGCCCGCGCCCTCGAGCTGATCGCACGCGACGGCATCGACGCCCTGACCAACGGCGACCTCGGCAAGGCCATCTGCGCCGCCGCGGCCAAGGCCGACGGCCTGCTCACCATCGGCGACCTGCGAAACTACCGGGTCTCCGAGGTCCAGCCGCTCCGCATCGACTCCGGCCTCCTCGGCCGCACCCTCATCACCATGCCCCCGCCCTCCAGCGGCGGCGTCGCCATGGGCGAGACCCTCGGCATCATGCAGCGCCGCGACTCCACAAAGCTCATCGCCGCCGGCGAGTGGCCCCAGTACACCCACGTCATGATCGAGTCCTTCAAGCACGCCTTCGCCGACCGTGCCGAGTGGATGGCCGACCCCGCCTTCGTCGACGTCCCCGTCGAACGCCTCCTCAGCGACGAGTACCTCCTCGAGCGCTCGCTGAGCATGTTCCCCACCCAGGCCATGGCCCCGGAGATGTACGGAACCCGCGCCGCCGAACCCGCCGGCGCCAACGACGACGGCGGCACCAGCCACCTCTGCGTCGCCGACTCGCGCGCCGGCGCGGTCTCCTGCACCGAGACCATCAACCTCACCTTCGGCTCCCTCGTCGCCGTCCCCGAGTTCGGCTTCATCCTCAACGACCAGATGGACGACTTCACGACCAAACGAGACCAGAAGAACGCCTTCGGCCTCGTCCAATCTCCCAAAAACCTCCCCGCCCCCGGCAAGCGCCCCCTGAGCAGCATGACCCCCACCATCGTGCTCACAAACGACGGCGCGGTCGATGCCGTCGTCGGCGCCAGCGGCGGCCCGCGCATCATCACCGGCACCACCCAGGTGCTCCTCAGCTCCTACCTCCTCTCTCTCGACGCGGCCCAGTCCGTCTCCCGACCCCGCCTCCACCACCAATGGATGCCCAACATGCTCGAGATGGAGGAGAACTACCCCGGCACCTGGAACGGCCTCGCCGTGCCGCTCTGGATGTCCAAACTCCACCACCAGCAACGGCCCGGCCCGCCCACCGACCACGCCTGCGTCCAGTTCATCCGCAAGACCGACAAGGGCTGGGACGCCGCCTGCGACCCCCGCAAGGGCGGCAGCCCCGCCGGCAGGTAGGCCACGGTGGCGGCCGTAGTGGTCGAGTCTGTGCACCGCACTCTCGGCCGACCTCTGCCAAAGTGTGCGGAGGTCTCTGGTGTGGGGGCTCGGAGCAACCCATACCCATCGAGATGAATCGTCGTGACGTGCTCAAGGCCGGCGCCCTCGCCGGAGACCTCGGGTTGACGCTCGGCTCGGGCCGCATCGCCCGGCGCCCCATGGCCGGCGAACCTCCCCCAACGCCGGCCCCGCCCCCCGCGCGCGGGCGAGTCCTCCGCGTCGCCCAATGCCTCCACCACCTCCGGAGCCTCGCCGACAAACCCGAGCTCGTTCTCACCGGCGGCGACCTGATCATGGACTCGTTCGCACAGGACGCCGCGCGCACGCGAACCCTCTGAGACCCCTGGAACACCACGCGCAAGGACCATTGCTCCCTCCCCGTCGAGCGCCGCATCGGCAACCACGACATCTGGGGCTGGAACAAGAAAAAGTGCGCCATCACCGGCCCCAAGGACCCCATCGCCAAGAAGCACGAGGGCTCCATCTCGGAAATGATGTCCGACATGCCCCGGCTGGTGGACCTCTACAGCGACGGGAGCCTCGAGCGGACCTGCCAGCCCCACGGCTGGGCGGTCGAGCAATAGCCGCGATCAGCGCCCGCCCGACGAGCCCGGCTTGCTGTACGGATCGCCCGGCATCGTCTCCTGCGTCTGGATGACCTCCACCCGCTGGTTCGACTGGTGCCCCTGGACGCTGTCGGCCCGGCCCGTGGCCCGCTCGTTGTCGGCGCACCCCGTGACGCGCAGCTGCTCGCGGGCCACGCCCTGCTTCACGAGTTCCTCTGACGCGGCCAGGGCCCGGTCGTACGCCAACCGCATGGCCCGCTGCGGGTTCCCGTTGGCCTCCGTCGCCGACACATGCCCGCGCACGTCCACCATCCAGCTCTTCCCGCGCACCAACTCCGCCGCCTGCGCCAGCGAGCGCTTGCCCTCGTCGTTGAGCTCGGAGTCGAGATCGTTGAAGTACGCGATCGCCACCGGCTGCACCCAGTTGCTCGTCCGGAGCGATTGCAGGTCGGCCTTGTCGCCGTCCACGCCCTTCTGCCTGGTCTGCCCCCCCTCCGTGGCCCGCTCCCGAAGCCGCCGCACCAGCGGAGCCTCGTGCGGGTCGGAGGAGTTGATGTCCACCGGATGGTTGAACGCCGAGCGCATCGCGATCGCAAAGTCCTCCATCTCCGGGGTGGTCTCGCTCGGATACTTGCCCTCGCCGCCGATCCCGCCCGTGGAGGGCTTCTGCATGTTCATCGCCAGCAGAATCACGAAGAACCCCATCATCAGCGCCACGTTGTCCGCGAACGAAATCAACCACTCCGGCGCGCCCTCGTGCTCCTCGTGGTCGCCCCCGCCGTGCGGCGCCCCGCCGTGGTGGCCATGGCCGCCGCCATGGCCGCCACCGCCGTGCTCCTCGCCCGCGCCATGCTCTGCCTTGTGTTCGTCCGACATCGCCGATCCTCGGTTCTATCCCCCAAGCCCGTGCCCCCCGCCCTCACGCCGCCAGCTTCAACTTGCCCCGCTGGAACTGCGGGATGAACGCCACCATCTTGTCCATCGTCGAGCGCGGGTTGTCCCCCGCCTGGATCGACAGGATGCCCTGGAGCATCATCTCCCGGGCCTGCATCTCCTCCGCCGAACGCAGCGCCAGCTTGTCGCCGATCGGCCCAGCGATCGCGTTGGCGATGATCGCCCCGTACATCGTCGCCACCACGGCCACGGCCAGCGCATGCCCCAGCGCGGCGATGTTGCCCGAACCCAGCTGCCCGAACATGCCCACCTGCCCCACCAGCGTTCCCACCAGCCCGTACCCGGGCCCGTAGAGCTTGATGAGGTCGAAGAACTTCTTGCCCGACTTGTGCCGGTCCGCCATCGCCACCAGCTCGATCCTCAATGTCTGCTCGATCGCCTCCGGCGCCGACCCGTCCACGGCCATCTTCAGCCCGTTGGCCAGGAACGTGTCGTTGATCTTCGCGATCTCCGACTCCAGCGACAGGATGCCGTCGCGACGGGCCTTCTCCGCCATCGCCGAGATGATCGTCACCGTCTCCGCCGCGCCCTTGCCCTTGTGGAACAGGAACCGCTTGATGTACTTGGGCACCTGCTTCATCTTGTCCATGGGCATCGCCATGAACGTGACCGAGATGGACCCGCCGCCCACCATCAACAGGCCCTCTTGCGAATAGAACATGGAGAAGTTGCCGTGGCTCACCTCGGTGAACACGTAGCCCAGGCAGCCCAGTCCGACGAGCAGGCCGATGATGCTGGCTTTGTCCACGAATCTTCTCCAGGAGTTCGAGCCGCCGTTCGTTCGCGTCCGGCAATCCAAACGAGCATCGGCAAGGAACGTGCGCGGGGTGACTGCCGTCCGGGAGGGATGTGCCGCCTTGGGGCCAAAGAGCGGTGCGGACGGCACAGACGGCGCGAGCGACCGGGGGCGATAACTCCCTCCGCGCGCCCCGCCGGTCCCCGGCCGGTCGGGCACCCACACCGCGCGGGACTCGGGCTGGGCATTCGGACCACAACCGCCATCGGCGTGCGCCCCCCGATCTACCCTTGGGCGATGTCCACCTGCGTCTTCCTCAACGGCAAGTTCTACGGTCCCGAGGGCGATCCTCCTCTCGCCGAGGCCCGCATCCCCGCCTTCGACGCCGGATTCCAGCACGCCGTCGGCCTCTTCGAGACCATGCTCGGCGGCGTCCTCCGGCGCGGCATCGAGGGCCCCCGCTCCCACGGCGAAGAGATCGAAACCTGGGCCCTCCACCTCGGCGAACATCTCGAGCGTCTCGCCTCCTCCGCCCGCGAACTCGGCCTGAGCGACATCCTGCGTACCGAGGCCCTCGGCCAGGCCGTGCTCGCCACCGTGGAACGCTCCGGCCTCGAGCGAGCCCGCGTCCGCCTCACCGTCTCCGGCGGAGACCTCGCCATGCTCGGGGCCGCCCTCTCCAAGGGAACCGAGGAGACCAAGCGGGCCCGCGTCGTCGATCCCACCATCATGATCGTCGCCCAGCCCGCGACCGAGTACCCCGCCGCCATGTTCGAGCGCGGCGTCTCCTGCGCCCTCGCCGACCTGCGCGCCAACCCCCTCAACCCCTTCGAGGGACACAAGACCCTCAACTACTGGCCCCGCCTGCGCGAACTCCAGAAGGCCTCCGCCAAGGGCGCGGCCGAGGCCCTCGTCCTCGGCGTCACCAACCATGTCTGCTCCGGCTGCGTCAGCAACCTCCTGCTCGTCAAGGGCGAGCACCTCGTCACCCCCATCGCCCGCGGCGAGGAACAGGAAGTTGCCGGCAAGGACTCCGCCGCCATGCCCAGCCCGGTGCGCCCGGGCGTCACGCGCCAGTGGGCCATCGGCCGGGCCGAGCGTCTCGGCCTTCAGGTCCAGCGCCGCATGGTGACGTTGCAGGACGTCCTCGACGCCGACGAGGCCATGCTGACCAACTCCAGCTGGGGCGTGCTGCCCGTGGTGAGAGTCGAGGCCAACGCAATCGCCGCCGCAACGCCCGGCCGCGTCGCGCACGACCTGCGCGACGCCTGGCTCACCGCGTTCCCCGCCATCGCCGATCCGCTCTGATCACTCCCGCGGAATCACCCGCACGTTCCGCCGCCCATCCAGCGCTCCGTTGGGCGAGTGCAACCGATGGAACATCGCCCGCACCCGCGCGACCAGCGCCATCGCGACGAACACCGCCAGCCCGATGAGCAGCGCGGGAATCACCAGCAGCGCCACCACGGCCACGAACACAAACAGCGCGGCAAACACCGCCACCCTCGCCACCCACGAGGGCTGCCGGACCGCGAACTGATACGCCCGCCCGGACGTCGAGGACACCGTTGTTGACCACCCGCGTGACATCGCACAATCGTAGGGAACCCCGCGCCCCATTTCGGCCCATGGTGCTAACCCCGAACTTGGCCGTGCCCATCAAGAAAACAAGAACCCTTCGGGGACACCGAAGGGTGCTTGACGGGACGAGCGAGTCCCGGTTGGTTCCTGAGTTGTCGCCGGCGGTTTGAGTTGGTGTAGGTACCGCCCCTGCATCGGTCGCGCCCGGGAATCCCCGCTCGCGATCCGTGGGAAGAAATCCCGTAACCTGAGAAAATACACCGAGTTACACGCCCCGACAACACCCGGGGTCGCTATTCGAAGAGGGTTTCGATGCCTTCCAAGGATCCGCAGTATTATTAGCCGTGTTTGGTTTGCGGTAGGATTGTCGGCTAAGTCCCGGGAACCCTGTGGATCGAAGCGCGGTTGGTGAAAACACACCCCCGCACCGACTACCGTCCACCAGCATGGAGGCGAGCGCGGCCGAGGTCGGCCCGCGGGCCTCCGGGCCCCTCGCGAGCGCTTGCCAACCCATGGGAACCGATCCAGCAACATCCACGGTGGCCGCGCCGACAGCCCCTCCCATCGAGGGCGGCTTCGTCCACCTCCACCTCCACAGCGAGTTCTCCCTCCTCGACGGCGGCAACCGCGTGGACAAACTCGTCAAGCGCGTCAAAGAACTCGGCATGAACGCCGTCGCCGTCACCGACCACGGCAACCTCTTCGGCGCCGCCACCTTCTACCTCACCTGCAAAGACCACGGCGTCCTCCCCATCCTCGGCGTCGAGGCCTACGTCACGCCCCCCGGCCGCCCGCGCACCGACCGCACCTTCACCGGCGTCAGCGACGGCGGATACCACCTCGTCCTCCTGGCCGAGAACGATGCCGGCTGGAACAACCTTCTCGTGCTCTGCAGCGAGGCCTACCTCACCGGCTTCTACTTCAAGCCCCGCATCGACCGCGAACTCCTCGAGAAACACTCCGGGGGCCTCATCGCCATCAACGGCCATCTCGGCAGCGAGATCGGCGACCACCTCCTCGCCTTCGAGCGCACCGAGGACAAGAAGCACTGGGAAAAGGCCGTCGAGAGCGCCACCTGGCACGCCCGGGTCTTCGGCAACGGCCGCTTCTTCATCGAGCTCCAGCACCACGTCGCCGACCAGAACTCGATCAACAAGCACCTGATCCGTCTGGCGACGGAACTCAACCTCCCCCTCGTCTGCGACAACGACTCCCACTTCCTCAAGGCCGAGGACCACGACGCCCACGACACGCTCATCTGCATCTCGATGGGCAAGGTCAAGAACGACCCGGACCGCCTCCGCTATCCCGAGGACATCTACGTCAAGAGCCCCGACGAGATGCGCAGCCTCTTCGAGCGCGAGTACGGCGATATCGGCCGCCTCGCCTGCGACAACACCGTGAAGATCGCCGAGCGCTGCGCCGGCAAGGTCAAGATTCCCCTCGGCGTCAGCCACGCGCCCATGGTGCGCGTCAAACTCCCCGACAAGAAGTCCCTCCCCGCCCCCGCCGACCCCCGGTTCGCCGGCGACCTCACCGCCTGGTACACCGCCTACTGCGCCGCCTTCGAGATCGTTCCCTTCTCCGTCCCCAAGGACGCCGACAAAGCCGAGTGCGACCGCCTCCTCGCCGCGGCCAAGAAGGACTGCGACACCGCCCTCACCATGCTCTCCGAGGCCGGCTTCATGTGGCGCTACGGCATCGCCCCGGGTGGTCCGGCTCTCCGACCCCGACGAGACGCCGCCGAGGCCTCCGGCTCGGAGAGCCGAACCACCCCCCACGAAAAGACCGCCCGCCTCCAGCGCGAGCTCAAGATCCTCGCCGACAAAAACATCAGCGCCTACTTCCTGATTGTCTGGGACTTTGTCAGTTGGGGCCGCCAGCGCGGCATCCCCGCCATCGCCCGTGGCTCCGGCGTCGGCACCATGGTCGGCTACGTCCTCGGCCTCTCCAACGCCTGCCCAGTGAAGTACGGCCTCCTCTTCGAGCGCTTCACCGACCCGGACCGTTCCGAATACCCCGACATCGATATCGACCTCTGCCAGGACGGCCGCGCCGAGGTCATCAACTACGTCCGCCAGAAGTACGGCCATGTCGCCCAGATCATCACCTTCGGAACCCTCAAGGCCCGCGCCGCCGTCCGCGACGTCGCCCGCGTGATGGAGATCCCCCTCGCCGAGGCCGACAAGCTCGCCAAGCTCATCCCCGAACAACTCGGCATGACCCTCGAGCAGGCCCTCATCGACGAGCCCGAACTCCAGAAACTCTACGACTCCGACCCGCGCATCACCAAGCTCATCGACAACGCCAAGACCATCGAGGGCCAGGCCCGCCACGCCAGCGTCCACGCCGCCGGCGTCATCGTCGCCACCCGCCCCCTCCAGGAGATCGTCCCGCTCTACAAGCAGTCCAGCGCGCCCGAGCACGAGATCGTCACCCAGTGGGACGGCCCGACGTGCGAAAAGGTCGGCCTGCTCAAGATGGACTTCCTCGGCCTGCGCACCCTCAGCGTCGTCGAACGCGCCAAGAAACTCATCCGCGACACACTCTCAGAAGAAGAAATCTGGAAAGCCGTCGGTCGCGGCGAGGAGTTCCCCAATAAGGCCCATGGGTCCCATGCGACCCATACGTCCCATCCGTTGGATCTCGACCGCCTCACCTTCGCCGACCCGCGCGTCTTCACCCTCTTCCAGCGAGCCGACACCACCGGCGTCTTCCAGTTCGAGTCCGGCGGCATGCGCCGGCTCCTCATCGAGATGAAGCCCGACCGCCTCGAAGACCTCATCGCCGCCAACGCCCTCTTCCGCCCCGGCCCGATGGACCTCATCCCCGACTACAACCGCCGCAAGCACGGCACCGCCGAGGTCCCCCGCGTCCACGACATCGTCGACCGCTACACCGCCGAGACCTACGGCGTCATGGTCTACCAGGAACAGGTCATGCAGATCGTGCACGGCCTCGGCGGCATCAAGCTCCGCGACGCCTACTCGCTCATCAAGAACATCTCCAAGAAAAAGCACGACAAGATCGACAAGGAGCGCCCCAAGTTCGTCGAGGGCGCGCAGAAGCAGGGCCTGAGCAAGCAGGCCGCCGACGAGCTCTTCGAGCTCATCCTGAAGTTCGCCGGCTACGGCTTCAACAAGTCCCACTCCACCGGCTATGCCATCGTCGCCTACCAGACGGCCTACCTCAAGACCTACTTCCCCAACCAGTACATGGCCGCGTTCCTCACCTACGAGAGCGGCGCCCAGAAAGTCAGCGACTGGATCCAGTACGTCGAGGACTGCAAGAAGGTCCGCTTCACCAATGGCAAGGTCGGCGTCGAGGTCCGCCCCCCCGATATCAACCTCTCCCAGGCCGACTTCAGCGTCGTCTTCGAGCCCGGCGAGCCCCGCACCGCCGTCCACGGCCACGTCCGCTTCGGCGTCGGCGCCATCAAGGGCGTCGGCGAAAAGGCCATCGACGCCATCGTCGCCGAGCGCGACCGCGGCGTCGTCGCGGTCGATCCCAACGCAAGCGTCCCCGCCGCGCCCGCCCGCATCGTCGAGCCCAAGCCCTTCTCCTCCCTCCACGACTTCTGCGAGCGCGTCATGTCGCGGGGCGCAACTTCCGGCGGCTCGGGCGGCGCGATCCTCAACAAGGGCACCGTCGAGGCCCTCATCAAGTGCGGCGCCATGGACGCCCTCCACGGCCGCGAGAACCGCGCCGCCATGGTCGCCAGCGTCGAATCCGCGATGAGCGCGGCCCAAAAGGTCGCCGCCGACAAGGCCGCCGGCCAGGGCGGCCTCTTCCTCGGCGGCGCACCCGCCACCGCCGAAAGCAAAGCCGCCGCCCCCAGCGGCCTCGTCAAGGTCACCCCGTGGACCGAGGGCGAGACCCTCCAGCAGGAAAAAGAAGCCCTCGGCTTCTACGTCTCCAGCCACCCGCTCACGCGCTGGAAGCAGTGGGCCGGCGTCTTCGCGACCTTCACCACCGAGACCGCCCGGGCCGCGCCCCACGACCAGCGCGCCGTCGTCGCCGGCCTCGTGCAGGCCATCCGCCCCATTATCGTCAAGAACGGCCGCAGCGCGGGCCAGAAGATGGCCATCGTCACCGTCGAGGACGAGGTCGGCACCATCGAGACGGTCCTCTTCGCCGATTGCTTCTCCCAGTTCGCGCACCTGCTCCAGCAGGACGCCGTCGTCTTCATGCTCGGCCGCGTCGATCGCTCCCGCGCCGGCATGGTCATCAACAAGAAGGGCGCGGCCAACAACGGCGGTGGGGGGGGGGATGACGAAGAGGGCGGCGCCGCCGCCGGCGGCGCGAGCGGCAACGAGAACGTCCAAATCGTCATCGACCGCGTCGTCCCCATCGACGGCGTTCCCCTCATGCCCGGCCGCATGTGGCTGCGCGTCGACACCGACCGCCTCAACGGCAGCGGCGAGAGCGCCCTCCGCAGCGTGGCCGAAGTCCTCCGCAACGGCGCCCCCGCGACCAGCGCCGGCCCGGCCAACGTCGAGGTGAAGGCCACCGCCGAGAAAACCCAGAAGTTCCCCGTCGACATCGTCGTCGACACCCCCGACGCCCGCGTCCGCCTCGAAGTCCCCTCCACCATCCGCGTCCAGCCCACGGTCCCCCTCATCGGCGAACTCACCAAACTCCTCGGCGACGGCTGCATCCGCGTCGTCGGCGGCGTCGCGGTCGAAGTCCCCGGCGCTCGCCCGCGCTGGAACGGACACAAAAAGGCGGGCTGAGTTCCCGTCGACTGCGCAATTCAAGCGAACCATCGCTGTGGTTCAGTCCCTGAGGCGATATCTCGCGGGCGTACCATCGGCGAGTTGGCCTTGGTGTTGTATGAGAAGACCAGTCTCGCCAGCCAGCAGAGCCATGGCAACTCGCAGCTTGTCGTAGCGAAACCCATCACGCCATGGCAAGGCGGCAAACGAGTCGGCGGTCGACCCGCTCGCGCCGGCGCGACTCAAGATGTCGAGGATCGCAGCGCGAATGTTGACCGGACGTTGTCGCGGCGCCCGGCGAGCATGAAGATCGGTCCAATGGACATCCTCTTGAGACTCGGCTGTTACCCCACTTGGTGTTTTGCGCGAGACGCGCGCGTTCGCGGGGGAGGTCATGGCCGGACGGAGTGTTACGTCGAGTTCTGAGAGGATTCGGCGCCAGCCCGCTTGGGCCATCAACGCAGTGGCTGGTATGCGTGCAGGATGATTCAGCGCGAAGAGCGATAGTTGCTTGCCGGACACTGCGACGTCAAGCGGCAAGCCGGAAGTGTGGCGACGTTTCCACTGCGCAAACCCCTCGGGGCACCCAGCCGATCGTGTCACAGCAACCCATGCCTCCCGCCCAAGTACTGCCACCACTTGAACGTTTTGCATGTTGTCGACAGTCCAGCGAAAAAGGTCATCCACAAAGGCTTTGATCGCGGGTGTACTTGGGAGGTCACCGCTCTCGCGATCGTCATTGCGAAGCAGCGGCCCAAGAAACGAAGCATAAAGCTTGCCTCCGGGCACCATGTCGAGCAACGGCCGCAAGTTTCGATTCGTCGGTCGGGACGGGTCGGTGACCCATGGCCAACCACGGCCCCCCTGCGCTAGAGAACGGAAGATGCGTGAACTCCCCGCGTCCTTGGCCATGAACAGTACTCTGGCATTCCAATCGCCATGCCAATCCTCGGTGCCGTACTGACCTGGCCTGAGAATCCCGAGCCAGTCCGGATGAGAGTTTTTCGGGTACAAGGTACCCAGGAGACTCTCGATGAA
>CALMPG010000188.1 GCA_937871915.1 uncultured Phycisphaerales bacterium
TGTCGGGGACGGCGGCGCACGTCGCGACGGGGGGCTGTGCGCACGGGGGGATGCGGACGCTGGTGATCGGGATAGGGGCGATGGCGGGCGCGCAGATCGGGGCGCGGTTTGCGAAGCGGACGCCGCCGGGGTGGATCCTGCGCGGCCTGGGCGTGGCGCTGGTGGGCGCGGGGGCGCGGGTGGTGTGGGTGGCGGTGAGGTGGTAGAAAGTGCCCAGTGCCCAGTGCCCAGTGCCCAGTGCCGAGTGCCGAGTGCCGAGTGGGATTTGGCGAGGGTTGGCTGCGGGTGGGTTTGGAGAAGCGTTGTTTGTTGCGTGGGGCGGGGATGGCGGGTTCATCGACTGGCATCGGTTCGGGGAGTGCCGCACTCGGAACACACCGGCGAGAGGGCGAGTGGATATCCACATCGAACGCACTGGTTCGCTTGCGCGCGAGCCCTTCGTCGGATGTGTCGCCAACTCAAAATTGCGGCGAAGGGGAAGCATGCCGCGAGGGCGGTGTTTGCGAGGAATCCCGGAAGGATGGGAATAACGGGCAATGCAGTGTCGGCGGAGGCCGTCGGCCATAGCACTTGCAACGGGATCGCGCCTTCCCAGGTCTTCGAGAGGCCAGGCGTGCCGGGAGTGTCATCGACGCACCCCGTACATTGAAGAGACAGGCAGGGCCAGCCAACGCTGGCGGTGCGGAGGCTATCGAGCGAGCCGCTGGTTACGGCGGGTCCACGCCAGATGTCCGTGCGTTTTCCGAAGGAATCGAGTCGCGTCAGCCACGTCAGTGTGGCGCCACGCTGGGTGCGCGGGCTCCAAGTCTGCCGGCCGAAGTCGTGATTCAAGATGACGAGGTCGGGGGGACGTCCGAGGGCAAGGAGCCACGCGTGGGTGATTGTGATCGCCGCTCCGAAGGTCATCGAGACGCATGCTGGAACAATCCACGCACGGATGCATCTAAGGCGCACGAAATCGATCTGTCGGTCAAGCGAGCTTCTCTGGCTCCTGAGGAACACGGGCGGGGTTTATTGCGACGGACCAGCGGGGTCGCCGGCGATTGGATCCGAGTCTTCGGAGTGTGTGACGGTCGGCGCGTTGGGGTAGTTGAGGGCCGGGGGCTGGAGGGCGTTGAAGGCCCATTCGCGGTGGGAGGTGACGTGCCAGGGGGACATCCCGCCGCGCAGGCGGAGGGTGAGGCCCTGGTTGAGGGGCTTGTCGTTGACGGTGAGTCCGAAGACGGGGCGGACGAGGTCGACGGTGGCCTCATCGCCGGAGATCCAGATGCGGGAGATGTGGTAGGTGGGGAGGTTCGCGGTTTCGGGGGAGACGGGGAGGGCGCCGGAGCCGATGTTCTCGACGATCTTGCTCGCGAGCGCGGGGTTGAGGCCGGCGGGGAGGTTGACGGCGAAGGGGGTGATGCCGACGTTGCCCTCGGCGGGCTGGTTCCATTCGGCGTGGGCGTTGGGGGGATAGCGGAGGACGACCCAGCGCATGGACTCGGTCATGACGGCGGGGAAGGGATCGGAGTTGACGTTGGTGAAGCCGCGCGAGCCTTCCATCGGTGGGTAGACGTTGTAGCCGACGTGGCAGCCTCCCAGGAGGCCGAGCGTGGAGACGGCGATGCACGCGACGAGGGCGGGCAGGGGACGGTGGGCGGTACGGATGATCATGGGGCATCCCTCCTTGGATGTGTTGGCGGGAGGATAGCAGAGGATTGGAAGGCTGGATGGACGCGGCGTTGTCGGTGGTTCGCCCTCCGGGCGCGATGGTCAAGGGACGGGAGGGGCTTGGAAGCGGGGTTTGCCGGAGCCTTGCTCGCAGAGCCTCGGCGCACCTCTGGCAACATTCGTGCGCCCTTCGGGCGAAGGGTGGGGGTGAAAGGCGGGCGACGAAAGGCACAAGGCGCGGTATGAGGGTGGGGTCGGGCGGGGATCGGGGGAGCACTAGGATTGGTCATGGCGAGCGGAAACGGACAGGTTGTGAAGCTCGAGGCTCGGCCGCGGCGGTTTGTGCTGGGGATTTCGGGGGCGGCGGGGGCGGCGTATTCGTTGCGGCTGCTGGAGCAACTGCTCGTGCATGGGCACGAGGTGCATTTGGTGGTGAGCGACTATGGGCGGCGGCTGCTGTTCGATGAGGCGGGGATCACGCATGTGGAGTTCGCGTCGCTGTGCCCGACGATCGCGGATGCGCGGGCGGCGACGCGGCTGGTGATCCATCCGAACAAGGATGTCGGGGCGAGCATCGCGTCGGGGAGTTTTCTGCACGATGGGATGGTGGTGCTGCCGTGCTCGAGCAACTCGCTGGGGGCGATCGCGACGTCGAGCGGGAGCAACCTGCTGACGCGGGCGGCGATGGTGACGCTCAAAGAGCGGCGGCGGTTGATCCTGTGCCACCGGGAGACGCCGCTGAACCACATCGACATCATCAACTACCAGAACCTGTCGCTGGCGGGGGCGGTGATCTGTCCGACGAATCCGGGGTTCTATTTGAAGCCGGAGAAGATCGAGGATCTGGTGGACTTCATGGTGGGGAAGGGGATGGACTTGCTTGGGGTGGGGCATGGGCTCAGGACGCGGTGGGCGGAGGTGGGGGGGAAGAGGTGAGCGGGGGAGCGGAGGAGCAGGGGAGCTGGGGAGCTGGGGAGCTGGCGTATTGTCGCGCTTCACCTCTTCACCTCCTCACCTGTTCACCTGTTCACCTGTTCACCTGTTCACCTGTTCACCTGTTCACCTGTTCACCCATGAGCCCGGTCGATCCACATGGCGACGCACCCGCCACGGAGTGTCGGGGTACCCGAGAGGAACCCGCCACGGAGTGTCGGGGTGCCCGGGAGGTGGATCGGGACCTGCCGTGCGTGCGGTGTGGGTATCAGTTGCGGGGGTTGCCGGTTGAGGGGCGGTGCCCGGAGTGCGGGGGGGAGGTGCGGCGGAGTCTGCTGGGGGATCTGCTGGTGTTCGCGGATGCGGGGTATGTGCGCGTGCTGCGGATCGGGGCGGTGCTGGCGGAGGCGGGGATTGTGATT
>CALMPG010000189.1 GCA_937871915.1 uncultured Phycisphaerales bacterium
GCGGGGACCATGTGGGCTTCGTCCACGATGATCAGATCGACGTGGCCGAGGTCGCACGCCCTCTTCCAGATGCTCTGAATGCCCGCGACCGTGACGGCGTAGCCGAGGTCCTTGCGCTTCAGGCCAGCCGAGTAGATGCCCATCGGAACATCGGGCGCGATGACGCGGAGCTTGTCGGCCGCCTGCTCGAGGAGCTCCTTCACGTGCGCTAGCAGCACGACGCGGCCGCCCCAGTGGCCGACCGCATCGCGGCAGATCGTGGCGATCACCGGCGTCTTGCCCCCGCCCGTCGGGATGACCACGCACGGGTTGTCGTCGCGAGTCCGCAGGTGCTCGTACACCGCGGCGATGGCTTCGGATTGGTAGGGGCGAAGGTTCATGGGTTGTGGGGGTTGAGTTGCGTGATCTCCACCAGCACCTTGCCGCCCGGCGTCACCGGGCCGCGTTCAACAACCAGCCGATCAATCTGCGAGTCGTCGCGGTACGCCCCGCCCTTGGCAAGGGCATCGAGCAGGGCCTTCTGCACGTTGTCCAGATCGCGGCGGCGGTTGTCGGGCGGGCAGACGGTGACACGCACCTCCAGCCGCCCGTTCATCCGCACCACACGCCTCACCGCGAGGGCGGCGCACACGCTTGCGCGGTAGCGCCGGCCCTCACGGCTCAGCACGGTCCTGGAGCCCATCCGTCGCCAGATGTGGTTCACACTCGGCGGGTACGGGAGCTCGAGGACGCGACCAGATGGACTCAGCGTTTC
Organism: uncultured Phycisphaerales bacterium; assembly: GCA_937871915.1. Taxonomy (GTDB): domain Bacteria; phylum Planctomycetota; class Phycisphaerae; order Phycisphaerales; family UBA1924; genus UBA4658. The sequence continues at coordinate 755 of CALMPG010000189.1, forward strand.
CAGGGCGGCGTGCTCCCCGGGCCCGCGCCCGCGGCGGGACGCGGGGCCGTCCCCGCCGCGCCGTTGCCGCCCTTCTTGGCGTAGCCCTTGATGACGTTGGTGAACTCGCCGTTGTCGTCGCGCTTCTTCAGCCCGACATTGATTTCCAGCGGCACGTTGTGCAGTTCGACCGAGTCGCGCGGCTGCATCACCCCGACGGCACGGCAGACCGCGGAGAGTTCGCCGCGGGCGATCTTGACCGTCATCTCGCTCTTGTTCTCGAGGTTGAGGCGGGCCCACACCAGGCGGCCCTTGTGCTCGCCCTCGATGATCTGGAACGTGAGCTGCAGGTACTTGCCCCCGCCGGCCTTCGTCGGCTTGAGCTCGGACTCCGAGACGACCGCGATGTACTTGCCCGCGGGGAGCGGGTCGAGAGCGACGGACGGATCGACCTGGTTGGCATCGAAGTTGTTCAGGCTTGCCATTGAGCGGACTCCTTATGAGCGAATGGGTGGTGCGGTGATGGGGATCGGGTTCAGCGACCGGCCGACTGGCGCTCCAGCCCCTGCTGGATCGCGTCCGACAGGTCCTTCCACGACAGGCCCACTTTCGACGGCAGGCCGTAGCGGTTCTTGGCGGTGACGTTGCTGGTGCCCTCGGTCGTGAGCACGCGCTCGCCCGTGGTCTCGCGCGAGGCGTAGAGCACGGCGTCGGCCCACTCGACGAACGTCGGGGCGATCCACTGCGGGATGTCGGGCGCGGCGAGCCGCACGTCGTACCCCTCGGGCGTAGTGATCTTGGTGTTGGCCGCGTGCGCCAGCAGGATCACGGCGATGCCCCGGTCGGTGATCGCGTTGAGCAGTGGGAGCAGGTCGCGGCTGACGATGTTGTTGACGATCTCGCGGGCCTTGAAGTAGCCGCCGTGGGCCGAAGAGAGCGTGTTCGTGACCTCGCCCTTGCTCTTCTTGTCCAGGTCCATCACGACGTACTCGACGATGCGCTGCACGAGCCAGTCGAGGGTGTCGATCGCCACGGCCCCGAGCCCCTCGGGTGGCTGCGCCTCGATTTCCGCGAGCCAGGCCTGCACCTCGGGCCAGCTCTTGAGGAACGGGGTCCGCGTGAGCCCGGGCACCGCGCCGGCGCCGTTCTCGCAGTCGAGCAGTAGCGCCCCCGCGCTGGCGGCGAACGTGGTCTTGCCGACGCCCGGGGTGCCGTAGACGAGGATCTTGGGCGGCGAGGGCGTCGTGGTCGTGATCACCGAATCGAGCAAGGGCATGGTGGCTCCGTTCTTGGGGTGATGGGGATCGAGGTTCTCGGCACACAGGTCGCGGGTGAAGTCGCCCTGCCCCAACCGGACGAGCGGCAGGCTCTCGTCGGCGGGGCCTGGCGATTCCGTGCGCGGGCTGCGGGCAGGGGGCACGCCAATACCCCTCTGCCCGCGCCCGCCACTTGTCGCGCGCTAGTTGGCGGACGGATCAAGGTCGGCCAGGTGGACGCGCAGTTGCAGGACCAAGCGATTCACCGTCCCCCGGTGGACGCCGCGCTCGGCGGCGATCTCCGGGACCGACTTACCCGCGAGCAGATCGCGGGCGAGCGCGAACAGGTCCTGCGGCAGGTCCGCGATCCGGTCGGCGAGGTCGAGGCGTGCGTCCACTTCGCCCACGCCACCGGGGTGGCGGTCAGCGAAATCCATGCCTTCAGTGCCAAGGGGCGGCAAAGGCACGAGACGATCGCGCACCGCCGCGTCGCGGCGGAGCTGCTTGCACTTCTGCCGGTACCAGAGGTTCATGACGCCCTTCATGAACGTCGTCCGCGAGGCGATCGTCGGATCGAACCGACGGAGCGCTCGAACAATCTCGGCTGCCAGCTCCTGCCACAGATCCGCGACCTGATCAGTGGCAAGCGAGTAGAGGCGTCCGAGCCGCTCGGTTCGGAACCTCATCTGCCGGAGGGTGAGCTCCGGAAGTTCCGGCGGCGTCGGGGCCCGAGGGACAGAGTTGAGAGTGGTGACGATCGGGGAGACGATGGCTTCTGCGAGCATGGATGGCTTCCGTGCTGGTGAGTGGTTCGCGCCGCACGTCGCGGCGTGTTCACCAGCCGGTGGGGCTTGCAGATCAGCGCGCAGAAAACTTGACCGTCATCACCGGAGGCCTGAAAACACGGGACCAAATGACAACCGCCGTGCGATTTGCACTTACAGCAATCAGCGCAAAGTGCAAGAAGTGGAGTGCGTCAGCGGCCCAGGGGCGACGCGACTACCGAAGCGCGGCGGCCATTGGCCTCGAGCAGGCCTTCGACGCAGGCGAAGTCGTCCCCGCAGATGGCCCGCCATTCCTGCCGCGGCACGGCGTCCGAAGGCGCAGTCTCAAGACGCTGCCACAAGTGCGCGAGTGAGCCCATCGATCGCCTTTCCACGGTCTTGGAGGAATCCGCGCAGCCCGAGCCAGCGAAGGATCACTTCGCTGTCGCTCTCTCGGGAAGCCGGTTGTGAGCCCGGTGCAGAAGATTGCACCTACACAGAGTGCCGCCGCCGTCGTGGCTGCCGTCAAGGCTGCGGACGGGGCCGCGATTCCTGTCCTCGATGGCGATGAGTGGGACCAGTCCCCCTACCTGCCAGCCTTGAGCATCGTCGAAGCCGCCACCGCCGTCTTTGCCGGACATCAGGTACGAGAGCTTGCACACTCGGCTGCAGACGACCTGGCAGCAACAACGTCAGAGATCGTCCGAGTTGCTTGCCTCGCCAGGCTTGAACGTAAACGGCTGCTCTGCGTCGTTACGGGCATACCTGGTGCCGGCAAGACCTTGGCTGGGCTAACCGCTGTTCACCATCCCGAACTCCGTCGCCCAGATGGAAGTGCCGCTGCGGTGTTCCTATCGGGCAATGGGCCCCTGGTCAGAGTCGTTCGAACAGCGCTCGCCAGGGATGTCGCGCGCCTTCATGGGAGGAGGAAGGAAGCCGCGCGGCAGGTATCCACCTTTGTGCAAAATGTCCATCAGTTTCTTGGGGAGTACGGCGTCAAGCATCCAGATCGTGCCCCGCCAGAGCACGTCGTTGTGTTTGACGAAGCCCAGAGGGCATGGAGTGCACAACAGATGGACCGGAAGAAGGGAGTGGCCACGTCCGAACCCGCCATGATGCTGAACGTGATGGAACGATGCCCGGGCTGGAGTGTGGTTGTGGCAGTTGTGGGCGGCGGGCAGGAGATCCACACCGGTGAAGGGGGGCTCTCCGAATGGGGCAAAGCCATTGCAGAACGATCGGCCCAGTGGGAAGTCGTCGCATCGCCCGAGGCAATGTCTGGTGGGCCAAGCCTGGCGGGGCAACGGTTGTTTGAAGCGGCGATTGGGCCGGCAATTCAAGTTACGACGAGCAAGCACCTGCACCTGCGCACGAACGTTCGGAGCTTTCGCGCCCAAGTCGTGGGGCAGTGGGTCAATTCGGTGTTGGAGGGCGATTCAGCTCGGGCGCGGAGTCTCTTGTCGTACATGGCCGAGTTTCCAATCGCGATGACCAGACACCTTTCATCTGCGCGGAGTTGGTTGTCCGCCCACGGCGGGAGGGAGACGTGGGCTGGGGGCATGGGCCTGGTGGCGCGTTCTGGGGCGCTTCGACATCGCGCGCATGGACTTGAACTGTCGTCGGGATTTCGTCGCGGGTACCCGTTTGAAGAGTGGTTTCTGGCAAGCAACCGCGACATTCGAGCATCGAGTCGGCTCGAGGTGGCCGCGACGGAGTTCGAATGCCAAGGACTGGAGCTCGACTGGATCGGTGTTTGCTGGGGCGACGATCTTGTTCCTGACCAGGGCGGTGGCGGGTGGCAGACTCGAAGGCTCGTGGGGAACAGATGGACCGTGGTTGGTGATCCGTCAGCTCGACAACTCCTCCTGAACAAGTACCGAGTCCTGCTCACCCGGGCACGACGCGGCATGATTGTCTGGGTGCCGAAAGGAGATCCGTCGGACCCGACTCGCGATCCAGACCGCCTGGATCGCACGGCGGAGTTCCTCAAGTCGTGCGGAATCCCAGAAGTGGTAGACGGCTGAGCGAGTAGGTTCGGATTCGTGAGGCCGGCGGGATCGCGGCTACGCGGGAAGTTCGCTTTGCCGAACAACTGTGAACCGCCCCTCGCCGCGGGACTCAAGCCCCCGAGCCTCGCGCTCGGCCTCCTCCTGATATCGCCACCCGCGCTCCATCGCGTCGTGCTGATAGAAGACGTTACCCTCGAGGTCCACGATGACGTAAAGGTCTTCGGACTCCGGGATGTTCAGGAGAATCGTCTTCGCGGCTCTGCCAGCATCAAACGCCTCATCGCTCTCGTATTCGCAGACCGCGTCGCCGGAGAACACGACGAGTGAACCATCGTCGCGCGTAACCGTGACCAGGTAGATACCGCCACCGCTCTGCCACGCTTCTCCGCCCACGATCACTGCCAGTTGTTCCGCTGTATGTTGGTCCATCATCACTCCCCAGCATCATTGGCTCGCTTGCCCACGCGAGCCTATTCGGAGCCCCCGAAGGATTTCCACTCGCTCGGTTGGAAGGGGTTGCGAACCACTTCGCGTACCGGCCCCTTTCGGCAACCCTCCTGTCAACCAACCCGGCCGCTCTCTGTCCGGAGCCGAGAGTTTGGCGTGCCCAAAGGGGCCTGAAGCCGCCTTCCGCGATGCGGCCTACGCGAACGCGACGAACCGAGAGCGCGGCCCGATCCGGCTCATTCCGTAAGACCTCGCGGATTCCCGCGTGGATTTGGCACGGTGCCGTTGGGGCCGTCCCGACCCGAGCCGTAAACGAACAGGGCCGCGGCACTTGGCCGCGGCCCTTAAAGCTCCCTGTACAAGACCGTTTCGGAGGGTTGGCGGACCACTCTCGGGGTGGCCCGATGGGTGTGCGATCGACACGGGGCGTTAACGGGAATCGGCGGAAACCGCGTTTTCAGGGCCGCCAGCGGGGTACAAATACTCCAAGCCGGGCCAGCGGCGTCGCGGGAGATGTTCTGGTGTTGCCCGACAAACAGTGAATTAGCGCAGCCAGGTACCCGCAGTCTTCGATGCGTCGTTTGTTAGGGTTGAAGAAGCCTGCACACCAACTGACAGATATGCTCTGGTGAACCGATCGTGCGGTTCGTGGGTAGGGTTGGTAGCCATATGGCGATCATTTCTCGGATCATCCTCGTCCTTTCAATTCTGGTGCAGTCCCTCCCCGGACTGACCACGTTGAACTGCGCGGAGATGATGCCAGGAACTGCCGCCCCAACAAACGCTGGCGGTTCGAGATGCTCTTGTTGCCGAGGCGGCGTTGGAGCAATGACCGCATCCTGCCCGACGGGCGACAAGTTCGTCGCTTGCCGTTGCGGAATGTCCCAACCTGAAGAACCTCGCACCCCGCCTTCCAATCCAAAGGCCGAGCAGACGCATCAGTTCGTCGCACTGCCCCCCATGCTACTCGCGGTCCTTCCTCCGGCGCCCGTCGTGCTCGCACAGCGGTGGACCAATTCGTCTGGGTCGCCGAAGCAGTCCGCAGATTCCATTCAGTCGCTCCTGTGTGTGTGGGTCGTTTAGGTACTCGGTGCCTTAGCCGCATTGCGCGCTGAGGTTTCCGCCGTCCCACGGTTCCGGGCCGTTCCCCAGCATCTGTTGCTTGGCACCACGGCCCCATCCCCCACAACTAGGAGTCTGCGTCATGTCTATCGACCGCACCGAAGGTGCGTTCCGCGCGGGGAACCGCCCCGCCGCGATCCGCTCACATCGTGGTTCGACCGTTTTGGTCATCTGTTCGCTCGCGCTTGCAGGGCTCTCTGGCTGCGCCTTGACGCCCTCGGGCACGAAGGAGGAGCAAGCCCGCATGCACGAGGCGGGCAAGCCGTACGAAGAGCCGTTCGAACAACGAGCGCTACCTGAACTCCCGGCGTCACCTTCGTGGCAAGACGTACTTCAGCGCGCATTCCTCGCCAACGGCGACCTTGAAGCGTCGTACTTCGAGTGGAAGGCGGCGGTCCAGCGGATCGAGATGGCATCCGCATACCCGAACTCCAACCTCCAGTTCGGTTACTCGTACATGTTCTCCTCCGAGCGCATGAAGTCCTTCGACCGCCAGACGTTTGCGTTCGGCTTCGACCCGTCGATGAACCTCTCGTTCCCGACCAAGGTCCAGCAGAAGGGCCGGGTCGCGCTCGACGAGGCCCGGACCACCGCCGAGCGATTCCGCACGGCAAAGTTCGACCTGCAACGCCGCGTTCTCTCGTCGTGGGCCGACCTGCAGATGCTGGAGCAGAAGAGACGCATCCAGCAGGAACAGTTGGCCCTAAGTCACCTGACGATTGACGCGACCCGGGCGAGAGCTCAGGCCGGCGGGGTGCAGCGAGACCTGCTCCGCGCCGAGGCCAGCCTCCGCACGCTGGAGAACAACGTCCAGAACACGGAGGCCGAGCTCACGGCGATGCGGGCCATGCTCAACGGGATGCTCGCCCGGGATCCGAACGCTCCGTTGGCGGCCGCGGCCGCTGACGTGCGGGAGATCGCGGCGACCGATGACCAGATCCTCGCCGTTGCGGTCGAGCGCAACCCCGAGATCGCGGCCTTGGCCCATCAAGTTCAAGGCCGCACGGATGCGTTGGAGTTGGCGCGGATGCAGTGGATCCCCGACATCAACCCCTCGTTCATGTTCACCGGAAGCGTGTCGCAGGCAGTGGGCGCGACCATCATGCTCCCGACGACCATTGCCGAAATCAAGGGCGGTATCCGCGAGGCCGAGGCGATGCTCCGCTCTGGCGACGCGATGCTGCGGCAGACCCGCAGCGACCGGGCCGCGACGCTCGTGGCCACGCTCGTGGCGCTCCGCAACAACGAGCGGCAGGCGGCCCTCTTCGAGACCACGCTCCTCCCGCTTGCCGAGCGGGTGCTCACCAACATGCGACAGTCCTACGCCTCCGGAGCCGCGATGTACCTCGACCTGATCGAGGCGCAGAACATGCTCCTGGACACCCGGCTCATGATCGTCGAGGCCCGCGCCTCGCGCGAAAAGCGGCTTGCTGAACTCGAAGCGCTCATGGGTACGGACATTGAAACCGTCGTTCCCAGCGCAGCCGTCGTCGCGTCCCCCTCCGCAAGCAACACGCTCCCGGCTCGATGAACGCCGGTCACCAGAAAGAACGCCATGACCACTGAGACTCCGACAACCAATACCGCTTCTCTGGCACCCGCCGCCCGCCGCGGCCGTTCCGCTTCCCTCGTGCTCCTGCTGCTGTTCACGGCGGGCGGGATCTACGCGGGGATGCGCTGGCACACAACCTTCGAGCGATGGCTGATGCCCTCCGCCGCTGGTGACACCGCCGCGGCCGCCTCCGCCAAGGAATCCGGCAAAGCCGCCGACGGCAAGAAGCAGCTCTGGACCTGCGGCATGCACCCGCAAGTCATCCAGGACCATCCGGGCGACTGCCCGATCTGTCACATGAAGCTCACGCCGCTGGTGACCGCGAACGATGCTGGTGAACCAGCGGGAGGGGGCGCACTAGGCACTGTGGTCATTGACCCCGCGGTGGTGCAGAACATGGGCGTCCGCACCGCGGTCGTGACCGAGGGGCCGCTCCAGGAGACCGTACGGGCCACCGCGATCCTTGCCGAGCCCGAGCCGGGCCGCCGCGACATCAACCTTCGCGTGTCCGGCTGGATCCAGACGCTGTACGCCAACACCGACGGCATGGCGGTCAAGAAGGGCGACCCGCTGTTCGACCTCTACAGCCCGGACCTGCGGCTGGCCATCGAGGAACTCATCACGGCGCGGAAGTCCGCCGATCGCACCGGCCAGGACGCCGGCGGCTCGCTGGGCCAGACCAGCGCGGCGCTGATCGCCGCGGCGGAACTCCGCCTACAGACGCTCGGCCTGACCGCCGAGCAGATCGCGGAGCTGGGCGGGATGGAGCATGCCCCGGCCGTGGTGACGTTCTTCTCCCCGATCGACGGGCACGTGGTCGAAAAGGCCAGCGTCTACAACGGCTCGGCGGTGATGGCCGGGCAACTGGTGCTCCGTCTGGCCGACCGCTCGACGATGTGGTTCGAGGCCCGCGTGCCCGAGGGCTCGATCGGGCGGGTCCGGGTGGGCCAGCGGGCCGTGGCCCGCGTGAACGCACTGCCCGAGCGGACCTTCGAGGGCGAGGTCGTCTTCGTGCATCCCCACTTGGACGAGATGACGCGGACCGCGCTGGTCCGCATGGCGATGCCCAACCCCGACGGCGTGCTCCGATCGGCGATGTACGCGATCGCCGACATCGACGTCGGCTCGGCGGACCCCGTCACGCTCATCCCGCGCGAGGCGGTGATCGACACCGGCGAGAAGCAGCTCGTCTTCGTGAGCACGGGCAAGGGCCGCTTCGAGCCGCGGAACGTCGCCATCGGGCTCTCCGGCGAGCAGGGACTGGTGCAGGTGCGCTCGGGCCTGAAGGTCGGAGAGTCGGTGGTCTCCAGCGGGCAGTTCCTGATCGACTCGGAAAGCCGCCTGCGCGAGGCGATCGCCAAGTTCCTGGCGGAGAAGTCTTCGGGCGGGGCGGCGGCCGCGCCCGCGGCCAAGCCACCGCCCCCCGCCGCCCCGATCGCGCTCTCGCCCGCCGCGCAGGAGCGCGTGGATGCGATCGTGAGCGCGTACCTCGTGCTCGCCGAATCGCTGGGGGCGGTGCAGAAGGACGCCACGCCGCTCAAGCCCGACGGCCTGGTCGCGGCGGTCCACGCCCTGCACGGCGAGGTCTCGGGGCCGGAGGGGAAGCGGCTGGTCTCGGAGGCGGCGGCCGCCGCCGAGTCGCTGACGAGCAAGCCGATCGACCAGCAGCGCGAGGCGTTCAAGCGCGTGAGCGCCGCGGTCATCGCGCTGATCGACGCGATGCCGCCCTCGCCGAAGGTGGCCGATTCGCTCTTCGTGCTCCACTGCCCGATGGCCAAGGCCGACTGGCTGCAGCGCAAGGCCGACGTGGCCAACCCGTACTACGCCGACGACATGAAGGAGTGCGGCTCGCTGGTGCGCCCGGTCGGCGGTGCGAAGGGAGCGAGGTGACGCATGATCGCCCGCATCATCGAACTCTCGATTAAGAACCGCTTCATGGTCCTCCTGCTGACCGCGATGATGGTCGGCGCGGGCGTGTGGAGCATCTTCAACATCCGCCTGGACGCCATCCCCGACCTGTCGGATGTGCAGGTCATCGTCCAGACCGAGTACGCCGGGCAGAACCCCGAGGTCGTGGACAAGCAGGTGACCTACCCGCTGGCGAGCGCGATGCTCGCCGTGCCCGGGTCCACCGTGGTCCGCGGGTACAGCATGTTCGAGCAGTCGTTCGTGTACGTGCTTTTCGAGGATGGCACGGACATCTACTGGGCCCGCAGCCGTGTGCTGGAGTACCTGAACTTCGCCCGCGACCGACTGCCCAAGGGAGTCGAGCCCAAGCTCGGCCCGGACGCGACCGGCGTGGGCTGGGTGTACCAGTACGTGCTGTACCCCGGCTATTACAGCCCCGACCACCCCAAGGGGTTCTGGCACGATCCCGAGGGCGAGCGCTGGTACGCCTCGCCCGATGAGGCGCCCAAGGAGCGGCGCGAGAAACTGGTGAAGGTCCGCGCGTTCGAGAAGCCTGGTAACGATCCGATCACCAACACGCCGCTGCTGCCCTCCAACCAGGACCTCGCCCAGCTCCGCAGCCTGCAGGACTGGTACATGCGCTACCCCTTGACCTCGGTGGAGGATGTCTCCGAGGTCGCCTCCATCGGCGGGTACGTCCGGCAGTACCAGGTCATCCTCGACCCGCTCAAGCTGCGGGCGTACGGCCTGCCGCTCCGCGACGTGATGATGGCGATCCAGCGCTCCAACAACGACGTGGGCGGGTCCGTCATCGAGTTGGCCGAGAACGAGTACATGGTCCGCAGCCGGGCCTACCTCAAGGGCCTTGAGGACCTGGCCCAGGTGCCCGTGGGTCTGGGCGAGAAGGGCACGCCGGTCATGCTCGGGGACATCGCGACCCTCCAGGTCGGCGGCGACATGCGCCGGGGCGTCGGCGACCTCGACGGCGAGGGCGAGGCCGTGGGCGGCGTGGTTGTGGCGCGGTTCGGGGCCAACGCGTACAAGGTCATCGCCGATGTGAAGGCCAAGCTGGTTGCGTTGGAAGATGGCCTCCCGCCCGGCGTCTTCATCAAGACCACCTACGACCGCTCGAACCTGATCAACCGCTCCATCTCCACGCTCCGGGACACGCTCGTCGAGGAGATCATCGTCGTCGGGCTGGTGTGCATCCTGTTCCTGCTCCACATGCGCAGCGAACTGGTCGCGGTCTTCGTCGTGCCGTCGAGCGTTATCGCCGCCCTGCTGGTGATGCACCTGCTGGGGATCAACGCCAACATCATGTCCCTGGGCGGGATCGCGATCTCCATCGGCGTGGTCGTGGACTCGGCCGTCATCATGGTCGAGAACGGGCACAAACATCTAGACCGGGAGGAGGACCGCGTCCATGCCGGGCATCCACCGACGCCGCGGGCGGAAATCATGATGGCGGCGGCCAAGGAGGTTGGGCCGCAGCTCTTCTTCTCCCTGCTCATCATCACCGTCTCGTTCCTCCCGGTGTTCGTGCTGGGCGGCGAGGCCGGACGGCTCTTCAAGCCGCTCGCCTTCACCAAGACCTTCGCGATGACGGCGGCCGCATTCCTCTCCATCACCATCATCCCGGTCCTGATGTACTACTTCATCACCGGGCGGGTGCTCCCCAAGAGCTGGGGATTCTGGCGCAACACCGTCATCACGCTGGGCGCCATGTTCCTGCCCGCGACCGCGCTGTTCATCATCGCCTCGGGGATGCCGCACCTGGAACACTTCCGCTGGTGGATCGCCGGCGGCTGGGCCGTGCTGATGGCGATGCTGCTCCTGCCGCAGAAGATCATCCACGAGCAACACAGCCCGATCAGCCGGGTGCTCCAGCGGATCTATGAGCCGGCGTTCCGTCTTTCCATGGCGCACCCCTGGCGACTGCTGCTGCTCGCCGCTATCGCGCTGGCATCGACCTACTACCCGATGACGCGCATGGGCACCGAGTTCATGCCGCCCCTGGACGAGGGCGACCTGCTCTACATGCCGACGACCGACCCCTCCATCAGCATCACCAAGAGCAAGCAGCTCCTGCAGCAGACCGACAAGCTCATCAAGACGTTCCCCGAGGTGCTGAGCGTCCACGGGAAGATCGGGCGAGCCGCGACGGCTACCGACCCCGCGCCGCTATCGATGATCGAAACGGTCGCACAGCTCAATCCCGACCGGTCGAAGTGGCGGACGCGCCGCCCCGAGTACTTCTTCAGTTCATGGCCGGAGTGGCTCCAGAAACCGTTCCACGGCGCGTTCTGGCCCGCCGAGCGGCCCATCACGACCGAGGAGCTCAAGTTCGGCTGGTCCGATCCCGACGGGACGATGCACGCGGGACTCAACTCCGTTGTCGCGTTTCCCGGCATGGCCAACGCCTGGCCATTCCCGATCGAGAACCGCATCAACATGCTCGCCACGGGCATCAAGACCCCTGTTGGCATCAAGATCCTCGGCCCTGACCTCAAGGTACTCGGCGACCTCGCGGAGCGCGCCGCCAGCGCGGTCCGTGGCATTTCGGGGACGGTCTCGGCGTACCCCGAGCGCACGCTTGGCGGGTACTACGTCGACTTCGACATCGACCGCGCCGCCGCGGCCCGCTACGGCCTGACCACCGGGGACGTGCAGGACGTGATCCAGTCTGCGGTCGGCGGCATGAACATCACCACCACTGTCGAGGGGCTGGAGCGTTACCCGCTCAACGTACGGTACCTTCGCGACTACCGCGATGACCTGCCCGCGCTCGAACAGGTGCTGGTGACGGCCCCGATGCCCGGGCCCAAGGGCGAGCGAGTCCAGGTACCGCTCGGCCAACTCGCGAAGATTCACCTCACCCCCGGCGCTCCGATGATCCGTTCCGAGAATGCGCAGCGTACGGCGTGGATCTTCGTGGACATCGCGGGACGCGATCTCGGTGGCTACATCGCCGAGGCCCGCAAGACGGTCGCACAACAGGTCGACCTGCCTCCGGGCTACACGCTGGTGTTCTCTGGCCAGTTCGAGTTCTGGGAGAAGACGTTGCCGCGGCTCATTGCCGCGAGCGTCATGGCCTTGGTCGCCATCATCTTTCTGCTGTATGTGAGCAGCCGCTCGTGGCTCCGCGTTGGCGTGGTGTTGCTGGCGGTGCCATTCAGCCTCGTCGGGGCATTCTGGTTCATGCACGCGCTGGACTTCAATCTCTCGCTCGCGGTCGTGATCGGGATCATCGCGCTCGCCGGGCTCGACGCCGAAACGGGCATGGTGATGCTCCTCTATCTCGACAACAGCTTCGACCGTTTCAAAGAACAAGGCCGCATGAATTCACTCACCGACCTCTACGCGGCCGTGCATGACGGGGCCGTAAAGCGGATCCGTCCCAAGGCCATGACTGTGGCTGCGGCGATGATCGGCTTGGTCCCACTCCTTTGGTCACACGGCACCGGCGCCGACACCATGCGCCGCATCGCCGCCCCGCTGATCGGTGGCCTGCTGATCAGCTTCATGATGGAACTGGTCGTGTACCCGGTCGTGTTCTACCTCGCCAAGCGGTGGCAGCACCGGAAGGAGCTCTCCAACCACTAAGAGACAAACTCGCTGATGCCCATTCTCCGCAGGCTCTGCCAATCCGCGTGTGCCGGACGCGGTGTTGTTGTGCGCAATCGGAGGGCAGATCTTGTGCTTTGTGCAGTAGGCGCCTCTGAAAATCTCAGCGAACTTCGTGTCGGATCGAGACGTATCCGGTGTAGGCCTGTATACTCCCCATAGGTATGCTCCATCGCGGCAGTCCATTTCGGCTTCTGGTGACCCTCCTGCTGGTGGTCGCCGTGCCATTCTGCTGCTGCAACTTCCGCTCCTTGCTGAGCACCTGCTCGTCTTGTCAAGCCGCGCCGGTAGCGGACGAGCCCGAAGCGTCACATGACCGTTCGCACGATTCGGACCATGACCTCGCCGCGCCTCATCAGCACGCCACCGGGCACAAGCAGCATGAGGATGGGCAATCGTCGGTTCCGTGTGGGCCCGGTGATGAGAAGCATCACTGCAACTGCGAGAAGAACGACGGCAAGATGCTGACGGTCCAGAAGTCGACCGTCGAACTTCCAATGCCGGTCGTTGTGGCCATTCTGGACTGGTCCATGGCGGCGGACATGCTTCCGCCTGCCGCGATCCGAGTCCAGTATCGGGGCAGTTTGGCCATCGCGAGGCCGCCGACCTCACTTCTGCGCCAGCACTGCGCGCTCATCGTGTAGCACCGCCGCGCCGCGACCCCTCGCGTGAGTGACCGCCTGCCCACATTGGGGCACGCCACACACGCCGATTGTCGCATCGCTGTTCGCTTGCGGTCGTCGCACCCCGACTCCTTTTTCACAACCGAGCTCCTGTCAGGAGGTTCCTCATGAACCGTCGAAAGGCCACGGCCTTCAGCGCGATCGCGGTCGTTACCGCCGCTGTCCTCATCCCGGCCTTCGCTCACGAAGGACACGGCAAGACCGAATCCGCGTCCTGGGACCCAAATGCGCCCAAGAAAGTCTCGCCTGAGACGGCGCTGGCCATTGGACTGAAGACCGCCGAGGTTGATTTCGGTCAGGTGGAAGAGGTGATGAAACTCACCGGGTCCGTGCGAGCGCGGCCCGATCGACTGGTGGCCGTATCACCTCGCACCGCGGGCATCGTGCGAGCGATCACAGTGCAGCCGGGCGACTCCGTGAAGAAGGGCGATGCGGTCGCCGAGATCGAGTCGCAGGAGCTCGCCAAGAACATCTATGAACTGCGGCGGCTGGAGGCCGACTACGAGCGGCTGCTCTCCGACGCGAAGAAGTCGGAGTCGCTGGTACGGTCGCTGGAGATCGAGGTGCCCGCGACAAACGCATCCGCCGACCTCGCAGAGGCCGAGGCTGCGCGGCTGTCCGCCAGCGGAGAGGCAGTGTCGGCGAACCTGCTCGTCCAGCGCAGGACGGAGGCGATCAAGCTCCGAGCCGACGCGGCGCTTAAAGCCGTTGCTCTGGAACAGGCCAAGACCGATGTCCAGTCGCTCCGCACCCAGAGCGCATCCACGCTGCGCTCCGTCGAGGCCCTCAGAGCGTTGATCCCTCCAGCCCAGGCCGCTGAGGGCAGCGAGGTCTCGGTCGATGCGGCTCATCCGGGCCTGGTCCGATTTCTCGCCCCCATCGACGGCGTGGTGGTCACCCGGGCCGCCGTGGTAGGCCAGGGAGTCGATGCCGGGGCCAAGGTGCTCACGATCGGAGACTTTGCCACCGTGCAGATCGAAGGAGAGGTGCCCGAGAGTCTCGTGGATGCGCTGGTTGCTGCCGGAACGCCGAGCGTCCGCGTGCGCCGATCCAACGACGGAGCGTTGGTGACCACCGGCACGGTGCGGTTCATCAGCCCCGTGATCGATGCGAGCAAGCGCACCGCCCACGTCATCATCGACGCCGACAACCCGGGCGGCGTGCTGCGACAGGGCATGTTCGTCGAGCTCGCCGTGATTCTCCGGCAGACCGACTCCGCCGTGGTGGTCCCCGCTTCGGCGATCGTCAAGGAGGGTCCTCTCCAATACGTGTTCGTGAAGGAGAAGGAGTTCTTCAAGAAGCACGACGTGGCGACGGGCACGCGCGACGACCAGATCGTCGAGATCAAGTTGGGCGTAGCACCCGGCGACGTGATCGCGGTGCAGGGCGCGTTCAGCCTGTCACAGCTCCGGGGCGTCTCGCCCGGCGCGACGTCCGAGCCCGCCAAGACCCCCGACACGGGCCCTGCCAAGCAAGAGCCCAAACCGTCCTCGGACGGTGCTGACCACACCCACGGCTAACCGAGCGAGGAACTCCACGTGCTGAACTGGATCATCAAAGCTTCGCTCCACAACCGCGTGCTGGTCCTGATGGCCGCGCTCCTGGTGTCCGTGTACGGGCTCTATGTCGCGCTGCACACCAAGACCGATGTGCTCCCTGACCTCAACCGCCCCGTAGTCACGATCATGACCGAGGCCTCGGGTCTGGCCCCAGAAGAGGTCGAGGCCCAGGTCACGTACTACATCGAGACCGCCGTCAACGGCGCTCCCGGCGTAGACCGCGTGCGCAGCACCAGCGCCCTGGGGCTCTCGGTGGTCTACGTCGAGTTCCAGTGGGACACCGACATCCGCTACAACCGCCAGATCGTGCAGGAGCGGCTCGCGTCGATCACCGAGAAGCTCCCGCCGGGCGTGGTCCCGGCGATGGCCCCGATCGCCAGCATCATGGGCGAGATCGTGCTCATGAGCGTGCGGAGCGACACGCTCTCGCCGCTGGAGGTGAGAACGCTGGCCGAGTTCATGCTTCGCCCCACCATTCTCTCCATCCCGGGCATCGCGCAGGTCACGGTCATGGGCGGCGAACTCAAGCAGTTCCGCGTCGAGGCCGACCCCGACAAGTTGCGCCTTTACGACCTGACGATGGAGGACCTGGAGAAAGCCCTCTCGGCCTCCAACCAGAACACCGGCGGCGGATTCGTCATCACCGGGGCGCAGGAACTGGTGGTGCGCAACCTCGGCCGCGTGCAGAACGCCCAGGACATCGCCGACTCGCTCGTCGTCACACGTCCCGGCGACCACGACGACCCACCACGCGCCATCCTTGTCAAGGACGTGGCCCGCGTAGTCGAAGCGGGCACCACGATCAAGCGCGGCGAAGGCTCGGCCAACGCCAAGCCCGCCGTCATCATGGCGATCCAGAAGCAGCCGACGGCGGACACTATCGTGCTCACCGCCGCGATCGACAAAACGTTGGAGCAGATGAAGCCCACGTTTCCGCCGGGGTTGGAGATCAACCCCGACGTCTTCCGGCAGAAGCACTTCATTGAGTCGGCCATCCACAACGTGCTCGACGCTCTGCGCGACGGCGCCGTGCTTGTCATGATCATCCTCATCCTCTTCCTGATGAACGTGCGGACCACGCTCATCACGCTCACGGCCCTGCCGCTCTCGATCATCATGACCTTCCTGGTCTTCCACTGGTTCGGGATGAGCGTCAACACCATGACGCTCGGCGGCCTTGCGGTGGCGATCGGCGAACTGGTGGACGACGCGGTGGTCGATGTGGAGAACGTTTTCCGCCGACTTCGCGAGAATCGCCACGCCGTTTCGCCTCTCCCCGCGATGCGCGTGGTCTTCGACGCCTCCAGCGAGGTGCGCAATCCGATCATCATGGGCACGGTGATCGTGTGCCTCGTGTTCCTTCCCACGATGTTCCTGCCGGGGATCGAGGGCCGGCTCTTCTGGCCGCTGGCCCAGGCGTACATCATCAGCATCTTCGCCTCGCTGCTGGTTGCCCTGACCGTCACGCCGGTCCTGTCGTACTACCTCCTGCCCAACATGAAGAAGATGAAGGAGGAGAAGGACGGCCCGGTCCTGCGCTGGTGCAAGGCCGTGGCCCGCAAGTCCTACGCCGTCGCCCTTCCCCATCCCTGGAAGGTCATCGGCTCGGGCGTGGCCGTCTTCCTCATCGCGCTCTTCGTGGTCACGCGGCTGGGCTCGGAGTTCCTGCCTCCGTTCAACGAGGGCACCGCGACGGTCAATGTGATCCTGCAACCGGGCGTCTCGCTGGCCGAGTCCGACCGGATCGGCCGCAAGGCCGAGGAGATCATGTTGTCGATCCCCGAGGTCAAGAGCACGGGCCGCCGCACGGGCCGGGCGGAACAGGATGAGCACGCCGAGGGCGTCCACTACAGCGAGATGGATGTGGACTTCTGGACCAAGGACGAGGCCAAGCACCCCGAGAAACACATCCTGACCAGCGGCCGCACGCCCCCGGCCCCCGCGGCGATCCGCTCGCGCGAGGTCGTCTTCGCCGAGATCGAAGAGAAACTCAAGGTCTTCCCGGGCGTCTCCGTCAGTGTCGGCCAGCCCATCAGCCACCGCATCGAGCACCTGCTCTCGGGCGTCCGCGCCCAGGTGGCCGTCAAGATCTTCGGCGACGACCTGAACACGCTCCGCTCGCTGGCGGACCAGACCAAGGCCGCGATGAACGGCATCGAGGGCGTGGCGGACTTGCAAGTCGAACAGCAGGTGCTCGTGCCGCAACTGCACATCGCCGTCAAGCGGGCCGCCGCGGCCCGCCTGGGCTTCACGCCCGCGGCCTTGACCGACGCGATGGAGACGGCCACCAAGGGCAAGGTCGTCGGCCAGGTGCTCGACGGCTTGCGCTCCTTCGAGATGGTCCTGACCCTCGACGACGAGTACCGCAACGACCCGGCCCGGCTCGGCGATGTGCGGCTGATCTCGCCCACGGGCGCGGTGGTGTTGGTGCGCGATGTGGCCGACATCACCGAGCGGCTCGGCCCCAACCAAGTCCAGCGGGAGAACATCCGCCGCCGCATCGTGGTGCAGTGCAACGTCCGCGGCCGCGACCTGGGCTCGACGGTGCAGGAGCTCCAGGCGAGCATCCGCCAGGACGTGAAACTCCCGCAGGGGTACACGTTCGAGTTCGGCGGCGTCTACGAGGCCCAGCAGCAGTCCACGCGGCTGCTCCTGATCCTCGGGACGTGCAGCCTCATCGCCATCTTCGTGCTGCTCTACACGCACTACAAGAGCGCGCAGGTCGCCACCCAGATCATGCTCAACGTCCCCTTCGCCTTCATCGGCAGCGTGGCGGCCCTGGTCATCACCCGCGAGACCTTCAGCGTCGCCTCGCTGGTGGGCTTCATCTCGCTCACGGGCATCGCCACGCGCAACGGCGTGCTGATGGTCAGCCACTACATCCACCTGATGACGCACGAGGGCCTGCCCTTCGGCAGGGAGATGGTCATCAAGGGGAGCCAGGAGCGGGTCGCGCCGGTCCTCATGACGGCGCTCACCGCCGGGCTGGGCCTGGTCCCGCTGGTGCTCTCGCGCGGCGAGCCGGGCAAGGAGATCCTCTACCCCGTGGCCGTGGTGATCCTGGGCGGCCTCATCACCAGCACGCTCCTGGACTTCTTCGTGACCCCGACGGTGTTCTTGAAGTTCGGCCGCCACGCGGCGGAGCGCCTCGCGCGCGAGCACAAGCAGGCCAAGACCGACCCGCTCGCGGACGGCGGCGCGGAGCCAAGGCGTTTCACCACGGAGAACACCGAGGGCACGGAGAAGAAGCAGGAGTTGGTCCAGGGCGATGGGCAGGCGGGCGAACCTGCGCCCGCAGCGATCGCTCCGCCGATCCCGACCGCTCAGAACCCCGCGCCCGCAGTCACACCGCCGACTTCAACGGATGGCCAAGCCGACGGGAAGAAGCCGGAGGGCACGCCATGAACAGACCACTCGGCATTGTCGGGAGCGCGGCACGCGTCAATGAGCCGCGCCGTTCCGCTCGCTCAGGACCGCCAGCACGAATGCCCGCACGGCCCGTGCTTCCGAATCGTCCAGCCGTGCCCTGCGAGCCATGCGGGGCAGGATTCTCTCCCACTCCCTTTCCGTGTACCCGTCCGGGTTTGGCAGGGCGTGGCACTCAGCGCATTTGGCAACGAACACCTCGCGTCCCCGCCGCAGTGAGTCTTCCGGGAACCCACGGGTGCTTCCGCGTTCGATCAGAGCGGGAGTCAGGTCCGGGGCCTGTCCCCACGAGCGGGGACCGCCCGCGCACGCCGCCAGCGCCAGCGCGATCAGGCCGACCAATCCTGCCACGATCAGCCAGCGAGCCCGGTTGGGCAGGCCGCCTCCTCCACCGCAGTCCGAGTGCCCACAGTTGCAAGCCATTAGAACGAGAACCCCACGATGACGCGGAACTGCCACTCGGCCTCGCCCTCGTTGTGCGTGGTCTGCTTGAGCGCTGTCGCCGTGACCCACCAGTCATGGTCGCCCCCGAATCGGTAGGACGCGACCGGGCCGATGAAGAAGTTCTGGTTGGCGCCGGTCTTCCAGTCCGGGAGCGGCAGTTCGTGCAGGGCTTCCATCCCGACCAGAAACTTGGGTGTGATCTCGTAGGACAGGCCCAGCGACTGGCTCAGTTCCCCCTCCCGCTCGCGGTAGCCGTGCTCCTGCCACACGGCTTCGAGGCTGAGGTTGTACGCAGCGACGAGCGGACCGAAGTTCTTCTGGAGGATGAGCTTGTTCTCCAGCTCGAACACCGCGTCCCCGAGCCGGACCTCGTGGTAGGACGTGAGGCCGAAGCCGTCCTTGGCGGGGTCCATGAAGTTGATCTTGAGTTCGAGCGCCGAGTCGTCGTACTTGGCCTGGTCCCGCTCGACCGAGCGCCCGCTGGTGATGCTCCAGTCGGCGATATAGAACGCGAGCTGCACGTGGTCGGTCAGCCCGAACTCCAGTTCGTGCCTGAACTCGAAGCGGTTGAACGACGAGTCGTCGGGCGTGGCCTTCTTGTACGTGAACCAGTTCTCGAACTCGACCGCGCCCTTGGGAGCCGTCGGGGCCTCCTGCGTGAACGTGAAGCGGCGTTCGTCGGCGCGGGCGACGGCGGGCACGAGCAGGGGCAAGACCAAGGGCGCGGCCGCGAGCGCGGCGGGGAGCGATGGACGCATGGATGTTCCTCCAAGGCGGGCCGGATGTTGAACCGGTCCTTGGGGTGTCACGGGCGGGCTCGATCGCAGCGGAGGCGGACGGGAACGGCGCAAAGACCGTCTGTCGCCCGAACAAACCGCCCTTCCAACGTCGAAACCCGGAGGCCCATCGGAAGTAGTTGAGACTGCGTCGCAACTACTCGGAGGTTAGTCGACGCGCGCAGGAACTTCAAGCACGCACCACCTATGACCGCGAACGACATCATCCCGAGCCAGAACCCGCGCGACGAATCACGCCGCGACCGTCGCCGTGACGGGCTCTCCCCACGGCCCCGGCTCGCCGGTGGCGGAGGCCCCGCACACGAAATCGGCCGCGTTCTCGCCGCCGTCGGCGGCGTGCTCGGGTGGCTACTTGCCCGGCGCCGTCCTCAGTTTGTCGGTGATGTCGGCGGCGCTGGGCACGCCGCCGGGGTACATCCGGCACCCCATGCTCGGCGCAGCGGGCGCGGGCATCCCGAAGAGGTCGCGGCCATCGACGAGGACCGTGGGCGTGGGCCAGCCGCGCCGCAGGTCGCTCGCGGGCAGCTTCTCCTGGTTGGTGTCCGCGAACGTCCAGCCCTTGCCGATGGATG
Organism: uncultured Phycisphaerales bacterium; assembly: GCA_937871915.1. Taxonomy (GTDB): domain Bacteria; phylum Planctomycetota; class Phycisphaerae; order Phycisphaerales; family UBA1924; genus UBA4658. Next base: position 20,897 of record CALMPG010000189.1, read on the forward strand.
CGAGCGCGGCCTGGAGGTTGTCGCGCATCGCGGGTGTGTTGGGGCAGCCAGGGAAGCCGAGGAGTTCGATGGTGGGTTGAGCGGCGTTCATGGCGGCGGGCCTCCCGGGCTGGCCGGGCGTCGCGGCGCACCCGGCGAGCATCCCGAGCGCGGCGGCGGCGGCGACAGCGGACGTGCGATAGGGCTTGAACATGCACCACTCTATGCCGGAGCGAGCGAGCGGGCTCTACGCCGCGACCGTCGCCGTGACGGTCTCGCCCCACGGACCCGGCTCGCCGGTGGCGCTGACCCAGCGGACCAGGTACGCGGCGGTTTTGCCGCCCTGCTCGCCTGGGAAGGCGACTTCGGCGCTGCCGCGGGTGACGGTGCGGACGAACTTGTACGACGCGAGGTCCGCGGGCGGGGTTTCACGCGCGGCGACGAGCGCGACGTAGACCTCGGCCCCGAGCGTGCCGCGCGGGCGGGCGCTGCGGGTCGGGGTGGACTCGTCCACAAGGCGCAGGCGGTGCGTGAGGCGGCTCGCGGCGTCGATGAGCAGGAGCGGGCGCGACGCGGGGGGCGGCGTGGGGGTCGCGCTGGTGTCCTTCACCGTGATTCCGATCGCGGCGCGGTCGGCATCCGTGGTCTTGGGGTAACTCTGTACGAAGGCGGAGATGGGCCTGATCTGCCGTTCGAGTTCGCGCTTGGCGGCGTCCTTGCTCTGGCGTGCCGCTTCCGCAGCGTTCTGCGCGGCGACGTGCGCGGGGTAGTCCTTGTTCCACTCGGCCAGGGCCGTCTCCAGCGGCTTGAGGTCGGTGGGGTCCAGGCCCTGGGCGTCCCACCACTTCTTGACGGCCTCGTAGTAGTGGTTCGCGTAGGAAGCAAAGTCGCCGTCGGCTCGGGGGATGCGCTGCTCGGGCATGGGGAGGGTCTCCGGGACCGTCCGCGCCGCCCGCACGCCCGTGCGAAAAGGTCGGACGCCCGTTCCATCGACCGGAACGACCGGCCGCTTCACTGGCGTGCCCGTCCGATTTGCACGCACGCCCGCACAAGCCGCACGCACGGTCGTCCCGTTCACCCGGACGGCCGTCCCGCTCAATGGGACGACCGTCCACACACCCCACACGGTCGCAGCGCGCACCGCTGCGCCCTGTTCACCAAACCCATCGCGCAAAGGAGAGCCCGCCATGCTTGAGTATCGAACATCGTCCTCCCCCGACCGCCCGCCCAAGCCCCTCTCCGAGCGTCTCAGGGAGGAGACCCGCGCCGACCACTTCCGCGCCGAGAAGCACCCCCTCATGGCCGCGATGGTCTCGGGCCGCATCGACCGCACCGGGTACGCCCGCTATCTCGGGCAACTCCTGAACGTGCACCTGGCGCTGGAGACGCAGTTGTGCCGCCTCGCGGCCGAGCACCGCGTGTTCGGGCCGGTCGTCCGCGAGCATCACATGCGGACGCCGGACCTGCTGGCCGACCTGGAAGCGCTCGGGCAATGCCTCACGAAGCACCCGCCCCTCCCGGCCACCGGGCTCTTCCGCGAGCGGATCGACGGGCTGGCCGCCGATGCGCCCGTGGGGCTCCTAGGCACGCTCTACGTGCTGGAGGGCTCGACCAACGGCGGGCGCTACATCGCCCCGGCGGTGCGGCGGGCCCTGGGCCTGTTCGAGAGCACGGGCATCACGTCCGGCACCGAGTATCTCGACCCGCACGCCGAGCGGCAGCGCGACCGCTGGTTCCTCTTCAAGACCTCGCTCGACGCGCTCGCGCTCTCGCCCGCCGAGTGCGACCTGATCGTCGCCGTCGCCAGCGACGCCTTCCGGGGCGTGCATGACATCTTCGAGGACCTGACGCACGCCGCGCCGCCATCGGCCGTCTGCTCGGCCCCGGGACGATCCGCCGGCGCCGCGTGCGCGGCCGAGTTCGCCGTCGCCCCGGCGCTCGCCTGCATCCCGCACAGGGCGGAGAAGGAGGACCGCACGCCGCACAGCCCCTGACCAAAGGACCGCGGTCTTCGCGGCTTGACCCCCGCCCGCTCGGTCGTGTCGACCGCCGCGGGCTTTCCCGGACCGACTGTTCCACTCATCATCGCAAGGAGTCCTGAAATGAAGCATCGCACGCGTTCCATCCTGTTTGCACTCATCACCGCCGGGGCCGCGCTGGCCTTCGCGTCGCCCGCCGCGCTCGCCCAGCACGACGCGGGGGGAGGGCACGACGCCAAGCAGCCCGAGAAGGGTGAGCATGGCCACGGCGCGGGCCAGAAGCACGAGGCGCCCGACACCTACGCCTCGGCCGTCGCCGAGATCGACGAGCGGCTGGAGAACATCGACAAGCTCATCAAGACCAAGAAACTCGACGATGTCCACCCCGAGGCCCAGGTGATCGTCGATGTCGCCAACACGCTCGCGGCCCTCGCCCTCAAACCCGGCTCGGGCGTCGCCAAGGAGAACGTCAAGGACATCAACAAGACCGCCAAGGAACTCGCGGGCAAGTTCGACGCCATCGACAAGGCGGGGGATGCGGGCGATGCCGCGGGCACCGTCAAGGTCTACAACGAGATGGTCGCGCTCCAGGCGACTCTTAAGAAGTACGCCCCCGCTGGCGGCGCGGCGGGCGAGCACGCCCACGACTCGTACTACTGCCCCATGCACTGCGAGGGGGCCAAGACCTACGACGCGCCGGGCAAGTGCCCCAAGTGCGGCATGAACCTCAAGAAGGCGACCACCGACAAGTTCAGCGTCGCCGTCAAGCCCGCGGGTGGAAAGGTCGAGGCGGGAAAGCCCGCTTCGCTCACGTTCACGCTCAAGGACCCCACGGGCGCGCCCGTGACCAAGGTCGAGACCGTCCACGAGAAGTTGCTGCACCTGCTCATCGTCTCCAAGGACCTCTCGTGGTTCCGCCACGAGCACCCCGTGGTCCAGAAGGACGGCACGTTCACGCTGGGCTTCACGTTCCCGCAGGGGGGCGAGTACATCCTGTACCACGACTTCACGCCTCCCAACGTGGGCCAGCAGGTCGTGCAGGTGCCGCTGACCGTCGAGGGCACGGCCCCCGCGGCGGTGAAACTCACCGTCGATGACAAGGCCCCCAAGACCATCGAGGGGTACACCGTGTCGCTCGATACGGGCGGGCCGGTCAAGACCGGCGGCGAGACGCACCTGGCGTTCACCATCACCAAGGACGGCAAGCCGGTGACGACGCTGGCCCCGTACCTGGGCGCGATGGGCCACCTGGTGGTCATCAGCGAGGACCGCGCCGAGTTCGTGCACAGCCACCCGCACGAGGAGGGCGCCGAACACGCGACGGCCGCGACCGGTCCCAAAGTGGACTTCGAGGCCATGTTCATGAAGCCCGGCATCTACAAGGGCTGGGGCCAGTTCAACGTGGGCACCAAGGACAGCGAGAAGATCCTGACCGCGCCCTTCACGTTCGAGGTCAAGCAGGGCGATTCGGCCGCGCCCGCCAAGCCGCACGAGCACGGCAAGTAAGAGCCATACCCGTCCCGCCCCGCGAGAGCGGCGCGGGCCGATTGAGCGCTCCCCACTCCGCCGAAGCGTTCGGCGGGGGGAGCGCGGGCCGTTCCCGGAGATTCAACCATGAACACCATCCACTCGCTGTTTCTGCTCGCGGCCGCCTCGGCGCTGCTCGCCGGTGGCTGCGCCACCGACAAGCACGACATGGTCAAGGCCGAGGCCGGGCAGGTCTCGGTCTGCACCAAGTGCTACGACCAGATCAGGACCGTCCAGGACCGGCAGGGCCGCCGCTTCGGTCCATCGGTCACACGCACCATCACCACGCACATGTGCGAGGACTGCAAGAACGAGATGACCATTTACGTGAAGGACGGCGTGATGAAGGTCCGCTGCCCGACCTGCGCCCCCGAGGGCGTGGACTGCGACCGGTGCGTGCCCAAGGAGGGCGCCAAGTGATCCTGTTCGTCTGCTGAACAGAACCCCTTTCTTTGGAGACTCTCGATGAACCGCTCAGCCATCCTCATCGCTTCGACCTCGCTCCTCATCGCCGGGGCGCTCGCGCCCGCCGCGCTCGGCCAGTGCGGCGGTATGCCCAAGCCCGCCGGGCCATCATCCGCCACGACCGGCGGCCACGCCGGGCACGGCGGCGCTCCCGCCGCGCCGGCCGCGCGCTCCGCATTGGTCACGACCTCCCGCGCCCAATCCGTGAACAAGATGTGTCCCATCAAGGGCGGTGAGGTCGACGCCGACTCGCCCACGCGGCCCTTCAAGGGTGTGACGATCGGCTTCTGCTGCCCCGGCTGCGAGGGTAAGTGGGACAAGAAGACCGACGACGAGAAGATGGCCCTGCTCGCCAAGAACGCGCCCGAGGCGGTGACGGCGATCGAAACCGCGGCCAAGTCCACCGCCATGTCGGAGGCGAAGTCTGGCCAGCCTGACGCGGCCGGGCTCGCCGCCAACCCGACGGTGAAGGTCGCCCGCGGCTATCTCGAAGCGTGCGCCAAGGCGGACGCGGCGGCCCTCGACGCCCTCTTCCTGGATAAGGGCCGCGCAACGGTGAGCGAGAACGCGGGCGACGAGGGGACGTGGGAGACGTACCGGGACCACCACCTGCTGCCAGAACTCAAGGAGATGCCCGGCTTCGTGATGACCGTGACCAAGGAGGATGTGCAGACGTTCGGCACGACCTCGATCGTGCGGCAGATCGGCTCGTTCACCGTGCCCGACCCGAACCACCCCGATGCGCCCCGCAAGTATCTCGCAGCCATCACCTACGTGGTGGTGGATGACGGCGGCACGCCGAGAATTGCGCACCTGCACTGGTCGAGCCGGGCGGAGAAGAAGATCGATCCGGCCGCGCCGACGACGCCCGAGGCGAAGCCCGGCACGGGCGCCAGCCACGAACGCAAGTGATCGCAATGACCGCCCTGCCCCGCCGACGCGGGGCGGGCAGACTCCCGATCGGAGATGACGCCCATGCCACGACGACTCACCCACGCACTCGCCCCACTGACCGCCGCGATCTTCCTGGCCGCCGGTGGCTGCGCCTCGCTCAACCCCAAGCCGGACATCGACCGCGCCGCTGCGACCGTGCGGGAGCGCTCCGGGTACGCGGCCGATTGGACCGCGCCGTGGTCGGACCGGTTCGAGGCGTGGGACGGGGCTGCGCCGCTCGCGGCCGACCAGGCGATCGTGACGGCGCTCAAGAACAACCGCCGCATCAGGGCCGATGTCGAGTCGATCGCGGCGGGCCGAGCCGACCTGGTGCAGGCGGGGCTGCTCCCCAATCCCGTGGTCTCGCTGACGCTGCGCTTCCCGTTCGATCCGGTGAGCGGGGGCTCGTTTGTCGGTGCGCAGGCGGTCCAGACGCTGACGGCCCTGTGGCTCCGCGACGGCAAGATCAAGGCCGCCGACGCCCGGCTCAACTCGACCGTGCTCGATGTCTCCGACAAGGCCCTCCGGCTGGTCGCGGACGTCAAGGGGTCGCACGCGAAGATTCTGTACGGACAACGCGGCGTCACGATCACCGAGACGTCCATCCACGCCGCCACGCAACTCGTCGAGAAGATCGAGAAGCAACGCGAGGCGGGGGCGGCGACGCAGCTCGCGGTCAACCGCGCTCGTCAACAGGTCATCACGCTCGAAGAGGAACTGCGGCGGCAGCGCCGGGAGCTAGCCAAAGAGCGGAGGCGACTCCTGGAGTTCATGGGCTTTGCCTCCGCGGCGGATGGATGGAGCGCCGCGGATGCGACCGCCGAAGAAGCATCGGACCACGAGCCTTCGCCCCCGCCCACGATCACCGAGGATGTGGTGGTCCGCCTCGTAGCCACACAGCGCCTTGACGTAGCCGCCAGTCGCGCGCTGGTTGAGGCCAGCGCGGCGGACCTGAGCATCGAAGAACGGAATCGGCTCAAGGACCTTGGGCTGGGAGTGGACTTCGAGCGGGATGTGGACGGCAAGAAGACCATCGGGCCCACGCTCGATGTGCCGATCCCGATCTTCGACAGCAACCAGGCGCAGATCGCCAAGGCCGGATCGCTCGCGAGGGCGGCACTGGCCACCCACGAAGCGATCTTGCAGAAGGGAATCCGCGAGGCGAGAACGGCGTACATCGACGCGACCGAGGCCGCCATCGCCGCGGACGAGTTCCGGCACAGCACGCTGGGAGGCCGCGAGGACCTATCGCAGCGCCTTCACTTCAATGAGCAGAACGCCGGGGCCGCGTTCCAGGCGGGCGAGATCACGCTCATCGACTGGCTGGACGTGCTGCGCGAGCGGCAGTCGGCGATGCAGACGCTCAACGACCTGCGGCTCGACGCGGCGCTGGCCCGTATTGAGTTGGAGTACGCCGTTGGGGGACGGCTGGAAGCGCCCCCGATGGAATCCGAAGGGGCGGGCCCGGTATCGGCGACCTCCGATGACGCCAAGGTGCTCTGGGTCGGCGAGCAGCATAAGGCCGTGCATGACGGCGACTTCGGTGCCAAGGTGCGGCTCGCGGACTTGGCCAAGCAGCCCCACCTGTTCGCCATTGGGCCGCTGGCGGGACTCAAGGGCGAGATCACGGTCATCGACGGCCAGGCCGCCATTGCGACCGGCGAGGGTGGCGCAATCCAAACCGTTTCCAGCCTCGACCACGGCGCGGCGTTTCTGGTGTACACACACGCCGCCACGTGGAAGACCGCGCCGCTGCCCGGCAGCGTGCGCACGGTCGCGGACCTGGAGACATACCTCCCTGACGCCGCGAAGGCCGCCGGGGTGCACATCGAGGCGCCGTTCGCTTTCCGCATCGAGGGCAGGGCCGAATCCTTGGCCTATCACGTCCTCAACCGGCCCGATGATGCGCCCGCAACCTTTGAGGCCCATGAGAAGTCGAAGGTGCATGCCAGCGTCGCCGGTGTGCCCGTCCGCATGATCGGGTTCTACTCCACCCAGCACCGGGGTGTCTTCACGCCCGGCGACAGCGACCTGCACGTCCACTTCGTAACCGGCGACGGCACCGCGGCTGGTCATGTCGAGACCTTCGAGCTTTCACCCGGTGCCACGATGTCCTTCGCCATTCCTCCACCCGGCAGTGGGTCCACAACAGTCTCACCCGGGAGATGAATCCAACTGTCCGATCCCGGCCAACGCGGTCGTTCCGCGTCGGACCGCATCAGATGCACGCCTCTCTGAAAGGAACACATCATGAAACGCACATCGAACACGCTCATCACCGCCGCGGCCGCGATGACTCTCCTGGCCTTTGCGGGGCACTCGATCGCCCAGCCGCAACCCGCGACTCCTCCGGCCGCCCACCCCGCCACACCACCCGCGGGCGTGGACCCGGCGACACACGCGGCACACCTCAAGCAGGCCGCCGACGCACAGCCAGGAGCGGCGGGTGACGCGAACGCCGACCTGGTCAATCAGGTCGCGGCCCTGCGTGCCGAAGTCGCCAAGCTTCGGGCAGCGCTCATGCAGGGACACGCCGCGCAGCCTTCGGCCAACACGGGCGGTGGCATGGGGATGGGAGGGAGGGGCAGGATGCAAGGGCCCATGGGCGGCGGCCGGATGCAGCCCATGCCGTCGATGCCGGCTCAGCCCATGCCGGGGGCGGGCGGCATGGCAGGCATGTCGGGAGGTGGTGCTCAGCCTGGTGGCGCCGGCATGGGCATGGACCAGATGATGATGGGTGGAATGGGCGGCGGTGCCTCGGGCGGGGGCATGGGCGGGATGTCCGGTAGCGCGGGTGGGGGTGGCGGGATGGGCATGGACGGCATGATGAAGATGATGGGCATGGGCAACATGCCGATGGGCGGCGCGGGTAGCCCCGCGGCGATGGCCATGCCTTCGGCGCTGCCTGGGTTCCCCGGTGCCTCGCACATCTACCACGTCGGCGCGACCGGGTTTTTCCTTGATCACCCTGAACACATCACCCTGACGGTCGAGCAGCAGAACGTGCTGAGCCAGAAGAAGGAGCAGGCATTGCTCCAGCAGGCGGAGTTCCAACGGAAGACCGCGCAGGCCGAGCAGGAGTTGTGGGTGCTGACCGCGGCCGATCAGCCTGACGCGATGGCGATCGACAAGAAGGTGCAGGAGATCGCCAAACTCCAGGGCGACCAGAGGGTGGCCTTCATCCGCGCTGTCGGCGAAGCGGCCAAGGCGCTGACGGACGACCAGCGGAAGGAACTCACCGGGATGCTCCCGCCCGCACCGACGCCGATGGCCCCTGCTGCGCCGGCGGCACCCGGGATGCCGGACATGTGAGTCCCTCGCGTTTTCAACGCACGCACGTCATTAAAGGAGAATCGCCATGACAACTCGAGATCGGAACTGCAAGCCTGGCGGATTGGTCGTGTCAACCAATGCGCCCAAGGCCAAGCGCGTCTTTGTTGCCGGCACGTTCAACGACTGGAGTCCGTCCACTCACCCGCTCAAGCGCACCGGGGATGGTCACTGGGTCTTGATGCTGGACCTGCCCCCGGGGCGGTACGAGTACAAGTTCGTCATCGACGGCCAGTGGTGCTGCGAGCAGGGGTGCGACGAGGCCTACCACGACTGCCCGGGCTGTGTGGCCAACCAGTTCGGAACAATGAACCGCGTGCTCGTTGTCGAAGACCTCGCGGAGCGCAGGGATCGAGCACGCCAACTCATCTGAGAAAGCCGCATGGACCCGGAACAGTCATATCAGGTGCGCAGCGCGTTGGTATGGGCGGCGGTGATCGCCGCCGCCCACTTCCTGCTTGGGACGAACACGCACGCCGTCCACGGACTGCACATCCTGCTGGCTGGGCTGTTCCTGGTGCCAGTCTTGAAAGCAGCGGTAGCGCTCGAGCTGCGCGGCGGCGTAATAGCCGCCGCGGCGGTCAGTGTTCTCTACCTGGCTCACATCCTCTGGTCGTGGCGACACTCCCCGATGGCGAATCCGGACCAGTACGCGATGATCGGCGTGTACTTCGTCGTCGGCATCTCAGCCGGGAACCTCGTCAAGACCGCCAACTTCCGCAAATGGCAGCGCGATGAGGTGATTCGACGTTCATACCAGGCATCGTTGGGAGTCAAAGACAAATGATCCGACCATGCCGCGCAGTCATGTTTGCCGCAGTGACGGCGCTGATGCTCCCCATTTCCGCGTATGGGCAGGTCAGCCCGGAGGAGCACGCCAGGCACCACCCGGGTGCCGCCCCCGCCGGTGGCCAGCCCGCTGGGCAGCAGCCGTCGCAGCCAGGCCCAGGGGCGGGCGGGATGATGGAGGGCATGGGGGAGATGATGAAGAACATGGGCGCGCCCACGCCCAAGGCGCTCTACCCATCGTTGATGGACCTGCCCGACCTTCCGCCCGAGAAGCGTGAGGAAGTACAACGCGCCGCCCACGAGCGGATGAAGAGCGGCACGGACCTCTTGGCACTGGGGCTGGACCAGCTTGTCAAGGCCGCGCCCACGACCGACTACGCGGCGATGCAGGAGGCGGTCGCCAAGCTCCGCGAAGGTCTGGCACGATTCGACAGCGGCTTGGCGGCGCACCGGGCGATCGCCGAAGGCAAGGACCCGCGGGCGTTGGCGATGCAGTGGTTCAAGGGTCAGATGAACCTGCCCGGTCCGCCGGCTGCGGCGGCCTCGCACGGCCTGTGGGGCATGTCGTGGGAGCACCTGGTCGGGATGGCGCTCCTGATCGCCTTCGCGGCGGCGATGATCGTGATGTACTTCTTCAAGATGCAACGGGCCGCGAGGCTCCTGCAACAGCTCGCGACCGCGCCGCCGCGCTCTTGGGGTGGCTCGCTGCGGGTCACCCGGGTCTTCGCTGAGACGCCGGTGATCAAGACTTTCCGGCTCGTCGATCCCGCTGGCGGCCCAATCCCCTTCACGTTCCTCGCCGGACAGTTCCTCACGCTGACGATGGCCAAGGACGGGCGAACCGTCAAGCGCTCCTACACCATCGCCTCGTCTCCGGCGCAGCGCGACTACGTCGAGATCACCGTCAAACGCGAGGACCAGGGGGTCGTCTCCCGGTACCTCTGCGACGAGGTCAAAGAGGGTGCGCTGCTTCAGGTCTCCGCGCCGCAGGGCGTCTTCACCTTCACAGGCACCGAGGCCGACAGCATCGTTCTCATCGGTGCCGGCGTCGGTGCCACACCGCTCATGAGCGTGGTCCGCTTCTTGACCGACCGCGGCTGGGCCAAGCCGATCTACTTCGTGCTCTCGTTCCGCACGCCCGAGGAGTACCTCTTCCGCGAAGAACTCGAGTACCTCCAGCGACGTCATCCCAACCTGCACGTGTCGCCCACCATGAGCCGTGCGGACGGCGCGGGGGGGACGGGTGGGGTGGCATGGACAGGGGCCAAGGGACGGTTGAGCAAGGAGTTCATCACCCAGAGCGTTCCCGACGTGACCAAGCGGCGCGTCCATGTCTGCGGCCCCGCCGCCATGATGGACTCGGCACGTGCGATTCTTCTGGAGTTGGGCGTCCCGAGCGACCGGATTCGAACCGAGGCGTTCGGTCCCGCGGAGAAGCCGCACGAGCGGCAGGCCGCGGTGCAGGCGGCGATGGCCGAGGCCCCATCCGCCGCCTCGCCTTCTCCGCAGGTCGCGTTCACGATTTCGGGCAAGTCCGCGCCGCTCCCCTCGGGCACGACCGTGCTCGAAGCCGCCGAGCACGTCGGCGTCTCGATTGACGCCTCCTGCCGCGCCGGCACGTGCGGCACCTGCAAGGTCAGGCTCCTGAAGGGCTCGGTCACGATGGCCGTCGAGGACTCGCTCGCGGCCGACGAGAAGGCCCGCGGGATCATCCTCGCGTGCCAAGCCAAGGCCACCGCGAACATCGAGGTGGAGGCATAGCCAATGCAGGAACGCGAACGCCCCATCGTGACCGGCCTCGTCTTGCTCCTAGTGGTGCTGACGCTGGGGTTCTACATCCACCGCGACCCGCGATTCCCCGGAAGTCTGACGGGCGGGGTGCTGGGGATCTCAGCCGCGGCGCTGATGCTCGTGCCGCTGGTCTACCTCATCATCAAGCGCATCCCACCCCTGAAACGCGTCATCACGCCCGCGGTGTCGATGCGCACGCTGCTGGCGATCCACATCTACGCGGGCGTGCTCGCCCCGATCCTGGGCATCCTGCACAGCGGCCACAAGTTCCAGAGCCCGCTGGGGATCGCGCTGACCACGATGATGGTCATCGTGGCGCTCAGCGGCTTCGTCGGTCGCTACCTCATGGCCCAGATCACGGCGGGCGCCCGCGACCAACAGCAACTGCTCAGCGGCCTACGCCGCGAGTACGACCGCGTCGCCGATGACCTGGTGCAGAGCCCCAACCAGGCCGCAACACTGCGACCCCTCGCGGGCTTCTTCACACGGCTTGCCGCTCCATTCTTCGTGAGAGACAGGTCCGGGCCGACGGGCATTCCTCCTGCGGCAGTCCGCGCCCTGCGGCTTTCCGAGTCGATGGCGGACTTGGAATACGCGATCAAGACCCGCGAGGTGGCCAAGGCCGCGTTCGGCCGGTGGCTCGCGTGCCACATCGTCATCGCGATCGTCCTGTACGCGCTGCTGGCGGTGCACGTGTGGTCGGTGTGGTACTTCGGAATCCGGTGGCTCGCATGAAACTCATCGAAGTCATCTACGGAGTCGTGACGGTGGCCGCGCTCGGCGTGGCGGTCGCTGTCCCCTACCTCACGCACGAGCGGGGCTCAAGGTCCGTGCCCGGCTGGCAACAGATGGTCAACCCGGGCGATCTCTCCGCCAAGCACCAGTTCCTCGCCGCCCCCCCCTTCGATTGCGAGTCCTGCCACACGCCGCACCAGGGCCCGACGGCCGACAAGTGCATCGCCTGCCATGCCAACAACCAACCGCTCCTCTCCAAGCAGACGACGGCGTTCCACGCGGACTTGGGCGGGGGGGGCGGTGATTGCCGCGGCTGCCACGTCGAGCACCAGGGCGTGGCCGCCCGGCCGACCACGATGGACCACACGGTTCTGGCCGCGATCGGTGTGAAGACCCACCCGCTCCCGCCCGGCGTCTCGCTCGCGTCCCTCCCCATCGCCCACCCGCGCATCCGGCCCGAGGAAACCGCCCTCGACTGCAACGCCTGCCACGCGAACCAGGACCCGCACCGCACGCTCTTCGGGATCGACTGCGCCTCCTGCCACGCCGCGAGCATCGCTCAGGGCGGCTGGACCATCCCCGAGTTCCGCCACCCTTCGCCCCTCTCGACCGACTGCAACCAGTGCCACCAGGCCCCGCCGAGCCATTACATGGAGCACTTCCAGATGGTCTCCATGACCGTGGCCCGCGTGGAGCACGCGGATGTGTCGCAGTGCTTCCTCTGCCACCAGACCAACGCATGGAACGACATCAGGGGTGTGGGCTGGTACAAGCACCATTGATACCGATGGGGGACCTGCCGACGAAAGGGCGGACCACATCGTCAGGAGTCTCGTCCGAAAGAAGGCACGCCATGAGTCATGGGGTTTCAAGAAAGGCGCAGATTCGAGATGCGGGAAGGCACTTCACCGGCGATCGAAGGCACCGCGAGGCGTCCGGTCGCACCCCGCCGTTGCGGCTCGTGATCGCAGCCGCGATGGCGTTGGTGGTCGTCGTCACCTCTGCCGCCCTCGTGCTGACCATGCCGGCTTGGGTGCCCCAAACGAACACGCGTCCCGAGCGTACTCCACCTCCGTTGCCGCTGTTCGACTCACCCGTCATGGCAGGACTACCGCCCCCCGGTCCGTCGACGCGCGTGCCTGTGAATCCTCTTGATCGGTTCACCGGCAAGCCGATCACGGCGTCCTCGCCGACCATTCCGTACAAGGGCTATGTCGTCGCCTTCTGTTGTCCCCACAGCACCGGCTACCGCGGCGGTTGGGACCGTCTCAGTGAAGCAGAGAAGGACACCTATGTCCGCGGATTCCTCAAATGAGAGCATAACCATGGAGCAAAAAGCGCGACAAGGTATTCAAAGACAGCATCAATCGTGTCCGAGTGCAACCGCGGGGGGAAACGGGCCCGCAAAACCGCATGGCACACTCCGACGGATCGGCATTGTCGCGGGCGATGTCCTTTTCCTCGCCCTGGTTGGGGCAGTCTCAATGACGGCGATGCACATGGCGCACATGACCGAATGGGGATTTGCTGTGGAGGTGGCGATCGGCATGGCGGTCGCGATGCTCGTGCAGATCATCCTGGCGTGGCTGGCCGCTCCGCTGCTCGGTTCCATTGAAACGATGGTGCCGTCGATGCTCGTGGCCACGATTGCACCGATGGCGATCTGCCTCCTGCACGGCAGCGGATGCGTACTCACCTGGTCAGGAGCGCTTCTGATCGGCGCGGCCTCTGGTGTTTTCGCTTTTTCCCTTCTCGCTGTGTACGGCGCGTCGTGTCGGCGCTGGGCCCGCACGGCGGGAGGCACCACTTCTGGAAGGGCACACCCATGACTACCGCTTGGGATTGGCGCGTGCGGCTTTACGACTTCCGCGAGGCCTCGTGCTTCCGGCGCGGCCCGGCCAAGGCCGCACTGTTCGCCGACATGCGAGGCAAGGTGCTCTTCGTAGCCGCCGGCACTGGCACGGACTTTGCCGCGTTCCCGCCGGGCATGGACATCACCGCGATCGATATCAGCGACGAGATGCTTCGCCGCGCGGCCAAACGGGCGCGGGCCTACAACGGAACCCTGCGCCTGCTCAAGGCCGATGCCCTGGCCCTCCCCTTCCCGGACAGTTCGTTCGACACGGTGGTCACTTCCTGCACCATGTGCTCGGTCCCTGACCCAGTGCGGGCCCTGCGCGAGTTGCACCGGGTGCTGCGGCCGGAGGGGAAGGGGGAGGAGGGGCTGGAGAGGGGCCGGCTGCTCATGTTCGAGCACGTCCGCAGCCGCCAGTTCCTGCTGGGATGGACTCTGGATCTGATGACCTTGTGGACTCGCCGCACCGGGACGGAAATGAACCGCGACACGCTCGCCAACACCAGGGCCGCGGGGTTCCGCATCACGGATGTCCAGAGCGCCTACCTGGACATCATCCTAGTGGTGCGGGCAGTGAAGGCGACGGCCTACCCAACTCGATCAGCGTCAACCCGCCCGGCCGTATTGCAGCCAAGCACCGAGGGCATGGCGTTGTCCGTTGCCGATCGTCCGGAACGACACCCACGGAGTCCAACAGCGCCCGCACCATCGGCCCGAGTCTGATAGCCAAATCACCCGGCCGGCTCAGCCGGCCCCTAACGAGGAGCATCGCATGAACTCTCGAATCCACGATTTCAGTCCGTTCGCCGCGCTAGCGGCGTGCAGCCTGACCCTGTGCGCTTGCCAAAGCAACACGCACACGATGACCGATGCCGCTACCGGCAAGACTGTTGTTTGCCAGGAATGCTACGACGCGGTAACCGCGGCCCACCGCGACCATCCGGCCTCAGCCACGAGCCGCATCCAAACGCTCCGCACCTACCAATGCCCCTGTTGCAAGACCGAGATGTCCGTTTACATTCAGAACGGCACGCACATGGTCAAGTGCGGCGGATGCGCCAAGGAAGGCGCCGCGTGGGATAAGTGCGCTCCTCCCGACAGCGCCGCGAAGTGACCGGCCCTGCACGCGACACTACGGGTTCGCTGTCCAATCAAAGGAGGATCATCCATGAAATTGTTCCTGACTATTGCGGTCGCCATCAGCGCGGTCGTGTCCATCGCGATGCTCTCGTCGTGCTCCGAGACCAAGGCCGCTGCGGGCCCGACCGGCGGCGACATCGTTCCGATTCAGAACGGCACAACCAAGGCCGAGGTCGTCACCAACGCCGACACGGGCGAGGTCATTGTCCACACCTGGGACCAGGGGCTCCGAAACCCCATGCCCATTGACAGTCAGCCGATGACCCTCGGCAGCGGAGACAGCTCCTTGGAGTTGATGCCCCACCCGCTCGCCTCCGACCCGCCGGGCAAGTGCAGTCGTTTCTACGGCCAGGCCGACTGGATGCGTGGCGGATCGATCAAGACCGGGTGGCTCCGTTGCTGCGGCGGCCAGGGCACACGCCAGGACTTCCCGTGGACGAACTGCTGGTCCGGCGGTCGCATGCACAGTCAGATATGGACGGAGATGGGCGAACACCGACGGGGGATGGGCGGGCCGATGGGACCGGGAAGGGATGGACATCGCTGAGCCACGCCAACGACCGATGAGCCCTCCATTGTGGGAGTCCGGAGGATGCTTCGTGCAGGCCGACATGGAAGGCTCTCCGCTCGGCGAAGCCGTGTTGAGATGTGCGGCCCCGGTGGATATAGATACTCCGGGGGAGTATAGTTCCGACAAGGAGTTTTGCATGACGACGAACAGAATCGGGACAGTCACACTCACCATCGACGGCATGACCTGCGGGCACTGCGTGCAGGCCGTGTCCAAGGCCCTTGCGGCCGTGCCGGGGGTCACCGTGCGGTCGGTGGCGGTCGGATCGGCGGTGATCGAGGCCGCCGATGGTTGGGCCGCGGGCAAGGCGGTGGCCGCGCTGGAGGAGGCCGGGTATCCGGCGAAGGCGGTGTCCGATGCCGCGGATCCGGTTTCGCCAACGCAGGCAAAGGGCGGTGGCGGGTGCTGCGGGGGATCGAAGAACGCGATGCCGGGTGACGGACTCGGAGCGAAGTCCTCCGGCGGTTGCTGCCGGTGAGTGTGCGGTGAAGCATCGAGCCAAGGAGTGATGTCGATGGCCAAGGGCAAGTCGAGCAAGGGCGTCTCCGAGCGTGCGGCGCGGCCCGCGCTCCACGGCGCGGCGTGCGGGTGCAGGCCCGGCGAGGGTTCCGTGGTCGGTCAGGCCCGCGAGGGCGTGGGGCCGGGGGCCCACGCGGCGGGGGTCGATGCCGCGCTCAAGGCCGCGAACCTCAAGCACCTGCGGCGGATCGAGGGGCAGGTCCGCGGCATCGCCCAGATGATCGAGGAGGACCGTTACTGCTCCGACATCATCCAGCAGGCCGCGGCGGTGCAGGAATCGCTCCGTTCGGTCGCCAAAAACCTGCTCCGCAACCACCTCACGCACTGCGCGGTCTCCGCCATGAGCGAGGATGGGGACAAGCGGGACGACATGATCGAGGAACTCCTGGAGTTGGTCGGCAGGGTGGCGCGGTGAGCCAGCCTGTTGACGGTCTGGAATAAGGACGGCATGAACGACGCACTCGCACAACTCATCGCCCGATGGAAGGACGACGCCGGCGGGACCTACCGCTCGTGGTTCCTGTGGGAGCAGCGGATCAAGAACTTCCGCTCCATCCGGGCCGGGATCGCGGAGGTCGTGCGCGAGATCGATGCGGGCACGTTCGGCAACGTCTACAAGGGGTCTTCGCTGGAGACGGTGGTGCACTCGATCGCCGAGCAGCGGCAGGTCTTCAAGGGGGCCGACCATGCGTTCCTCTGGAAGCCCAAACTCCGCATCCCCGACATCTACGAGAGCGCGGAGAACCAGCGGGCCTTCGGGCGATTCCTTCACGCCTG
Source organism: uncultured Phycisphaerales bacterium (assembly GCA_937871915.1). Taxonomy (GTDB): domain Bacteria; phylum Planctomycetota; class Phycisphaerae; order Phycisphaerales; family UBA1924; genus UBA4658. Next base: position 37,287 of record CALMPG010000189.1, read on the forward strand.
CTCGTGCTGCGACACCGAGGATGCCGTGGTGCGGGCGATCCGCCAGCTCGCGGAGCGCGGCATCAAGGGCCTCGGCCCCGCCGCGGCCAACATGCTCTACTTCCTCCACCCCACGCTCGTGCCGCCCTTCAACACGGCGATCGTCAAGGGGTACAACGCGCTCACCGGCTCGAAGGTGAAACTCGGGTCGTGGGAAGAGTATTTGGCGATGCGAGAGGGTGTGCTGCGGATCAACGCCGAGCATCGGGCGGTGCTGAGCAACGACCTTGGGGCGATCGCGGGGTTGCTGTTCGACGTGGGGAGCGGTCGCTATCAAGCCCCACCGTGTCAGGACGACGCAGGGGCGCTGGCGGCGTGGGAAGCGGGCCTCAAGAAAGTCCGCGACGAATCCGCCGCGGCCGTCAAGACGCAGAAAGCCGCCGAGCAGGAGGACCGCTCGCACGCGCAGGTGCAGGGCTGGCTCCGCGACCTGGGCCGGTCACTGGGCTTTGACGTCTGGGTCGCGGCCAACGACCGCAACCGCGCCGTCGTGGGTGGCCGCTTGTGCGATGGGTGCATCGACGCCCTCCCGGCGACCGTGGAGGCTTCGACGGGCGCGGAGGCGATCCGTCTGATCGACGTGCTCTGGCTGGAACGGGCTGGGAGCAACGGCACGCCGATGGTTCGCGTCGTCGCCGCGTTCGAGGTCGAGCACACCACGAGCATCTACTCGGGTATCGTGCGGATGCTGGACCTTGCCCTGGGAGTGCCCGACCACGCGGGTGTGAAACTCTTCCTGGTCGCGCCCGATGCGCGGGAAGACGATGTGCGCCAGCAACTGGCACGGCCCGCGTTCCGGCGCGTCGCCGACCTGAGCGTGCGTTTCCTGCCCTACGGCGAACTGGAGAAGAACCGAGAGTCGATGGCCCGGTTCGGTACGGGGCTCAAGGCGGTGGAGGCCGTCAGCCGCGTGCTGGTGTGAGCGAGAGCGAAGGCGAGGTGAACCATGAGTTGTAACTGCGGATGCCATGACGACAAGCCCCCGGCGACCGGCTGGCGGAAGTACGTGCCCCTGATCTTGGGTGTGGTAGTGATCGCTGCGTTCATCGCCGGATCGCTGCTCAAGAAGGACGACGCCGGAAAGGCGGCGGGCGGCTCGGCGACCGGGCGAACCACAACCGTGGCCAGGCCCTGAGATCGGTTTCGAAGAGCAAGGACCACCATGACGAGCGCACACGAACACCACCCCGACGGCGCCGCCGAACCCACGGATGCGGCGGCCGCAAGGACCATCGAGCGGGCCGACCTGCCCATCGAAGGGATGACCTGTGCTTCGTGCGCGAACCGGATTGAGAAGCGGCTGGGCAAGCAGCCGGGCGTTGAGTCCGCGAGCGTGAACTTCGCCACCAAGGTGGCGACGGTGAAGTACGACGCGGCGGCGACCGGGCCTGAGCAACTCGCCAAAGCCGTGGACGACATTGGGTACAAGGCCGTCGTGCCTCCGTTGAGACTTGGCGCGGCCAATCCAGCGCATGGTCACGCTGGCCACGACCACGCGGCGATGCTCGCGGCGCAGGGGGAAGGCCCGCACGCGGGGCACGCGATGAGTGGTGGTGTGGCGGGAGAGGACCATTCGGCTCACATGAATGTGGGCGAGGCGGAGGCCCGGCGGCTGCTGACCAAGACGATCGTCGGGGCCGTGCTCTCGCTGCCGGTACTGGTCATCGCCATGTCGCACGGGAAGATCGCGGTGTTCAACGTCCCGTGGATCAACTGGCCTCAGCTTGCGCTGACGACACCCGTGCTCTTCTGGTGCGGCTGGCAGTTCTTCCGCTCGGCATGGAAGGGGTTGCGGCACTTCAGCGCCAACATGGACACGCTGGTGGCGATGGGCACGGGCGCGGCGTACCTGTATTCGCTCGCGGCGACGATCTGGCCGGGGTTCTTCGCAGGAGTCGGGGGGGCGGCTGCGAACGCCGCGCACGGTGAGGGCGCGATGGGCGGTATGACGATGGTCCCCGTGTACTACGAGGCCGCGGCGGTGATCATCGTGCTGATCCTGCTGGGCAAGTACTTCGAGGCCCGCGCCACCGGACGGACCAGCGCCGCGATCAAGCGGCTGATCGGGATGCAGGCCAAGACGGCGCGGGTGGTGCGAGGCGGCGTCGAGCAGGATGTGCCCGTCGAGAGCGTGGTGGTGGGTGACATCGTCGTCGTTCGGCCCGGCGAGAAGATCCCCGTGGACGGTCGCGTCGAGAGCGGCGCATCCGCCGTGGACGAGGCGATGCTCACGGGCGAGAGCCTTCCCGTGGAGAAGAAGCCGGGCGACAGCGTCTTCGGCGCGACGATGAACACCACCGGGGCGCTGCGGTTCACCGCGACCAAGGTCGGTCAGGACACGGCGCTCCAGCAGATCGTGCGACTGGTGCAGGAGGCCCAAGGGAGCAAGGCCCCGATCGCGCGTTTGGCCGACCGGATCAGCGGCATCTTCGTGCCCATCGTTATCGCCATCGCGGCGGTCACGTTCATGGTCTGGTGGTTCGCCTCCCCGGTGGAGACGCGCCTGAGCATGGCGCTCGTGACGGCGGTATCGGTGCTCATCATCGCCTGCCCGTGCGCCCTGGGCCTGGCCACGCCGACGGCGATCATGGTTGGCACGGGCCGGGGGGCCGAGCGGGGCATCCTCATCAAGGGCGGTGAGGCGCTGGAGACGGCGCACAAGCTTACCGCCATCGTGCTGGACAAGACCGGCACGATCACCGAGGGCAAGCCGGCCCTGACGGATGTGGTGCCGGCGCCGGGCGGCGGCTACTCGGAGGAGGAGTTGCTGCGCCTGGCGGCCTCCGCCGAAAAGAACAGCGAGCACCCGCTCGCGGCGGCGATCGTGAGGGGGGCGAGCGAGCGCGGCCTCTCGCTCGCGGAGCCGACCGTGTTCGGCGCGGTCGTCGGTCACGGCGTCGAAGCGACGATCGAGGGGCGCCGGGTGCTCATCGGCAAGGCGGCCCTGCTCGCCCAGCGAGGCATCGCGGTGTCACTGGAAGGTCGGGCGGCCACGCTCGCGGCGCTGGGGCGGACGCCGATGTTCGTGGCGATCGACGGGCGGGAGGCGGGTCTGGTCGCGGTCGCCGACCGTGTGAAACCGGAATCCAAAGCGGCCATCGAGCGGATGCACGCGATGGGCCTCCGGGTGGTCATGGTGACCGGCGACAACCGCCGGACCGCCGAGGCCGTGTCCGCGCAGGTCGGCGTGGACCAGGTCTTCGCGGAGGTGCTGCCCAAGGACAAGGCGGAGAAGGTCAAGTCGCTCCAGGCCGAGGGATACATCGTCGGCATGGTTGGCGACGGCATCAACGACGCGCCGGCTCTCGCCCAGGCCGACGTGGGCATGGCCATCGGGACCGGCACGGATGTAGCGATCGAGTCCTCGGACATCACGCTGATCCGCGGCGACCTGCGGACGGTGCCCGACGCGATTTCGCTCTCGCACGCGACCATGCGGACCATCAAGCAGAACCTGTTCTGGGCGTTCATCTACAACGTCGTGGGCATCCCGATCGCCGCGGGCGTGCTGTTCCCGTTCACCGGCTGGCTGCTGTCGCCGATCATCGCCAGCGCGGCGATGGCCTTTAGCAGCGTGAGCGTGGTGCTCAACAGCCTGCGGCTGGCGCACGCCAAAGTGGCTTGACCGATCGCGGCCGAAGAGAAAGCCGCGACGCGCGTCGCGGCTGGGAGCAAGGCGTGATGAACGCCTCACTCGTCGTCGAGCGTGGGCAGCGCGCCGTCCGTCGCTTCATCCCATGCGAGCCCGTACTCGGCCGCGTCTTCGAGATCGCGTTCGATGAGCAGGTCTGCCGTCTTGCGCCCCGAGCAGGCTGCGACCGCCCGGGCGAGATCAGCCCACTCCTCGACCGTTACCATCTGGTCTCGGCGCGCGCCGAGCAAGTGGTTAGCGGCGGCAAGGACGGCCTCGAGTTGAGCGTGCGTGGCCTGCATGGCTCAGGCTCCCTTCACCGCGACAAAGACGCCGCGCTCGTGCTTCTTGAAGCGAGCGGCGGTGCCCTTGGCGGCGATCTCGCGGATGATGGCAGCGTAGAGCGTGGCCTCCGGCGTCTTCCCGCCGGGGCTCGTCCACAGACCCTTCGCCTCCATCGCGGCGATCATCTCCTTGGCCCGCATCGGGACATCGCTCGCGGCGAGCACCTGCGCGGCGGCGTCGAGGGCGCTGACGCGCTTGGGCTTCTTCTCTTTGGCGGGCTTCGGGGCCTTCGGCGTCTTGGGGGCCTTCTGATCTTTCGCCTTGGCAGGGTCGGCCTCGCTGGCGGTGCCGTCGAGCCGGTCCTTGATCTCGGCGAGCGCCGCCTTGCGGAGGCGGTCCGTCTTGGCGGCTCCCTCGGCGCGGGCGGCACTCTTGGACATCTTCGGTGTGCGGGTCTTCGCGGGCTTCTTGGTCTTCGTACTCATGATGATCTCCAGACTCGTGGTGCGGAATCCCGTCGCACATTGCGGCGGGGAAACGTGGCCGTAGCGGTTTCCCGCGACGCCGCGTGGGGTCTGTCAGCAGCCCGCGACGCGCTCCATCTCGTTGAGCACGTCGTGGACCATCGAGTTGGTGGCGGCGGCCCGGCCCCGGCGGTC
>CALMPG010000190.1 GCA_937871915.1 uncultured Phycisphaerales bacterium
GAAAGGCCCGGCGAATTTCGTCAGCGCCGCCGACAAGCGCGCCGAGGAGATGCTCTACAGCGACCTCTCGAAGGCGCGCCCCGGCTATGGCTTCATCGGCGAGGAAGGCGGCCCCCGCGAGGGCGCCGACAAGACCCACACCTGGATCGTCGACCCGCTCGACGGCACCACCAACTTCATGCACGGCCTGCCGCACTTCGCGATCTCGATCGCGCTGGAGCATCAGGGCGAGATCGCCGCCGGCCTGGTGCTGAACCCGGCCACCGACGAGCTGTTCTGGGCCGAGAAGGGCAAGGGCTGCTTCGTCAACGACAAGCGCCTGCGCGTGGCCGCCCGCACCCGCATCACCGACCACCGCCAGAACCACGGCCCCCCCGCCGCACGCAACACCGGCTTCCGCGCCGCCCGGGGGGGCGCCCCCTTCGTCTTCTTCCTCGACTCCGACGACCTCATCGAGCCCACCACCCTCGAAAAGTCCGCCCTCCACCTCGCCTGCAACCCGGAGTTCGCCTTCGTCAAGGGCTACTCCGTCGGCTTCGCCGCCCAGGAATACCTCTGGACCAGGGGCTTCCACGACCGCACCGCGATGCTCGACGAGAACCTCGTCACCGCCACCACCATGGTCCGCGCCTCCGTCCTCCACTCCGCCGGGGGCTTCGACGAGACCATCCGCGGCGGCATGGAAGACTGGGAGTTCTGGCTCCGCTGCGCCGCCGAGGGCCACTGGGGCGAGACCATCCCCGAGTATCTCGACTGGTACCGCCGCCGCGACCACCAGCACGCCGCGTGGGAGAACATCTCCCAGTCCTCCCGCCGCAACCGCTTCCTCCGCCGCATCCAGGCCGCCCACGCCCACATCTTCAACGGCGAGTTCCCCAGCCCCGAGCGCGCCTGGCACAGGCCGTCGGCCCCCACCGCCCCGCCCCTCGACCCCGCCGAGTTCAGTAACCCCCTCCGCAAGACCCGCCCGCGCCTCCTCCTCATCGCCCCCTGGCTCCGCATGGGCGGCGCCGACCGCTTCAATCTCGACCTCGTCCACTTCCTCGTTCACCATGCCAACTGGGAAGTCACCGTCGCCACCACCCTCTCCGGCCATCCCTGGCTCCCGGAGTTCGCCGCCCTCACGCCCGACGTCTTCTGCCTCGACCATCTCGCCCGCCAGCCCCACATCCCGCGCCTCCTCGACTATCTCATCACCTCGCGCCGACCCGACGCCGTGATGGTCACCAACGCCCAGCTCGGCTACTCCCTCCTCCCCTGGCTCCGCCACCGCCACCCCGAGCCCGCCTTCGTTGACTTCAACCACATGGAGGAGCCCAACTGGCACGGCGGCGGCCACCCCCGCACCGGCGCCGGCTACCAGTCGCAGCTCGACCTCTCCATCGTCGTCTCGCATCACCTCAAGCGTTGGATGTCCTCCGATCCCCGCTCCGCCGACGCCGACCGCATCGAGGTCTGCCACATCAACGCCGACACCCGCCTCTTCCGCCCGGACCCCGAAGCCCGCGCCGAGTGGCGCGCCGAACTCAAGATCGACGACTCCACCCCCGTCCTCCTCTACGCCGCCCGCATCTGCCCGCAAAAACAACCCATCGTCTTCGCCCGCACCGTCCAACTCCTCGCCGAGGCCGATCGCCAGTTCGTCGCCATCGTCGCCGGCGACGGCGAACTCCAGACCCACCTCGAATCCGCCATCGCCGCCATGGGCATCGCCCCGCGCATCCGCATGCTCGGCCCCGTCCCCGCCGATCGCATGCCCGGCCTCATGGCCGCGGCCGACATCTTCTTCCTCCCCAGCCAGTGGGAGGGCATCGCCATGTCCATCTACGAGGCCATGGCCGCCGGCCTCTGCGTCGTCGGCGCCGACGTCGGCGGCCAGGCCGAACTCGTCACCCCCGACACCGGCGTCCTGCTCCCCTTCCCCGAGCGCGACCCCGAGCTCGAGGCCCGCGCCTACGCCGACACCATCGCCATCCTCTTCGACCAGCCCGACCGAATCGCCTCCCTCGGCGCGGCCGCCCGCGCCCGCATCGCCAAACACTTCGAGCTCGCCTCCATGGGCGAGCGCATGCTCGCGTATTTTCGCCGCGCCGAGCGCCTCCGCCGCCACCACCCCCGCGAGGCCGTCTCCGAGCCCTTCGCCCGCGAACTCGCCCTCCAGGGCGTCGAGATGATGCGCATCCAGGCCCTCGCCGAGGAACTCTGGCCCTACCGCCAGCGCTGCATGGACATGGACCACGCCGCGGCCGCCTCCGCCGACGAAGCCAGAAAAGACGCCGAAGCCGCCGCCGTCCTCGCCCACCTCGAAAGCTCCAGCCCCTGGCGCGCCATCCAGGCCATCAAAAGCACCCCGCCCTACAAGATCATCGCCCGAGCAAGATTCGGCCCCGATTGGGCCACGGTGGACCCAAAGGAACCCGCCCGCGCCCGCCTCGAACGAATCCGCGGCAGCCGCGCATTCCGAATCGCCGAAGCGCTGCGAAAACTCCGGGGCTGAGACTGCAAGCCGATAGCAGCGCAAGCATGCCCCCGCCGTTCGCTTCAACGGGGCGATGGTCTGTCGAAATGATGCGCGCGCCTTTCGCCCCAACGGGGCGACGGCATGTAGCCACGGGTGGAGCGACGCTGCTCGGAGCGTCGCGGAACCCGTGGACACGGGTCTTTGGTATTCTCTTCCCGCCCCGGAGGGGCGGAGGAATCGTCACGCCCGACGAAAGGACCCACATGCCCGGCACCTATTCGCAAATCCTCCTCCACGTCGTCTTCTCCACCAAACGCCGTCAGCCATGGATCACACCCAACGTCGCAGAACGCCTCTATCCCTACATGGGCGGCATCGTCCGCGCCGAGAAGGGAGTCCTCTACGACATTGGCGGCGTTGAGGATCACGTCCACATGTACCTGCGATGACGACCCGACGAGTCCATCTCAACGTTGATGCGCACGGTGAAGGCGAGATCTTCTCTTTGGATGCACAAGCAGTTTCCGAAACTCCCCGCGTTCGCCTGGCAGGAGGGCTACAGCGTGTTCTCCGTGAGCAAGTCACAGGAGCGATTCGTGAAGAGATACCTCGCTCGGCAGCACGAGCACCACAGGAAAGAGGACTTCAAGACCGAGTTGCTGAAACTCCTCCGAAAGCACGAGGTCGAGTTCGATGAGCGGTATCTGTTCGATTGAACCCGAAATGTCGCATGCGTTTCCTCTGCCCCTCCGGGGCAGTGTCCCAAGCCCTTGAATCAGTCCACGGGTTCCGCGTCGGTGGGCTTCGCCCGACCGACGCTTCACCCGTGGCTACATCCCGCCGCCCCGGGGGCGGAGGAAATCGCCGGTTCCCGCTCTGTCATGCCGGCAAACATCTGAGGCCGCTCACATGCCCAATGCGAACGAGTTTAGAGAGGCGATCTTCCGATTGTTCGAACAACGAACCGCGGCCGGAGACACCGTCGTCATCGTGATCGCCGGAGACCTCCACCGGAAGATTGGCGGCTATCCCGGATCGGACCATTGCATGCCGACTTGCTGCAGCGCGATGCGAGAAGCGATGCAGCCCGCCCGAGGTGACCGCGTCGTGTGCGCACCTCCAAAAGGAAACGGAGCTTCCCTGACCGTTCGGTACATCCTCCCTCGCGATTAGGCCGATCTGCTCCCAGTGAAAGCGCGATTCGGCATGACCGTGCGCATCGAAGTTCAGCATTGGCAAGGACTTGTGATTTCAAGCGAAAACCTGTCCGATGTGCTTGACACCTACCCAAACACATGCCATACTTCCCCATCGCCATCCACCCAAAGGATGAGCCGATCCGGGGGCAGCACGCGAAAGCGGCCAAGGCAGCAAGGCGGGGGGTCCAATGTCCACCACAACCGATTCCATCGACTCCACGGAATCCACCGAGTCGCGCCCGCGCCCCCGTACGCGCCCACCCCTCATCCCCCTCGAAGCCTTCGACCCCGCCCCCCACATCGCCGAGCAGATCCTCTCCAACATCGCCAGCCCCGACTACACCATCGCCCTCGTCGCCGAGCGGGCCAACACCTCCATCGAATCGCTCACCCTCTGGCTCACCCGCCCCGACATCGCGGCCAGGCTCGACGCCATCGAGTCCGTCTACTCCCGCAAGGCCCGCCTCGACGTCGCCACCCACACCGGCGCCATCATCCACGCCTGCCACATGGTCATCGGCTTCTACACCGAGGCCGCCAACCACGTCCACATCCACGACCACGACCACCGCGGCCACGAGATCGCCACCCGCAAAGCCTCCAACGCCCTCCTCGCCAGCCGAATCCTCATCCACCTCGGCAAACACCACTCCCCCCGCTCCACCCCCCGCCCCAGCGCCCCCAATCCCAGTCCTAATCCTGATCCTGATCCTAATCCTAATCCTAATCTCCCCTCTTCCTCCTCCGACAACCCCACCCGCTTCACCATCCTCCCCGCGCTCCCCGACGTCGCCCTCAACAACCACGACGCCCACGAAGCCAACCGCACAACCCCAAACAACCCCGCCCGCGACAACGCGCTGGGCATCCACGCCTCTACGAGCCCTTCGCGCCAGCGAAGGCCGGACCCCTCCGACGCTCGCCAAACGTCCAGTTCCCATCTTCAGCCCGAAGGGCTGACAGGCAATAGCCGGGGGTTGAGCGAGTCTTCGAGCGAAACCCCCGGCCCAAGTCCGGCGCACGCTCCGCACCCCGAAGGGGTGCAACTCTCCGCTACGCGCACCGCAACCCCCTGCGCCTGCCACACCAAATCACCCGCCACCCCAACGCCCTGCCGCTCGTGTGCATCCGCGCCCACTCCCGCCGCAACCCTCCTCACCATCGCCGGCACCACCGCCCGAGCCCGCGACCCCACCCCATCCCACCGCTGATGCCGGGCTCCGCCCCAAAGCGGCCGCTCAGGCGTCCACCCCGCAAAGCCAAAAACCCAGAGCAAAACCCCCGAGCCCCCGCGGCTCGCCGCTATCAATTTGTGCTCTGTGCTTTGTGCTTTGAACTTTCCCCTTCCCCCCTACCATCCCGCCCCATGCCCTTCACACTCAAGCCCGAGCACGGCTTCGGCATCGACGTCGAGTCCACCGACTACCTCAAAGAGCACGTGGACACCGGCGAGCGGTGGGTCCTCAACTTCGGCCCCCAGCACCCGGCCACGCACACCACCCTGCGCCTGGTCCTCGAGCTCGACGGCGAGAGGATCGCCCGCTGCACGCCCCACATCGGCTACCTGCACTCGGGCTTCGAGAAGCTCGGCGAGCACCTCGACTACAACCAGTACGTCACCATCGTCTCCCGGATGGACTACCTCTCCCCCATCTCCAACGACATCGCCTGGCACGGCGCGGTCGAGAAACTCTTCGGCATCGGCATCACGCCCCGCTGCACCGTCCTCCGCACCATCATGGCCGAGTTCGGCCGGATCCAGAACCACCTCCTCTGCGTCGGCGCGGCCGGCCTCGACCTCGGCGCCATCACCGGCTTCCTCTTCTGCTTCAACCCCCGCGAACGAATCTACGACATCTGCGACTACATCTCCGGCCAGCGCTTCCACCCCGATTGGACCCGCGTCGGCGGCCTCATGCAGGACATCAAGGACGAGGAGGTCTTCAAGAAACTCTGCCGCGCGGCCATCGAGGACGTCGAGACGTCCCTCAAAGAGTTCGAGGGCCTGCTCAACCGCAACCGCATCTTCATCGACCGCACCGTCGGCGTCGGCGTGTTCAGCAAGGCCGACGCGATCGCCTGGTCGCTCTCGGGTCCGATGGCCCGCGCCAGCGGCGTCGCGAGAGACATCCGCAAGGACTTCCCGTACCTGTGCTACAAGGACAACTGGGACGGGCAGGGGGCCAAAGCCGTTGAGTTCAAGGTGCCCATCGCCCACGCGGGGGATTGCTACTCGCGGTTCACCGTGCGGTGCGAGGAGATCAAGCAGTCGATCGGCATCATCCGACAGTTGCTCGACGTGATCCCGCAGGGGCCGATCGACACGTTCGCCGACGCGAAGATGATGAAGCCCCCCAAGAAGGACGTCTACGGATCGATCGAGGGGCTGATCCAGCACTTCGAGATCGTCATGTCCAACCGAGGCTGGAAGGCGCCGATCGCGGAGATCTACGGGGCGCAGGAATCGGCCGCGGGGGAGCTGGGCTACTACATCGTGGCCGACGGGTCGCCGCGCGGCTTCAGGGTGCGGACGCGCCCGCCGTGCTTCATGAACTACCAGGTGATGGCCAGGATGACCGAGGGGCACATGCTCTCGGACATCGTGGCGATCCTGGGGTCGATCAACATCGTGGCGGCGGAGTTGGACCGTTAGAAACGGAGTGGGCAGGACGTGAAGGGACATCCGCGGCCGTATGTGGAGTTTGATCCGACGCCGGCGCCCGGCGGGGGGAGGCGGTTTGCCGTGGCGGTGGTGCTGGTGCTCGGGGTGCTCGCGGGCGTGGTGGGCGGGGTGTTCTACTGGATTCGGGCGACCTCGCACGGGTCGTACAGCGGCCCGCCGGAACTGACGTTCCCGGAGAACCGTCCGTATCGGTAGGGGCGGTGCGGCAAGGGTCGTCGCCCGCCGCGTTCTTGGTGTCCCGATACGATGTGGCGGTTCGGCGATGCACGCGGGAATGGAGGCGAACATGAAGATTCCGATGCTGGCGGCGATGGCGATCGTGTGTGTGTCGGCTCTGGCGGGATGCCAGGCGGACTATGCGGTGGACGTGACGAATCGGACGCCGCAGCCGATCCGGGCGGACATCTTCCGGAAGGGGAGTGACAGCGCGGTGCTCGGGGACTCGCGCCGGCTTGGGCCGGGGGACCGCGCGTCGCTGGGGCCGGTGCGAACGTCGAAGGACTACGGGGCGTTCTTGTCGATCGACACGATGGGGAATCCGGGGCGGCCGCTGACGGTGGACCTGCCGCGCGGGACCTCGTATGTGGAGGTCCATCAGGATGGTGAGGGGCCCCACTCGCCGCTGCGGATCGTCGAGAAGCGCTAGTCGTTGGGGCTTGGGTTCGCGCCGAGGCCATCGAGTTGGAGGACGGTGATGTCGGTGATGCGCCAGGGGCCTGCGCCGTCGCGGGTCCAGCCGAGGCGGAACCAGGCGCCGATGGGGGCGTTGTAGAGGGCCTGCTCGCCGCCCAAGGTGGCCCAGACGCGGACCTGGGAACGGGCGACGTTGGGGCCGTCGATGACGGCGCGGACGGGGCCGATCTTGAGGTCCTTGACGATGTACGAGCCGCCGAGGGTCGATCGGACGGTGTTCAGAAGGTCTTCGCGGCCGCGCGGCATGGGGATGGGACCGAAGGCGCGGACGTAGGCGCGATCGGTGAGGAGATCGCGCAGGTCGGTGGTGTTGGCGGCGGCGGCGAGGGTGGCGGCGGCGCGGGTGCGGTCGGCGAGGGTCTCGCGCTGCGTGGTGATGAGCGTGGCGGCAGCGAAGACAGCGGCGGCGAGGGCGAGGGCGGCGGCGAGGGCCTTGAGGCCGTCTTTGAGCCGGTCGCGCCGCTGCATGAGGATGAGGGCGACGACGCCGGCGAGGCCGAGGCCGGCGATGACGGGCCAGGGATTCTCGACGAGGTAGTGGGCGAGGGGTGGAGGGGACGCCAGCATGGGGACTGGCGGGGCGTCGCCTTTGAGGGGGCCGAGTTGCGCGAGGGTCATCGGAAGTGTGTACGGATGGGAGGGGTGGGGCGTTGCGGGAAACGGGGAAGTTGGAAGAGTGCGGCCGTGTGCCGCGACGGCCCTAATAGAGCGCGACGTGGGAGAGCCTCCAAATCATGACCGCCACCTTTCCTCCCGAATTTACATCCCGAGAATCACCTCAGTAAGTTAGCAGCAGTCTGTCTGCAACGACTTCACCCTCGAGCGTTTGCCCCCCCATCTGCAATCGGCGCAACATCGACCGCCCGCAGTCGACCAGCACTTCCCGCTCGAACAGGCCTTCCGGGATGGGTAGGTCACATACCTTGTCCCCGCTGCGCTTTGTGCCATCGATGCTGAGGGCGACGAACACTCCGCGAGCCTTGCACTCGGCGATGATCCGGAGCAAGTCCCGGAGGCGGAAAGTCTGCGCCCCGTACAGGATCGCTTGACTGTGGGTGTATGGCGGATCGCAATAGACCAGATCGCCTGGCTCGGCTCGCCTGATTGCATCCCGATAGTCAAGCTGCGCAAACTCCGCGCCCTTGGTTCGGCGGTACCACTCGTCCACACGGGCCGCAAAACTCTCGGGCGGAATGGGGGTGTGGGGGCCGCACGGCGTGGACATGTACCCATCGGCTTGGCGGAAGCGCACAACCCCTGCGTAGCACGACCGGCAGAGAAAAAGAAAGTCCGCACCGTTGGGCTTGCGGTTGTACGAAGCCTTTACCCTTTCGTATTCCTCAACCTTGTTGCCGGCCATCATGCGGGCGCGACGGTTAGCGTACCACAGTTTCAACTTCGAGGGGTCCGCCTGGAGCGTTTGCCAAATTTCGATCAAAGGGGCGAACGTGTCCGACGCGAGGGCCCGCTTGGGTTGGAGAGTAGCGAGTACAGCTCCGCTTCCGACGAACGGCTCGTGGTACATCCCGAACTCCTCGGGGAAGTACGAGACGATCTCGTGGGCCATGCGCTGCTTGTTGCCGATCCACTTCAACAGCCCCGTCTTGAACGGGGCGACTTCCGTGCGTTGCCCTTCTCCGAACAGCAGCGTCTGCATGTGGAAATGGTCTGCCGTCCGTGGCTTGGGTGCAAGTCGAGTCATGCTGCACACCATATGCTATTTTGGCATTCGAGTCAAGCGGCCTTAGTGTTTGCCGATGGCGACTCGGGCCAACCTCGCGGAAAAGAAGCGTTTTCTGTCGCTCGTGCGTCAGCTGCGTCTCGACGCGGGGCTACGGCAAGCCGACCTTGCCCGCAAACTGGGGGAGGCTCAGTCTTTCGTCAGCCGGTACGAATCGGGCGATCGCCGATTGGACGTGCTGGAACTGCGGCAAATCTGCGGCGTGCTGGGCGTCTCCCTAGCCGCCTTCGTCGAGCGGTTGGAGGAAGATTCTCGATGAAGCCCCACATCCGCTTCGTCAACTTGCCTCAACATTTCTGGGCCGCCGTCCGGTTGATCTCCGAGGAAGTCGGGTACTCCCACGGCCCACTTGTCGTCTCAGAGATTACACGTGTGCTGACGACCATTGAGGTGCGGCTCCCCGTCCGACCCGCCGCGGGAGTCCAGCAACCGTGGAGTCTCAGGCAGCAGAATGGCAAGACATGGCTGGTCCACGCCGGACCGCCATCTGCCCAATCCCGAGACGTGATGCGAGCGTTGGACCCTAGGCACAGAAAAGGCTGGAACACCGCCGTCGATGCACTATTCGATCGATCGAGCAAACGAGCTTGGTTGCACGCTAACTGGTGCAGCGATCAAGGCTCAATGGTGGAAGTGGTGTGTGAGTATCTCAACTACCGACAGACATGCTTGAAGCAGATCGAGCATCTACTGATGGATAAGAAACGGGCAAAGGCAGCGTTTGACGCTCTGAAGGCAAAGCTTAGGTGGACGGGTAGAGTCGCGCAAAACAAGCAGAAGGGAGACAAGGCCGGACCCGCGTATCTTACGGGCATCGTCAACATGCTTGTGCAGTCGAACATTGGGACAGCCACTTTCGATAAAGACCCGCAGTCCTTGACAACGTTCACTCGCGATGGGTGCCCTGTCCGCACGCTGACGCGCCGTCTGGACGGAGCGTTTCCCTCGACCGTGAATCCCATCGCTGTGTGGGAGATCAAGGAGTACTACAACTCCAAGACCTTTGGCAGCCGTGTGGCTGGTGGCGTCTACGAGACAATCCTTGACGGTATCGAACTGAAGGAGCTTCGCGATTCGGAAGGTGTCCATTGCCGACACTACATCTTCGTCGACGATCATCACACATGGTGGAATCAAGGCAGGTCGTACCTGTGCAGGTTCATTGATGCTCTCCATTTGGGTTACGCAGACGAAGTGTTGTTCGGGCGGGAAGTGCTCGACGAGACGCCTCGCCTGGCCAAGGAGTGGGTTGCGCTGCACAAAGCGCGCTTGGATATGACGAAGTAGGAATCTGAATCACCGACATCTGTTTTCGGGGGTCGGCAAGTGGCCCGGACCCTCAAGCGTGCCGCAGGTCGCGGGCATGATGGTTGGCGAATTGTGCGTGCGACCCGCGAACGAGCGCCGGGGAACTCGGGTGGGAACCGAGCCCCGCGACCCGCCTTCGGACTCCGTGGGCGACCGGCTCCGAGGTGCCCGCCGCCCACCTTTCCGCCTCCTCCCTTCCCCCCTCGTCCGCACCGGTCGGCGGGCTCGGTTCGTGCCGGGCAGTGCGAGCGCCTCAGAGCAAGGTCGATCAGTCCATGCCCCCGCTGTTTTGCCGCCCACGCTTGGCACGCGACGTTGTGAACCGGAGACGGTTGGTCGGCGCATGCGTCGGCCCAAGGGGCCGCGAGACTGAAGAGGCAGCCTCCGAGTGGCTGAAGGCCACTCGCAAGAATCGTGCGCCGAAGCGGCGGGGGGTGGGCGGGGGGGTGATTGGCGGATCGCAACAGGGAGGGTGACACTCCGGTTGCGGCACTGTCGCCCCTCTGGGGCTTGGGGGACTTTCGGATGTCGGGCGTTGCTCCATGTTGGTAGACCGTGGGCTCACGCCCACGGCAAGGGACTCACGGCCCTCCGGGCCTGAACACGACGGGCGCGGGTGAGAGTGCGGCGAGTTGGGCCGAGTACACAAAACCGGGGGATTCGGTCGATTCTGGGGGATCGAGAGGGTTGGCGGGCTTGGGCTTGGGCGTGGGCGCGGTTGGTGCGCGCTGGGGGCGGGGGTGTGTGTTCGGCGTGGAATCGCCGGGAGTGGAGCGAGCGTGCGGCAGGTTGTGGCGACGGACATTCTGGAGGCGAACCTGGGTGCGCTCGCCGCGGCGAGCGGGGAGGCGGTGGCGCGGGTTCGGGCGGCCGCGGCGATGCCGGGGGCGGGGGATGTGCGGTTCTTTGCGGCCGACGATGGGGCGGTGACGGGGCAGATCGGGGAGGGGGCCGGGGCTCGGATGCTGGCGAGTCGGCGGCGGCCTTTGGATGAGGCGGCGAGGTTGGTGGAGGGGATCGGTCTGAAGGAGGGGGGGGGGGGTGGGGGGGGGGGG
>CALMPG010000191.1 GCA_937871915.1 uncultured Phycisphaerales bacterium
CCCCGGGGAGGGGCGCCACCGGGGGGGGTGGGGCGCCGCCCCCCCCCCCCCCCCCCCCCCCCCCCTCCAAAACAACCCCCGCCAGTGCGAATGATCGTCACCGATGCCGACGATCGACGCGGCGAGTGGGCCGCGTCGCCGTGGTGGATGCCCCGGCGGTCACCTCCGCCAGGCGGTGGGAGGTCGCCGGCGTGACGCGCATGACCGCCATCAACCAGGCGTGTGTCAACGCGCGGAAACGGTCTTGAACCGGGAACACGTAGCCGCCACGCGGGAGCGTGTTGGTTCCTGGGATTCTCCCTTGCGATCTCTACCGACGCAGGTCCGGGAACACCACCGTGTACTCCGCGTTGTTGAACGCCGGCACCAGCCACGGGGCGTTGACGTTGTTCGGGTGCCCCTCGCCGCCGGGGATCAGCTTCAGATACTTCGCGTGGCCGTCGAGAAAGAGCACAATCCCACGGTTGATGTCGCCGTATCCGTTCTTGATCTTCGCGTTGTCGCTCACCTGGTTGATCGTGATGTCGGTGTTCTCGTCGTTGGCCCAGACCATCCGCGAGGGGGAGAAACTGTCGGACATTCTCAGCCGCTCGGTACCAAGCCGGAACGCCTTGGTCCAGTTGTTGCCGACGTACCGGTTGGTTTGGAAGAACCACTTGGCCTGCCAGAGGTAGCTGGTTCCCGTGTCGTCGTAGCATGTGGAGCGGTCCGGGTTCTCGAGCGACTGACCGAAGGTCGGGGCATAGGCGTTCCAGTTCTGCTGGTGTCCGATCTTGTCGCTCGGATCGCGCAGCATCGGCATCTGGAACTTCTTGCGCAGGGTCGCATCCGAGAGCGCCTCCTGACGGGTCGGCAGGCGGTCCGGGTAGAGAAAGGGATTCAGAGGGCGCGAGTCGGGGGCGATGTCGAAGATGCCGCCGCTCTGCGTCCAGAACGTCCCGGGGAACTTCCCCCACGAGGTGAAAGGCACCCACCCGTTGATGATCGTGGGAACGGGCACGCCCGTGGGCACGATGGGCAACCGACCCTTGTTCTCGTTCTGATACGCGCCGCTGGCCTGGCCGATGGAGCGCATGTTGCCCAGCGAGATCGACATCCACGCCGCCATGCGGGCCTTGCGGAGGGCGGGCAGAAGCAGCCCCACGAGCAGTGCGATGATGGCGATCACGATGAGCAACTCGATGAGCGAGAACCCTCGCCATCGCCTCGACTCATGGGTCATGGTTCGCATGGCCGCGCCTCCTGGAATGCCGGTCCTCCGTGGGCTCAGAACGAGCCGAACCTCGATATCCATCATGATAGCAAATCCGCCCGATACCCTCATTCCGGATGAATGTGGCACGGACAACCCCCTTGCTGGCCGTCCGCGACCTGGCCGTGAGCTTCGCACAGCGCTCGGGCGAGGCAAACGGGGTCCACGCCCGCACCCGGGCCGTGACGAACGTCAGCATGACCATCTATCCCTCCCAGACCCTCGCCGTTGTCGGCGAGTCCGGGTGCGGCAAGAGCGTCACCGCGCTCTCGCTGATGCACCTGCTCCCTCGATCCTCGGCTCGCATCGACCGTGGAACCGCGTCTTATCGGACCGGAAACGCCCAAGAACCCATCGATCTCTACTCGCTTTCCGAACGCGAGATGCGCCGAATCCGCGGCGGCCAGATCGCCATGATCTTCCAGGAGCCGATGAGCTCCCTCAACCCGGTGCTCTCCATCGGCGAGCAGATCATCGAGGCCATCCACCTGCACCGGCGCGCCGGCGCGCGAGAGGCCCGAGCCATCGCGATCGACGCCCTAGACACGGTCGGTATGACCAACGCCACCGGCCGTCTGGCCGCGTATCCGCACCAGTTTTCCGGCGGGATGCGCCAGCGCGTGATGATCGCCATGGCCCTGGCCTGCCGCCCCCGCCTGCTCCTCGCCGATGAGCCGACGACCGCTCTCGACGCGACCATCCAGCGGCAGATTCTCGACCTGCTCCGGAATCTGCAATCCTCGGCCGGCATGGCCGTCATGCTGGTGACCCACGACCTTGGCATCGTTCGCGATCGGGCCGATGTGGTCTGCGTGATGTACGCGGGGCGAGTGGTGGAGTATGCGCGAACCGATGACCTCTTCCGCACTCCCCGGCACCCCTACACCCGTGCCCTGCTCGCGTGTGTTCCCGGCCTCGAGACTCGGTCGCGCCGTCTTACCACCATCGCGGAGATGGCCAAGAATGGCGACTTTCTGCACATGCCACGGCCGACCACCCAGAACTCCTCCGAAGCAACCACTCCCTGGTGGCCCGCCGATCCATCCGAACCGGGCCCGCCCTCCTCGCTGGTCGAACTCGTTCCCGAACACTGGGTCGCCGTAGCGGGTCAGGGCCCCGTTTCCGGCGCCTACCCCGACCTGGCTCCGCGCCTCCCGCAATCGGTCTGATCCGCTCGCACTCTGTCCGTTCCTTCTCCGGGGCCCCCAATCCCATGCTCGCGCTCATCATCGCCGACAACTCCTTCGCCTCCAGAGAGCACGCGATGCTCTCGCGCATCGAGGTGGGCCTTGCCGACGAGGGCGTCCGAGTGATCCATGCCGTGCCGCCGGCGTTTCGGTCCGTGCCCACGCCCTCGTTGGGTATTCAATCGACGCTGGTGCAATACCAGCCGCCCGCGATCGGGCTGCGGTCGCTCACCCGACGCAGCGCTCGCGACCTCCTGGCCTCGGCCGAGCAGACGTCGGAAGACCCCGTCCACATCGACATCGTCCACGCCTTCGGTCTTCCCTGCTGGTCGGTGGCATTGGAAACCGCCCGGGCGGCCGGCGCGGCCCTGGTGGTCGAACTCTGGCACCCCGGCCTCGTGCCCGCCGCCGCCCACCTGCTCGCGCGCTCACGCCGGGTGCCCAACGGTCCGACGCCGGAGTTTCTGACCAGCGAGGCCGCGGTGGCGTCCGCGCTGATCGCGCTGGACTCTCGTGCGAGGGTGTACTCGGCTCCGTGGGGCGTTCACGTTCGTGAGCGACCTCGCACTCCGGTGGCGCCCGGATCACGCGACCTGTCCTTCGCGGTCTTGTACGACACCGGCGACCCCCGCACGCTGGGCGCACCTCTGGCCGGTATCGCCGAGGCGACCGCCGGTGTCGCCGACATGTTGATCGTCGCCGCCATTGAGGAGGCTACCTCTCGGCGGGAGCTTCGCCTGTGGAGCGCGGCCCGCAAGATCGGGCTTCTCGATCGCTTCACGATCCTCTCCGACATGGAAGCCCGGCGCGATCCCGTGTTGGCAATGGACTTCCTTGTTCTCCCCGAGCCCAGGGGCCGCCAGCGCACCCTGATGCTCGATGCGATGGCCCGCGGCATGGCCGTTGTCGCCGCCGCCGACCCCGGACTGGAACTCTTGTCCGAGGGCGTCGCCGCGCGAGTGGTCGCGGAGAACACTCCCAAGGCGTGGGCGACCGCGATCGGCGAGCTCATCCGCAACCCCGCGGCGCTCCACGATCTCACCAGCGCGGCCCACCAGCAGCTCCGCTCCCATCGCACCGCGAGCACCCACATCGCGGATATTCTGCGGGCGTACCAACAAACCGTCGCCGACAAGGAAGCCGCGCCCGCCGCGTAGCCGCGCCCATGCCCACCGAACCCCGACTGCCCTTCGACTCCGGCCGCATGACGGGCCGCCCCCCGCCCGCATCGGGCGGGCGTCCCGGTGCGCCGCGCCCCGCGGAACCGCCGCTCTCGGTGACGCAACTCGCGGCCATGATCGACCATGCGCTGAGAGACCGTCTGCCCATGGGCCTCAAAGTCCTCGGAGAAATCAGCCGGTTCACCGACCGAACCCACTGGTACTTCGATCTGAAGGACGCCGGAGCCGTCATCGCCTGCGTCATGTGGCAGTCGGCCGCGCGAAGGATGGGGTTCACGCCCTCGCACGGCCAACAGGTCGTGCTGACCGGACGGGTCGAGTACTACCAGCCGTTCGGCAAGACCCAGTTCATGGTCGAGAAACTCGAGCCCGTCGGCGCGGGCGCGCTCGACCTCGCCTATCGGAGGCTTCTGGAGGATCTCAGAGCGTTGGGGTATTTCGCGCCGGAACGCAAACGGCCACTCCCGATGCTCCCTCGGAAGATCGCCGTGGTGACCAGCCGCACCGGCGCGGCATTGCAGGACGTTCTCGACACCGTCGGCCGCCGATGTCCTTCGCTGCCACTCGCCCTTGCCGATGTCCGAGTTCAGGGCGAGGGCGCCGCACCGCAGGTCGCCTCGGCCATCCGTTCCCTCGGTCGCCACCACGTTCGGTGGGGTATCGATGTGATCCTGGTTACGCGCGGCGGCGGCTCGCTCGAAGATCTTTGGGCGTTCAACGAGCGGATTGTTGCCGACGCCATCTACGAGTCCCCGATTCCCGTGGTCGCGGCCATCGGCCACGAGACCGACACAACCATCGCCGAACTTGTCGCCGACCTGCGATGCGCCACGCCCACCCAGGCCGCCATGCGCATCGCGCCGGACAGCGAGGCTCTCCGCCGTCAACTGTTCTCGCTGGGGGGTCGCCTCGGTTCGATTCTCACCCGCCAGATTCGCCTCGACTCCGAACGCCTCCGCGCCGCCTCGCGCCACGCGTTCTTCGCTACTCCCGACGGGTTCATCCAGCAACCCGCCCAGCGGCTGCGCGCCGCGGCGCAGTCACTCCGCCATGCTGCGCTCGAGCGGCTCCAACAGGCCTCTCGACGCCTTGATCTCGCCGGACAGCGGCTCAACCGCCACCGTCCGGAGGCGGCGTACGCCCGGCGTGAGTCCGACCTTGCCCACGTCGCCCATCGCCTGCGTGCCGCCGCGGCATCGGCGGTTTCCGATCGGACCGCCACGCTCGAGTCCGCCGCTCGGTCCCTGGATCTCATCGGACCGCACAACGTGCTCAGACGCGGCTACTCGGTCACCCATCGTTCCGACGGCTCGGTCCTCCGTTCGGTCGAGGACGCCCGCGCTGGAGAAGCCCTCCGAACGCACTTGGCCGATGGTTCAATCACGTCGATTGTGGCACCAGAAGGCGAAGATCGCGACCCACTGCACGACAAATCGCCCGCGAGGAAGTCACGATCACGGTCTGTGGATAGGGACCAGATGGGGCTATTCTAAAACGCAACATTGGCCCATGGATCCGCCGAGAACGTGCTGATCGATGTACCGTTTCCCGACATGCCCGTTGAGGCCACAGTTCCGTTGTACACGCTTCCATACACGTTGTTGGTATCAATCGAGTAGTTAAAAGTGTGGCCCCGGCATGAGTTGCGCACGACCACGCATCCACTCGTGTTGACCTGAATGCCAAAGCCGTTGAACGCCGAGTGGACAACCTGGTTTCCCTCGATCCGACAGCCGGTTCCCATCACCCGCATACTCGCCGTGCCGACCACTGTGGCGTTTGACACCAGGTTATTGTCTCGAATCACGCAGCCGCCGCCGGCGAGAATCCCGTACGACGTGTTCAATCGCACGTTGCACCGTTCGATCACCGTGCCCGGAGTTGTACCCGACCCGCTTGTGTTCGCAACGATGCCGCTCCCGCCGTTCTGGTTGCTCGTGCATCGACTGATCGTCGATCCTCCGCCCGTCACAATGCCATGGCTCGTGGCGCCGCTGTTCAGGGTAGAGGTTGAGTCCTCGATTAGGCCGCTCTCACTCACCGTGATTCCCACACCGGCGTTCGCTCGCGCTGTGCATGCACGGATCGTGGCTCCGGACGCCGCGCTGATGCCACCCCCCGTGTTCGCGCCGGCAACGCACGATTCGATCACAGAACCGGAATTCCCGTAAATGCCCGTCGCCGTGTTATTCAGCGAGGTGCAGTGGGCAATGACCCCGTCCGTGCCCACCGATATGCCCCCAGAACCGTTGCTGCTCACCGTGCATCCGCTGACCACCGATCCATCACTCGCCGAGATCCCCGCGCCCGGGTTCGAGCGACACATGCAGTCCGAGATCAGGGATCGAGCACCCGCGCTGATTCCATGATAGGAAGACAATGCCCCGGTCGTCCCGTTTCCATCGCTGATCACACGCCGCACTACCGAGTCGTCCCCTACTGCCACTCCCGCGAACGGCGTCCCCGCGATTGTGAGGTCTTCCACTCGCACCAATCGGACGCCGCTCAGCCCGACGCCACCTCCGCCGCGCAGCGTCCCGTTCCGCACCGTGATGGCCGTGGCGGGTGAAGCGAACGGCACGACGATGCCGGTTCCTGCTCCGAGAATCTCGAATCCGTTCAAGTCCAGCGTCACGTTGGACGCCTCGATCCGGACCGCGGCCTTGCCCGATGGTGAAGTGACATTCCCCGTTAGGTAGTACGAGCCGGTCTGTGTGATGACATACACCGCCGTCGAGTCCCCCGGCGTGTTCGCAGCGCTCAACGGCGTCCGCGGCACCGCCTCAGAGATGGTCTTGCCCGTGGACCCCACAGGCCCAACCGGCGGGT
Organism: uncultured Phycisphaerales bacterium; assembly: GCA_937871915.1. Lineage (GTDB taxonomy): Bacteria > Planctomycetota > Phycisphaerae > Phycisphaerales > UBA1924 > UBA4658. The sequence goes on from CALMPG010000191.1 coordinate 6,450, forward strand.
CGATGGGGCCCGCTTTCGCGCGTGTCGCCAGCGCGCCCAACGCGGCCACTCCGGCAATCCCAGCGACGCCCAGCATCGCACGACGATCGAGGTCTTCCATAGTCGCGAGTCTAACACGTCATACACTTCTGCCAACCCCAAATTCGGCACTTTCGCGTACTCTTTCCAGTGCTGGGGCCAACTGTCCCGTTCGTTCGGCAGGTTCCGCACCCCCTGCTACTCTCTCCTGTGCCAAAGCCCAAGACTTCAGATTCTCCCTCCTTCGAAGACGCCCTCGCCCAGATCGAGGCCATCATCGAACGCATCGAGTCAGGCCAGACCGGCCTCGAGCAATCCCTGACCGAGTATGAGCGGGGCGTGGCCCTGATCAACCACTGCCGCTCCAAGCTCGATGGGGCCCGCCGGCAGGTCGAAGACCTCACGCGCAAACTCCAATCTGCCGATGAAGGCTCCTCGCCGGGGCAGGTGGGAGAGTCCGGGTCCGAACGCCCTGATTCCCCGGAAGCGGAGTCCGACGACGAATGACCTGGGTCTCGCTCAACACCCTCCAACTCGGCCTGATGACCCTGTGGGCGATCTTTGCCTTCGCGTTCGGCGCTTCGGCGGGCTCCCTCATCAACGTGCTCGTGTACCGGTTGCCGCGGGGCCTGGACGTCGTTTGGACAGGATCCCGCTGTCCGGCGTGCGAAACCAAGCTCACCTGGCGGGAGAACATCCCAGTCTTTGGCTGGCTGTTTCTCCGGGGTCGTTGTCGGTTCTGCCGGTCCAAGATTTCGGCCGAGTACCCGCTGGTCGAGGCCCTCGTCGGTCTGCTCTGGGTGGCAATGTACCTGGTCTACTACGCCATTCCGGAGCACACCCTCCTGTTCGGCGTGGACATTTCCGCCATCCGCCCCGTCTGGGCCGCGACGGACTCGTTCGACGGCTGGCCCCGCACCACTTGGCCGATCTTCATCGTCCACCTCTTCGCCATCGCGTCCCTTGTCGCCATGACCCTGGTGGACGCCAAGACGTTCACCATTCCACTGGTGATCCCCTGGGCGGCCACCATAGCGGCGATTCTCTTTCACACCATCGGGGCGATTCTCATCTCGGCCAATCCACACGCTCGCATCCAGTGGGCCCCCGGGGCGAACTGGGCTATTCCAACACCCGGCTGGCCGAACCACACCGATCGGTTGTGGTGGTGGATCGGTGCATCGCTCGGAGGGATGGTCGGCCTGGCTGTTGGCATGGCCCTTCTCCACTTCAAGCTCATCCGCCGCTCTTTCGAGGATTATCCCGAATGGGAGCGGCAGGCCCTCAAAGCCCAGGGCATCGATCCCGACAACCCGGCTTCGGGCTCTGCCCCCGACGAGGGTGTGCCGGTCGGCGAGCATGTCGGTCCGGGGGTGCGTCTGGTCCTCCGGTTCACCATCACCTGGCTTGCGTTCTTCCTCGCTGCGGGCTTCCTCGGCCAGCACCTCGCTCCCGGACTTGGGTACCCCGACTGGGCCGGCGCGGCCGTGGGCCTTCTGTCTGGGCCCTTCGTGGCGGCTCTTGCATGCCGCTCCCTCGCCCCTCCCACCTCCCCTTCCGATCACGCCGCCCCGTCCCCCGCCCCGGCCACATCCGACACCCCCCCACCATCAGATCAGCCTTCCGCCCCGGAACTGTGGACCGCCTATCCCCATGCCCGCCGGGAGATGCTCAAGGAACTGATCTTCCTCACCCCCGCCATGGGCCTGGCGTGGCTTGGAGGAACGCTGGCGACCCACTTCGCCGGGGTCAACCCGGTGGCAATCCCGCTGTGGCTGTCGGTGCTGTGCGGCACGCTGATGGGCTACCTGATCGGTGGGGCGGCGGTGTGGGGCATCCGCATCGCGGGCTCGCTCGGGTTCGGGAAGGAGGCCATGGGCTTGGGAGACGCCCATCTGATGGCCGCAGTGGGGGCATGTTTCGGCTGGGTCACTGCTGGACTGGCCTCGTTTCCGCTGGGAGCCGTTGTCGGTTTGTTCGCCGTCATTGTGGCGGTCTTGGCCAACCGCCGGGCGGGTCGGGCCATGCCGTTCGGGCCATATCTCGCCATTGCGACGCTCCTGATCGTGTTCGGCCGCCCGCTCGTTGAGATGGGCCTGACCACCCTCGCGGCAGTGCCGCCACCGGGCATTCGCCTGCCCTGAATCGATCGCCGACGGTTGAGGTCCGCCAGTCGCGGGAGGTATGCACACCAACCGACAACCCCGCAAAACCTGCACGAAAGTTGACGGTCTTGCCGAATTGGTTATGGTTGCACCGCCATCAAGAGCGCGACGGAGCGCGCTCGGGCCCCAGCACAATGCGCCCGCCCGCACCGGGCGCACAATCGCACGAACGGAGACTCAGCGATGACCACCGGGTTCTGCTCAAATGTGTTTTCTTGTGTCCGCACCCACGGCCTCAAGCTCGGCGGCCTCGCCTTCCTGAGCGCCGGCCTCTTTCTTGGCGGCTGCAACGGCAAGCTCAAGGACGAGAATGAATCGCTTCGCGCCGAAAACGCGGACTTGAAGGAGAAAGTCTCCGCCACCGAGGGCGAGAAGACCGCCATGGCGACGAGCCTCCAGCAGACCCAGTCCGAGAAGGACCGCCTCGCAATGGAGCTCGCCAATGCTCGCACGGCCCAGCCGCCCACGCCCGCGAGCGGCTACAGCGACAACCCCGGCTACCCGAAGCAGCCCCAGGCACAGCACACCAGCCGAATTCGCATCTCCGGCGACGTGCTCTTCCCCTCAGGATCCGCGACCCTGCGGCCCGAAGCAAAGGCCGAGATCGCGTCCCACCTCGGCGAGCTCAAGAACGCTACCTCGATCATCATCGAGGGCTACACCGACACGGATCCGGTGAAGAAGTCCAAGTACGGCTCCAATCAGGCCCTCTCGAAGGCCCGGGCCGACTCCGTCAAGGACTACCTCGTCACACGCGGCGTCTCCCGCGGCAAGATCTCCACCGTCGGCAAGGGTGCGGCCAACCCGCTCTCGTCGAAGAAGGAATCCCGACGCGTCGAGATCGTCGTCGCCGAGTAAGCAAACACCGCTCGCGAGCGAAAGCGCCAGAGTCCAAGTTCGACCAGCGGGCGTGCCGGACGGCACGCCCGCTTTCCAACTGGATGCCGGCATCCGGTCGTCGTGCGGGCAGGAAACGTCGCATTCTGGACGTGCCATCCGCTTGCCTCCGTGCTATAGTTGGCCCCGACGCGGGCTGCTTGCCGCGTTGCTTGGCAATCCGGGCGATTGGCGCAGTTGGCTAGCGCGCTTGCATGACACGCAAGAGGTCACTGGTTCGAATCCAGTATCGCCCACTTTCCCACTTTCCACCGGGTCACACCCGACACCACACCCCACCAAAACCGCAGGGTTTTCGGGGTTTTGTGTTTTGCCTTCGGACGCCGTGGGATCGCTTTGGTGCGCTTGTGTTGCCGGATTTGTTGCCGCCTCACCGTGGCCGGTTCCGCCCGCTCCCCCGATCGCCATATCGAAGTGTGCATCGCGGGTTTGCAGGTAGTGCCGGGCCGCGATCAGCGGGGAGTGTCCCAGCCACCCCGCGACAACGTGGGCGGGGAACCGTTCCACCCAATCACACGCGCACGATGCCCGCATGTTGTGGAACAGCCGGGGCCAGGGCGTCACGCCCGCTTTGGCGATGATCTTCCCGAACGTGGTCCGCAGGTTCATCGCCGGATCGCGCAGCCGGGGTACAACCGCTTCCACGCCCACTTCGGCGCGGTCGAACAGGTCTTGCAGGATCGGGCGTAACTCGGGGGCGATCGGCACAACCCGAACCGCGTGGCCTTCGTGGCCGGCGGTCTTGGGGGATCGCACCATCAGCCGCCCGCGTTCCCAGTTCACGTCACCCCACCGCAGGGCCACGATTTCGGAAGGGCATCGCAACCCGGCGAACCGCGACAGGGCCACCACCGCCCGCCATTGGTCATCGGGGCACGCTTCCAGAATCGCGCGGATCGACTCGGGGGCGACGTAGTGCGCCCGATCCGGGTTCGATTGTGAACCGGCCCGCAGTTCGGCGAACGGGCTGGAAGGGATCAACCCCCAGCGTACCGCCCGCTTGAATATCGCCCGTGCAACGTGAACACGCTTCGCCACCGTCGCCGGGGCCAGTTGCTTTGTGGTTTCCTTCCCGTCGTCGTCGGTCACTTTCACCGGCTCGGCGATCGACTTCCGCCAGCCGTCAGCATCCGCCGGCGTCAGCAGCCCCAGCGGAGTATCCGCGCCAAGGGATGCCCGCAAACTGTCCGTGGTTTGCTTGTAGGCCGCCCGCGTCGATGCCTTCACCGCCGCCGCCGCGTCGAATCGGTCCAGCAGCATCCCCAGCGTCACTACCGCCGTGTCGCGTGGTTGGGCCAGCCCCAGCGCGACCACTCGGGCGTGTAGCCGATCGTCGATCTTGTCCAGCCACCGCACCGCGTCGTGGTGTGGGGCCGCGTCGTGTTGCTTGGCTTCCAACAGGTGTTCCATCGCCGACAGGGCCAGCAGCGCGTTCCGCTCGGAACACTTGCCCAGCCGCAGGGATTTCTGTTTCCCCGCTTCGTCACGAAACATGATCCGCTTCAACTCGCCCCGCTCGCCTTCGTATCCGATGCTCGCCATACGTCACCGTCCCTTCGTGGTCTTGCCCTTGGGTTCGATCGTGATTCGCAACCCCAGGTAGTCCGCCAGCCGTTCGAT
>CALMPG010000192.1 GCA_937871915.1 uncultured Phycisphaerales bacterium
GCCAAGGGTCCCCGCTCTTCCCCCCCTTCCGCGCCCCCGCGCTCCGGTTCCCTACCTCCCCCCCCGTCCCCTTCCATCCCCCCCCCCGCATCCCCCCCCCGACGCCCGCCTCCAAACTTCCCCCCGACCTCAGGTCCGGCCTCCTCCCGGCCCAACCGGTTCGGGTGGATGTCCCCGCGCCCGCGCCGAGCACCGCCCGCATCACCGCCGTCATCCCCTGCTTCAACCGCCCCGACGACGCCCGCCTTCTCCTCTCCGACCTCGCCCGCGTCCGCGATCCGCGCATCGACCTCCACGTCCTGCTGGTAGACAACGCCTCGACCACCCCGCTCTCGGCCCTCCCCACCCCGAGCGACCTCTCCCTCGAGCACCTCCGCCTCGACACCAACACCGGCGGGAGCGGCGGCTTCAACGCCGGCCTCGCCCACGCCCTGAACTCTCCTGGTGGCACGGGTCCTGGTGGCACGGGTCTCCAGACCCGTGCTCCCGACTTCCTCTGGCTCCTCGACTCCGACGCCCGCGTCGACCCCGACGCCCTCACCCACCTCCTCCTCGCCCTCGAGGCCCACCCGCACGCCGCCGCCGCGGGCTCCTCCCTGGCCGACCCGCTCACCGGCGAGGTCTTCGAGCTCGGCGGCCACGTCGATCGGCGCTCCGGCCTGTTCGTCCAGCCCACCCCCACGCCCGAGGCCCTCGCCGCGGACGCCATCGGCGTTGAGTATGTCGCCGCGTGCAGCATGCTCGTGCGCGCCGGCGCGGCCGCGCGCGCCGGGCTGATGCCCGACGTGTTCGTCAACGGCGACGACGTCGGCTGGTGCCTCCGCCTGGCCCGCTTCGCCCGAGGCGCCGACCCGCTCGCCTCGCCCGGGTCCATCCTCGCCGTGCCGCGCTCCCGGGCCCGCCACCCCCACCACAACAAGATGCACACGTGGGGCCGCTACTACATCGCCCGCAACGCCTTCGGCCCCATCGACGCCCTCCGCCTGGGCAAACGCACTCGTTTCCGGCGCGCCATGCGCGAGGTCCTGCGCGCCGCCATCCAGCAGTGCATGAATCGCCCCGACCTCGCCGCGCTTCATTTGGGCGGCCTCCGCGACGCCCGGCGCGGCCTCACGTCCGGCCCCGCGCCCCAAGGCACCATCACTTTCGACCCCTTCGAGCCGCTCGCGTGCCTCGCCGATCGCCTCACCGGCGCCCTCCCGGTCCCCGGCGCGAGCGCCCGCCTCACCATCGAGCCGGGCCTGGTGCTCCCCGAGCCCATCGCCGCCACCCTCCGCAGCCAACTCGACGCCGCCGGCGTCTCCGCCCCGATCCCCCGCCCCGCCGCCGCGCCCGCGAGCCTCGCCGGCGAACTCACCGCCGCCCTCGCACGCTTCCTCCTCGGCCCGCTCGCCCCGCGACGCGACATCGCCATCGTCACCACGCGCGGCCGCCCGCGCTCCTGGTTCCGCGGCGCGCTGCAGATCCAGCTCCTCCCCGACGCCCGCGGCGGCTTCGTCCTCCGCCGCACCCCGCGCCTCCGCGCCCTCCTGAGCGTCGCATCCACCCTCGCCCGCGGCGCCGTCGAGTCCCTCCGCCTCGCCCTCGGCCCGCCCGTCGCGCGGCCGGCCACGCCCCTCCTCAGCCTCCCGGCGGCCCCGCGCACCAAGGCCTCCACGGCAACTCGCACCTCCCTTTGCGTCATCGTCCTCAGCCACAACCGCTGGCCCATGCTCCGGCGAACGCTCGCCCGTCTCTCCTCCTCGCCCGCCTTCGCGGGCGCCGAACTCGTCGTCGTGGACAACGCCTCCTCCGACTCCACCCCGAGCCTCCTCGCCCGCCATTTCCCCCACATCCGCCGCATCCCCCTCCCCGCCAACATCGGCGTCGCCGCCTTCAACCGCGCCGCCGAGCGCACCGCCGCCGAGCTCCTGCTCATCCTCGACGACGACGCCACCCCCGACGACGCGGCCATCACCGGCGCCATCGACCTGCTCGACCGCCGCCCCGACCTCGGCGCCGTCGCGTTCCATCCCCTCCACCCCTCCGACGGGCGCAGCGAGTGGCCCTTTGCTTGCTCCGTCGATCCCGCCGTCGGCACCGACCGCTGGCCCGTCATGGGCTGCGCCAACCTCATCCGGCGCGACCTCTGGCTTCGCGCCGGCGGCTACCAGGAACCCTTCTTCCTCTACCGCAACGACGCCGACCTCGCCCTCACGCTCCTCGACCTCGGCGCGGGCGTCCACTTCCGCCCCTCCTGGATCGCCTGGCACGACTCCCCCGGCGCGGCCAGAAAGTCTCCGCGCTGGCACCACCTCGCCACGCGCAACTGGGTCTGGATGGCCAAGCGCCACGGCGGCAAGGGCATGTCGGCGCGCGCGGGCACCATCGCGGGCATGCTCCTGGGCTGGGCCTGGGCCCACAGGCTCGCCACCCTCAGCCCCTCGCGCCACGTCGCCACGCTCCGCGGCGCGCTCGAGGGTCTCTTGCGCGCCGCCCCGCCCGGCCCGCCCTCGAGCGGCGGGGCCTTCGGCTCGCTGCTGAGCCTCCACCTCCGCGGCCGCGAGTCCCACGTCCGAAAAGCACCATAACCAAGGGGCGGCACGGACGGCCGGCCCGCCCGTGGTGTTGCGACGCCGTCGGCCGCGGCTCACTCACTCCATCCTGCCACTTTCGCCCAAGGCCCCTCCGGCAAATAACGATCTATCCCCGGGCCGCGCGACCCTTTCCCCCGCGCCGCCCACGGAGCCCCGCGCGCATGCCGTTCCCGCGTCCACGTCCCAATACCAAGGCCACACGATCGCCCGCCGCCTCGCGGCGAGCCCGAGCCGCGCACGCCTGCTCCTGCTCGCTCTTCACCTCTCACTCCCCACTCCGCCTCGACGCCCTCGAACCGCGCACGCTCCTCTTCGCCTGGTCCCCCCAGGAGGTCTACTTCGCCGAGCTCGTCAATCGCGCCCGGGCCAATCCGGCCGCCGAGGCCGCCCGCCTCGGCATCGACCTCACCGCCGGGCTCACCTTCGCCGAGCAGGCCCTTCTCACCCCCACCTTCCCGCTCACCCTCAACGGCGCGCTCACGGCGTCGGCCCGCGGCCACTCCGCGGACATGGCCGCCGAGCACTTCTTCGAGCACACCTCCCCCGGCGGCTTCAACCCCACCTATCGCGCCCAGGCCGCCGGATACGCCGGCACCGCCGGCGAGAACATCGGCGCGGGCTACGCCACCGTTGACGCCCTGTACCGCGCCTGGATGGACACCCCCAGCGAGCGCCGCAACATCCTCAGCCTCTACTCCAACTTCGACGCGAACTACCGCTACGACGACCTGGGCATGGGCGTCGCCCTCAACGTCCCCGGCGCCGCCTACCCCTCCTACTACACCGCCGACTTCGGCAACCCCACCCCCGCCTCCCGCGCCCCGCAACTCTCGGGCGTCGTCTTCACCGACACCAACGGCGACGACTTCTACACCATCGGCGAGGGCCTCGCCGCCATCCGCATCGACGCGTTCGCCGGAACCTCCACAACCGGCACGCCCGTGGCCACCTACACCACCGACGCCGCGGGCAACTACCAGTTCCCGCTCCCCTCCGGCTCCTACACCGTCGTCTTCACCCAAGCGAGCGACAACACCCGCGTCGTCAAGGCCGTCTCCATCTCCGGCCAGAACGCCAAGCTCGACGCCAAGGCGGCCGAACTCGCCCCGCCCCCGCCGCCCCCCGACGACCACGCCAACGCCGGCCAGTGGAATCTCGCCTCGACCATCGCCATCAACCCCTCCACCGGCGACGGCGGAACCTCCGGCACCCTGGGCATCCCCGGCGATTCCGACATCTTCACCTTCACCGCCGCCAAGACCGGCACGCACGACTTCTACGGCCTCCCCCTCGGCGCGGCGTTCAGCGCCCGCATCCGCATCTACAACGCCGCCCAATCGCTCATCGCCACCGGCTCGCCGCTTGGCGTCCCCACCAACGCCAAGGGTTCCGCCCAGCTTGCCGCCGGCGCAACGTACTTCATCGTCATCGACGCGGGCATCACCGGCGGCACCGGCGACTACGTCCTCCTCGTCCGCGCCCCTCTCCCGCCCCCCCCGCCCCCCGACGACTTCGCGAGCAGCGGCGAGTGGTCCCAGGCCGCGCCCATCGCCATCGACCCCGACATCGGCAGCGGCGCACGCTCGGGCCAGATCGAGGCCGGCGCCGACTCCGACCTGTTCACCTTCACCGCCCCGCGCTCCGGCTCCACCACGCTCTCGTCGCTCGTCACGGGCGGCACGCTCACGGCCCGCATCCGCCTCTACGACGCGGGCCACACGCTCATCGCCACCGGCGACGCGGGCGCCAGCCCCGCCAACTCCATCATCGCCGCCACCCTCACCGGCGGCCAGACCTACTTCCTGCTCGTGGACTCGCTCAACAACGCCACGGGCTCGTACTCGGTGCAGGTGGTCGGCCCCGCCGCGCCGCCGCCGGACGACTACGCGAATGCGGGCGAGTGGTCCCTCGCCGCCGCGCTCTCCGTCGATTCCGCCTCCGGCAACGCCTCGATCACCGGGCGCATCGAAGTCGGCGGCGACGCCGACCTGTTCGCCTTCATCGCCGCCAAGGCCGGCCCCACCACCATCTCGGCCCTCATTTCCTCCGGCGCTCTCTCCTCCCGCATCCGCATGTACGACGCCGACCACGCCCTCATCGCCACCGGCATCGCGGGCTCCAACTCCCTCGACTCCATCGCCACCGCCACCCTCACCCTCGGCCAGCGCTACTACATCCTCGTCGATTCCGCCGACCCCTCCGCCACCGGCGACTACACCGTCTGGCTCCTTGCCCCCACCGTTCCGCCCATCCCCCCGCAGTATCTCGACGCCTCCGGCGAGCCCGTCAACCCCGTCTACATCAACACCAAGCCGACCCTCGCCTTCATCAACCAGCAGGGCCGCCCCGTCATCGCCGTTCGCAGCGCGAGCGGCTCCTGGTCCCTCACCGACCTCCAGGCCACGACCAACTCACCAAACGGCGTGACGAGCCTCATCTCCTGGCTCGAGCCGCGCGACGGTCTCCTCTACGCCGCGGCCGCCACCCCCTCCGGCCTCATCCTCTTCAAGCTCGCCCCCGACAACACCTGGTCCTTCCGCAACATCACCGCCGAGGTCCGCGTCTCCCGACCCATCGTCTCCAACCTCGCCACGTTCGTGGACAACTCCGGCCTGCGCCAGATTGGCGGCCTCACCGCCGAGGGGCACCTCGTCTCCTACTGGATGACCGGGCTCCTGTGGCCCCAGGGGTGGCGCTACTACTACACCGACCTGGCCACCCGCGATCTCACTCTTCGCGGCCACGCCCAGCCCGCGCTCTCCAGCAACTTCGTCACCTACGTCACCCAGAAGAACTCGCTCAACTACGTCACCACCGACCCGGCCGGGAACGTCATCCTCTTCTTCCGCCCCGGCGGCGGCCTGGCCACGCAGCTCTGGAACTGGGCCAACCTCTCGCAGATCACCGGCGCGCCCCCCGTCGTCGGCAACATCACCGCCGCCGAAACCTCCGGGCGCGTCGTGAACATCTCCGGCACCGACGCGAGCGGCAACCTGTGGATGATCACCTGGCGCTTCGGCGAGGGGTGGCGCTCCCGCAACGTCACCGGCGCGACGTCCTCCGGCGGCTCCGTCCCGCTCGCGACCGGCACCGTCACCTCATGGATCAACTCCGCCGGCGCGGGATTCGTCGCCGGCCTCACCACCGGCGGCGACATCGTCCTCTACCGCTACACGTTCACCGGCGGCCAGAGCACCTGGACTTTCGCCACGCTCTCGGCGGGCGTGGCCGGCGCAACCGCCCTCGCGGGTCCGCTCCGTACCACCACCCTCGACGGCGGGGCGATTCTCATCGCGGGGGCCACATCCTCCGGCCAGATCGTCCGCACCACCTTCGCCGAGGGCGCCGGCGGCGGGTGGATCGCCGAGAACGTGACCGAACTCCTGATGCCGTAGTCGCTCGGCTCGGGTGGCACTGGCAGTTTGTTGGGGGGGCTGCCAGTGGTGTTGCATCCACATCCACCAACCTCCCAAATCGGCCCCTCCTTCGACCCCCACACGCGGGAAGTTCGGGCTGCGCAAACCGCCCAAACCACTCTCTGATATTCTGCACGGCAGAACCTCCAAGGAGCCTCCCATGCGCGTGTGCCTTCCCCTTCTGCTTTTGCTCCTCCTGACCGCCTGCGCCTCATCCCAGCCGCGCCGCGACCCGCACACCATCGCCCCCACGACCACCGACAAGGCCCTCGCGGGCCGAACCACCCTCGCCATGCCCATCACCATCGCGGGCCAGTCCACGGTGATCATCCCCTTCGCCATCGAGAGCGAGAAAGACCTGTTCGAGACGAGCGACCCGTTCAACGCCAGCAAGGTCGGGCGTTGGAGCGCCGCGAGCTCCATCAGCAACAGCGCCGGCCTCACCACAAGCCTCGCCGAGGGCGACTACGCCTCCCGCATCCGCTCCTACCAGGGCGGCAGCGGCGGCGTCCGCTGGCACAACGCCATCGTGCACGACACCCGCACCGGCGAGGAGTGGCCCATCCTCGACCGGCGCGGCATCATCAGCGCGTGGCACGTCTCCAACCAGACCTCCCGAGAGCACCCGGACGCCTACCGCTCCCGCGCCATCGTCTTCCTCGCCACCATCGACGACACCAACCACGACGGCCTCCTCAACGACCGCGACGCCCGCGTGGCCATCCTGACGGGCGGCGACGGCCGCCACCCGCGCATCATCTCCCCCGTCGCGGCCCAGGTCTCCCAGGTCGTCTTCGACCCGGACCACGACCGCGTCTACCTCCTCGTCGTCGCCGACACCAACAACGACGGCCGGTACGGCTTCAACGACAACCCCGTCCCATTCGCCTGTGAACTGGGCGGCACCGCCCCCGCGACGCCCATCGTCTCGGAGCAGATGCTCCGGCGCGTCGAATCGATGGTGAAATGAAACTCGTTACCACAGCACCTCAAACTCCGCCTGCCGAAGTGCCGATCCGCCGTGATCACGCGTGCCACTCATCCCCTCGACTTCTTTGAAGACCGCTTCGCCTTCTTCTTCCGGCCGCCGGCGCGCCCGTCGCCCGCGGCCTTGGCCTTTGCCTTGCGTCTGTTCCGCTTGGGAAGCCCGTACAGGTAGTGGTCGATCTCGGTGGCAAAGTCGCGCGGCAAGGAGGGGTCCGAGATCGCGTGCCTCCGGAACAGGTCCATCAGCGACTCGCCCGCCACCGGCCGCACATCCACCCGCGTTCCGTCGGGCAGATCGCTCGCGGATTCCAGCCGCACCTGTCCGTCCCGGATTGTTCCGCGAAGAGTCATGGCCTCGATCCTCGGCCGAATCATACGCCGCTCACGCCCGATACCCCCGCACGCACACCGTGTCGTTCTGCCCCCCGAACCCGAACGAGTTGCTCAGGCACACATCCACGAGGCTCTTCCCCTCGGGCGAGCGGCAGTCGCGCGCCGTGTTGGGCACGTGGTCCAGATCGCACTCCGGGTCCGGATGGTTCAGGTTCACCGTCGGCGGCAGCCACCCCGTCCGGATCGCCTGCACGCACGTGATGAGCTCCACCGCCCCCGCGGCCTGGATCAGGTGCCCGAGCATGCTCTTCACGCTCGAGAACGGCACTCTCGGCGCCAGCGCCCCGAACGTCAGCTTCACCGCCTTGGTCTCGATCGAGTCGTTCTCCTTCGTCCCCGTCCCGTGCGCCGAGACATAGTGCACCGGCGCCCGCCCATCGCTCAGCAACTCGCGCGGGTTGATCCCCGCCTGCTTCAGCGCGCCGAGCATCGCCCCCGCGCCGCCCTTGCCATCCGGTTGGATATCCGTGATCCGGAACGCATCCGCCGTCGAGCCAAACCCCACCACCTCGCACAGGGGCTTGGCCCCGCGCGCCAGCGCATGCTCGAGCTTCTCCAGCACGACCACGCCCGCGCCCTCGCCCATCACAAACCCATCGCGCGTCGCATCGAACGGCCGAGGCGCGTGCGTCGGGTCATCGTTCCGTCTGCTCATCGCCGTCAGGCGAATGAACCCCGTCATCCCCAAGGGATGAATCATCGAGTGCGCTCCGCCCGCGAGCATCACGTCCGCGTCTCCGTGCCGGATGAGCTCGAACGCCTCCCCCACCGCCTGCGTGCTCGCCGCGCACGCCGTCATGCAGTTGCTCGCCGGCCCCTTGCATCCCATCGCCTCGGCCACGTGCCCGAGGGTCATCTGCGGTTCCTGCTCGATCTCGCGCACCGCCGTCATGTGCGCATACGCCGACTTGGCCCATCGCGCGGCATCGAACGCCCTGGTCTCCGCGTTCCATCCCGCCACGTTCGCCGCGGCGTAGTTGTCGAAGTCCAGCGTCCCCTCCCCCGCCCCGAAGTACAACCCGAACCGTCGCGCTTTCAGTTTCCCTTCCCCCAGCGCCCGCCCGATCCCCGCCTGTTCGCACGCCCGCGCCGCCGCGCCGAGCGCGAACTTCGTCGAAAGCCCCGCCTCCCCATGGCGCGCGGCCAACTCCGCCCCGACAAACGTCTCCAGAGAAAACCCCTTCACCTCCGCCGCGAAGTTCGTCTTGAACGTCCCCGCATCAAAGTGCGTCACCCGACCGACCCCCACATCCCCTTTCAGCAATCGCGCCCACACAGTCTCCACATCGCTCCCCAGCGGCGTCACCCACCCCATCCCGGTCACTACCACGCGATTGCTCATGTCGTCCCCTATTCGCTCGCCCGCCCCGATCCCCATGGTCCATCCCCGTTTCAGGCCAAGGCACCTCTGGAACACCCGTGAAAATCCTATGATTCCCTCGCACTCTGGTGTATCTTATCCATACGGGGGAAACGCGCGGCCCACTCTCACGGCCGATTGCCAGGAGATCCACTATGACCATCCGCATGCTCGTTTCTGTTCTGGCCGCGCTCTCGCTCGCCTCCGCCTCCGCCCACGCCCAGGTCGTCGTCAGCCAGGCCTCCGGCGCCGGCGGCTTCGGCGGCGTCGCGCCCCGGGCCGACTTCGTCGAACTCTACAACCGCGGCGGCACGCCCCAGGACCTCACCGGATGGTCGGTCCAGTGCTCATACAACACCACCGTCGCCTGGGTCGTCATCCCCCTGCCAAGCTTCACGCTCCAGCCCGGCCAGTACTTCCTCATCCAGGCCTACGCGACCGCGGGCGCCACCGGCACCCCCCTGCCCACCCCGGACGTCGTCTTTTCCGGAACCTCCACCACCATCCTCTTCTCCAACGAGGGCGGCGTCGCCCTCTGCAACTCCACCACCCAACTCTCCAACGCCTCCTGCCCCGTCGGCGACCCCCAGATCGTGGACTTCGTCCACTGGGGCGGCACCGCCGCCTGCTTCGATGGTTCCGGCCGCGCCCCCGCCACCGCCTCCCCCGGCTACACCATCTTCCGTCTGGGCGACGGCTGCATCGACACCAACGACAACGCCGCCGACTTCACCACCAACTCCAACGCCGTGTGCAACCCCCGAAACTCCTCCAGCCCCTTCAACCCCGGCGCGGGAACTCCGGGCGCGACCGCCTCCGCCTCCCCCGCCGTCGTCAACGCCGGAAACTCCACCACCTTCACCGCCCAGGTCTCCGCCTGCGGCGGTTCGCCCCTCCCCCTGAGTTCCCTCACCGGCGATTTCACCGCCTTCGGCCTCGGCGCGGCCGTCCCCTTCGCCGGCAGCCCCACCACCTGGACCTACACCCTCAACGTTCCCCCCACCCAGGCCAGCGGCGTGTACATCATCCCCCTCGCCGCCGCCGACGGTGCCTCCAACTACACCGGCTCCACCTCCATCCGCGTCATCGGCCCGCCCCCATCCAACGACACCTGCGCGGGCGCCATCGAGTTCACCTCCACCCCCTACACCAGCCCCCTGGTCACCTACTCCACCGCCACCGAGGATCTCGACGCCAACCCCACCTGCGACGCCGCCGCCAACGCCGGCGCACGCTACGGCGTGTGGTGGAAGTTCACCCCGCAATACTCCGGCTCCCTCGCCCTCTCCCGCGTCTCCCCCTCCGGCGAGGACACCGTCACCTCCGTCTGGACGGGTTCGTGCGGCTCGCTCGCCCAGGTCTCCTGCACCGACGCGGACGCCGCCGCCTTCAACGTCCCCATGACCGGCGGAACCACCTACTACATCCTCGTCTCCAAGTACGCCGCGACCGTTCTTTCCGCCTTCGTTGACGTGGGCATCAGCGCGAACTTCACCATCTCCACCGGCGCGTGCTGCAACGGCGCCTCCTGCACCGCCACCACGCCGCCCGACTGCACCGGCTTCTGGATCGGCGCCAACACCTCCTGCGCCGGCGGCCCCCAGGCCTCCGAGTCTCCCGCCGTCGGCATCCCCGACGCGGTGGACAACGTCTCCGTCGGCACCGTCGTCCGCACCCTGGAACTCACCGGCCCCGGCACCGTCACCGATATCGCCGTCACCGTCGGCATCCTCCACACCTTCGTCGGCGACGTCCGCATCCACCTCGGCGCGCCCAACGGCGCCCAGACCGACCTCCTCGCCCGCCCCGCCGGCAGCACCGCCGCCCCCACCTGCCCCGTCCTCTACGGCATCGGCAACGGCAACGACCTCAACGGCGTCTACACCTTCACCGACTCCGCCCCCACCGGCGTCAACGCCGCCGCGCTCGCCAACACCGTCCTCCCCTCCGGCTCCTACCGGGCCCAGAACTGCGACAACACCATCTTCGACCTCAACTCCATCTTCGCCGGCTCCCCCATCGCCGGGACCTGGACCCTCACCGTCACCGACGAGGACGGCGCGATTGTCGGCACCCTCAACTCCTGGTCCATCACCATCAACGGCGGCACCGAGCCCCCCTGCGGCCTCGTCGGCTCCTGCTGCGTCGGCGCGGCCTGCTCCATCGTTACCTCCGGCGCGGCCTGCGCCGGATCCTTCACCCTCGGCACCACCACCTGCACCCCCACCACCTGCGGCCCCGCCTCCGGCGTCTGCTGCCGCGGCGCCACCTGCAACACCTCCGTCTCGCAGGCCAACTGCACCGGCGGCGCCCTGGCCGGCGCATCCTTCGCCCCCGCGGCCGCCTCCTGCAACGCCACCGGCAGCACAACGACCCCCTGCTGCTACGCCGACTACAACAAGGTCAACGGCCTGGAGATCCAGGACATCTTCGACTTCATCAACGACTGGCT
>CALMPG010000193.1 GCA_937871915.1 uncultured Phycisphaerales bacterium
GGGGGGGGGGGGGGGGGGATGGGGGGGATGAGGCGCTGGGTGGGTATGCGTGGCATCGGGATGCGGGTTCGCATCCGCTGAGCCTGGGGGCGTGGCGGGAGCCGACTGGGGAGGAACGGCGCGAGCATGAGGCGCTGAGCGCGATGGTGGAGAGGCCGGGAGCGGATGGGAGCGTGCGGGGGCGGGCGCTGCATGCGCTGGGGCGGATGTCGTTTGTGCATCGGTACCTGGTGCGGACGTTTGGGGGGTTTCATCCGGCGGAGGCGTGTGCGCTGGTGGGGGAGGGCGCGGAGGGGGCGGGCGAGGGGTTTGCGGCGTGGCTGGGGGGGGGGGATCGGCCGGAGATGCCGGTGATTCGGCGGGCGCAGAGATTGGATGTGATGGGATTCTGTGCCGGGTCGATCCTGCCGAAGGTGGATCGGGCGTGCATGAGCGTGGGGCTGGAGTTGCGGTCGCCGTTTCTGGATCGGCGCGTGCTGGAAGCGGGGCTGGGGGCGGCGGTGGAGCGCGGGGAGGAGAGCGCACAGGGATCGAAGCCGGCGCTGCGGCGGATGCTGGGGCGGGGGGGGGAGGGGGGATTGGTGCCGCGCGGGGTGCTGGAGCGGGGGAAGCAGGGGTTCAGTCTGCGGGTGCCGGATGCGGAGTTCGAGGCACTTGCGGGCGTGATCGATGGGTCGCGGCTGGTGGGGGATGGCGTGGTGCGCGCGGATTGGGCGCGGTTTGTGCCGGGGGATGCGGAGGCGCGGCGGGTGCGGGTGTTTACGCTGGCGATGCTTGCAGCGTGGTACGAGACGCGCGCAGGGGGTTGAGGGCGCCGAGCATGATGTTGAGGTTGGATTCGCCGAGGGCGTCGCGGTGGCGGGTCCAGTCGTCGATGCGGGCGGGGTCGATGGCCGCGCTGCGCGAGGTGCGGGTGAGGTGGTCGGCGGCGGCGCGGCCGGCCTGGCCGGTGATCCAGCGGGCGTGGGGGAAGTGCTGCGCGACGGTGGGAGCGAAGGCGGATTCGTCGCGGAAGACTTGGACGTGCGGGAGGGATTCGAGGAGGGCGGCTTCGGCGGTGGACGAGAACGCGTCGAGGATGAGGGTTCGGGTGTGGCGCTGGGAGGCGAGGCGGGCGAGGCGGCGGGAGTTGCGGTCGAGGCCGACGATGACGAGGCCGAGGGGCATGGGGGTGGAGACGGCGGCGGCGTCGAGGAGGGCGTGGGCGATGCGGTCGGGGTGGACGACTTTGCGGGCGAGTTCGAGAATGGCGGACTCGGCCGCGCCGGGCTCGCACCAGCGCTCGCGTTCGCAGCGATCCCACCAGCGGACGAGGTGGGGGAGCCAGGCGCGTTCGGAGCGGCCGTCGATGACGGGGGCGGCGCAGGAGCCGAAGAGGACGGCGGTGCAGGCGGCCTGGGCGAGATCGGCGGGGGAGAAATGGTCGGGGCGGGCGGATGATTCGAGAAGGTCGGCGGCGCGGTCGGTGTCTTCGTCTTCGGCGATGAGGGCGTCCATGGTGGCGTACATGAGAGCGCTGTGGCCGACGACGCGGTTGAGGCGGGCGTCGGAGAGGTCGATGCGCGATTCCCATGACGGCCGGGCGGCGTCGAAGGCGCGGCGGGTGATGCGCTCGTAGACGCGGCACATGTCGGCGAACTTCTTGCTGAGGCTGGTGGGGCGGAGGCGGTAGTCGGCGACGATGGACTCGACGGCGGTGAACTGCACGCCCCGGGTTTCGAGGCGGAGCCAGAGGTCGTAGTCCTCGCAGACGGGGAGGGACTCGTCGAAGCGGTGGTCGCCGAGGGCGGTGGCGGAGAGGAGGCGGGCGTGGGTGGCGGCGCGGTTCCACTCGAGTTCTTCATCGAGGCCGACGAGGGGGGCGGAGATGGGGGACTCGCGGTTGAGCGGATGGCCGGAGTCGTTGACGAGCGCGTAGCCGCCGTAGGCCGCGCCGGTGGCGGAGGCGGCGCGGAGGAGGGCGGTGTAGGCGCCGGGGCGCATGCGGTCGTCGGCGTCGAGGAAGTGGAGGTGGGTTGCGCCGGTTTTGAGGGCGGCCTCGATGCCGATGTTGCGTGCGCCGGCGAGGCCGCGGTTGGACTGGGAGATGAGGGTGATGCGAGGGTCGGCGCGGGCGAGGTCTTCGACGATGGCGGGGCCGGAGTCGGTGGAGCCGTCGTTGACGACGAGGATGCGGAGGTCGTCGATGGCCTGAGAGTGGATGGAACGGATGGTCTCCGCCACGGTGGGGGCGGAGTTGAACATCGGGATGATGACGGCGAGGCGGGTCATGGGCTACGCGGCGGGGCGCTGGGCGGATTGGGGTGCGCGCGTTCCCGGGACGGCGATGTTGAACGCGGGGTTCGGTGTGCCGAGGCCGATGCGGCGGAGGGCGTGGGCGGGGCCGCGCTCGAAGCCGAGACGCTCGCGGATCCATGCGGGGGTGCGGGTGTCGGACTGGTAGTCGTGGGCGGCGAGGGCGGCTTCGGCGAGACCGTGGGCGGATGCGAGCATCGGGGGGAGTTCGGAGAGGTTGTGCTGGTGCAGGCGGGCGGTGAACTCGGGGTAGGGGTTGTCCCAGTCGTAGTGGGCGGGGGCAGAGTGGGAGCGGGCGTCTTGTGCGCCGTCGAGGAGGCCCCATTCGGCGACGAGGAAGTCAGGGGAGGAATCCGCCGCGGAGCGGCGGACCACCCGGAGTGCGGATTCGAGGGCGGCGTCGCCGCCGTCGGCGAGTTCGCGGCGGGCGCGGAGGCGCATTTTGACGTAGACGTGGCGGAGAAACTGGGCGTGGTCGTGGATGCCGATGGGGACGGGTGGGCCCCAGGCGCGCAGGCCGCGCGGCTCGAGGGCGCGGGCGACGGAACTCTCGGGGCGGAGGTCGGCGTCGGAGACGAGGGGGAGGGCGTGGTGGAGGTGGCGGCGGGGGTAGGCGTGGATGCCGCGGAAGCAGAGGCCGCCGTGGAAGCGGCAGAGGACGAGCGTGGCGATGGAGAAGACGGCACCGTCGGCGGCGGCGCAGAGGGCGCCGAGGCGTTCGATGGCGTCGGAGAGGAGGAGGACGTCTGCGTCCATGCCGATGACCCAGGGGCGGTTTGCGGCGATGCCGATCTCAAAGGTGCGGCGGACGGCGGCGGCGAAGGGGCGCTCGGCGACGATGGTTACCTGGGTTGAGGGATCGCCCCCGGCTCGCTCGACCAGCGAGCGGAGCAGGTCGGCCGCGGGGGCGAGGGTTCGCTCGCCGGCGGAGCGGAGGATGAAGGTCATGTCTTCGACGGGGACGCGCATGGACGGGGGATATCGGCGGGGGGGGGGGGGGGGGGGGGGGCCGGGGGGGGGGGGGGGGGGGACGAAGCGGGGGGGTTCTGGGCCAAAACGCCCTCGGAGGCGGGGTTGGCCGCGCGCCCGCGCCCGGCTGCGCCC
>CALMPG010000194.1 GCA_937871915.1 uncultured Phycisphaerales bacterium
CCAACGACACTCACTACCCCATCGCCAAGGCCTTCGCCGCGGCGGGGATCCACGTTGTCTGCGACAAACCGCTGGTGCACACGACCGAGCAGGCCCCCGACCTGATCGCGACCGTCAAGAAGTCCGGCGTCGTCTTCGCTGTCACGTACAACTACTCCGGCTACCCGATGGTCAAGCAGGCCAGGCACATGATCCGCGAGGGGCAGATCGGTCAGGTGCGCAAGGTCATCGTCGAGTACAACCAGGGCTGGCTCGCGGCGGCCCTCGAAAGGACCGGGCAGAAGCAGGCCGACTGGCGGACCGATCCGTCCAAGAGCGGGGCGGGAGGAGCGATCGGCGACATCGGCTCGCACGCAGAGCAGCTCGTTTCCACCATCACGGGCCTTGAGATGGAGTCCCTCTGCGCGGAACTGACTTCCTTCGTACCGGGCCGTCGGCTGGATGATGACGCCAACGTCTTGATCCGTTTCAAAGGCGGCGCCAGGGGTGTGCTCATCGCTTCCCAGATCGAGATAGGCCACGAGAACGACCTTCGCATCCGAATCTTCGGGACCAAGGGCACGCTGGAGTGGCGACAGGAGGACCCGAACTACCTCATCCACCGCCCCGACGGCCAGCCGCCGCAGACCCTTAGCCGCGGAAACGGCTACCTCTGCGTTGAGGCCAAGGCCGCAACCCGCCTGCCCCCCGGTCACCCCGAAGCGTTCATCGAGGCCTTCGCCAATATCTACCTCGGCGCTGCCCGCGCGATCCGCTCCGGCAAGCCCGCGATCGGCAAGGAATTCGATTATCCCGACGTCTACGATGGCACCCGCGGCGTGCATTTCATCGAGACCGTGGTGAAATCCAGCACGAGCGACCGCAAGTGGACCGACGCGACATGGCAGGCTTAGAGCTCAAACGGACCAAACGCGTGCGGATGCCCAAACCGGGCATGCGCACGCGCTGTCTCGCCGCCTGATCGCCACGATTCCGATCCTCTCCAAGATGTGTCCGAACGCCTCGAGGCTCGCTCATGCCCTTGATCGTCCAGAAGTTCGGTGGTTCATCCGTTGCAGATGCCGACCGCATTCGCCGCTGCGCCCAGCGTGCGTACGACGCGCGTCGCGCGGGGAACGACGTCGTGGTGGTCGTCTCCGCGATGGGAAAGACCACCGACAAGCTCATCGAACTGGCCAACGAGATTTCGCCCAGCCCGGCCAAGCGCGAGATGGACCAGCTCATGGCCGCGGGGGAGCAGGTTTCCATTGCCCTGACGGCCATCGCGCTCGAAACGCTAGGCCAGGAAGCGGTTTCACTCACCGGCGCCCAGGCCGGGATTCTCACCGAATCGTCCCATACCCGAGCCAAGATCCGCACCATCTCGCCCGAGCCGGTCCGCAGACAGCTCGCCCTGGGCCGTGTCGTCGTCGTCGCCGGCTTTCAGGGCGTGACGCCGGACGGTCAGGTAACCACCCTCGGTCGCGGCGGCTCCGACACCACCGCCGTCGCCCTCGCCGCGGCCATCGGCGCCGACGAGTGCGAGATCTACACCGACGTGGACGGCGTCTTCACCACCGACCCCCGCATCGAGCCCAAGGCCCGCCCCCTCGCCCGCATTTCCTATGATGAGATGATGGAGGCCGCCAGCCAGGGCGCCCGCGTCATGCACCTCCGCTCGGTGGAACTCGGCAAGAAAGCCGGCGTCCCCATCCGCGTCCTGCACTCGCAACGCCCCCTCGACTACCCCAACCACGGCACCCTGATCTGCAACGCCCCGACATCGACCGGAGAGAACGTGGAAGACCGTCAGGCCGTCTCAATCGTCGCCCTCAAGACCGACCTCGGTCGCGTCACCCTCGAGGACCTCCCCAACCGCCCCGGCATCCAGCGCGATGTCTTCGAGAAGATCGCCGCCGCCGGCATCAGCGTCGACGACATCATCCAGCACGAGATCGAGACATCCGCTTCGGGTGGCACGGGCAGCTCGTCTGCCCGTGGTGAAGGCCGCCCCGGCGAACGCTGCAACCTCGTCTTCACCCTCGACAAAGCCGACCTCCCCGACGTCAAGGCCATCATCGACGCTGTCATCGTCGCCATCGGCCAGGAGGGTGGGGGGGGGCGCGCCAAGATCGACCTCGGCCTCGTCAAGGTCTCCGCCATCGGCGTGGGCATGCAAAGCCAGCCCGGCGTCGCCGCCACCATGTTCCGCGCCCTCGCCGACGCCGGCATCACCATCGCCAACATCACCACCAGCGAGATCAAGATCTCGTGCATCCTGCCCGAGGCCGACGGGGCCAAGGCGGTGAGGGTGGTGCACGATGCGTTCGGGTTGGGTGTGGGGGGGGCGGCGACCGCGACGGTGTGATCGTTCACGAACCGTCTCGTGCTCGGACTCCCCTGCACGTCCGCATTCCCTTCCGCAGAGCCGGAAGGGAGTGGCACGACAAGGCGAGGCTACCCGCCTGCGTTCGGTGGGACGAAAATCGGAATCATTCGATGCCCCCCCGGCCTTCCCGGGAGAAGCATGAATCAAGAAAGCCAAGATATCCACATAGTGTGGCCAATTTGTTTGCGCATGTCCGAAATTTGACATACGCGCTAAAACTTGTCAGACTGGCGTCGTGGGAGTAAGGGTCAGGAGCAGCCATGCAACGAGTGCTTGCCGTACTGGTAATTGGGTGTCTCGCTTCTTCGGTCGTCGCACAGCCCACACGGACCACCGCAGCGGGCGGCATCGAGGCGCTTCTTCCGAAGGCGGTGGTCATCGATGACCATGGTGAGGTCGTCGTGGAAAGCGCTTGGGTGCTGCTCGCGCCAGGAGTCACATTGGAGTCGGCCCGGCTGAGCACCATACCCATCGAATCGGTGGTTCAGGGCGGGGCGAGAAAACCTGGAGTCATCGTTTGCAATCGCTCGGAGAGCGAGACCGGCCGGATCGAGTTCCGCCAGCCCGAGGTCGTGAGGCTGTCGGCCGACGGCGCGTACAAGGCCGAATACGGAACGCACTTCCTTGGTGGCGGTCCAAGTCGCTTTCCCGCTGGCTGGACCGATGTGCTCTCGACCCCGCGAACATGTCCTGTAAAGTACGACGCTAGCCCGCTCGGAGCGTTGCCGGTGCCGCGTGCGCCGGGCTTTTCCATCCAGTGGATGTTTCCCGACGATACTGTTGGTGGCCCTTTGTTTCCTCCTGCTTTGGGCCATCCACCGGCGGAACGCTACGCAAGGGTGAAGGATGCCATCATGCGCGGCGGGAAGTATGTCGCGCGTGCGCTCCAGAATTCCACCGGAACGATGATGGTGCAGGTTCGCTTTGAGGCGCCGTCGGGCGCGACCAACGCCAGTGCGTCGTGCGTTCCGATGGTGGTAAATCCCTCTGTCTCGCTGTTGCGAAACCGACTCTTAGTGGAAATTGCGGGATCAACCTCGGGATTGGAAGCGAACTATGAAGACCTGTTGACAAATGAGTTGCCGCCGAGTTCAGTCCCCTTTGTATGGGATACCACAACAAGGTCCGCTACCTCGCTGTGGGTGCACGCCGCGCTCGCGATTCACCTACAAGGCATCTACGGCAGCGGCGGAGGCCTGCCCGGAACGCCTCCAAACACCCACGCGGTTGTGCGAGTCCGACCGGAGACGGGGCCAGACGCGACCACGCTTCGCTGGCAGGTCTACGCCGCAAAGTGTGGCGCCACATCCACCGGCACCGGGTACGTCCGCAACATGTTGGACGTCACGATCGCCCACGAGATCATTCACGGCCTCGGGTTCCTGAGTTCCGGCGACAACCTAATC
This sequence comes from uncultured Phycisphaerales bacterium, assembly GCA_937871915.1. Lineage (GTDB taxonomy): Bacteria > Planctomycetota > Phycisphaerae > Phycisphaerales > UBA1924 > UBA4658. Next base: position 3,775 of record CALMPG010000194.1, read on the forward strand.
GAGCCAACGACCGCTATCGAGGAGTGGGACGCTTTTCGCGTCCCCATCTCGCTCGCTAATGCCACCGGCGGCCCTGGAGGAAACTTCCGTCCGGCGGTCAGGGAACTTCGACCCGGGCAGCAGGCCGTGGGCATCGTGTCCTTGAACAATGCCGGGTGGTCGCAGAAGCTCTCGCAAGGAACGCGGATCGGCGGCGACACGTATCAGGCCAGCCACTGGAAGCACAAGTACCTGCTTCCGACCGGCTCCAGTGCTATAGGGATCATGGACCCGGTCGGCGAGGAATTTGCATGCGAAGTCTCGAAGACCCCAGGGCCATCGCATTATCGAGCAAGAACGACGCGATGATGGCGCAGGGATTGCGGTGGTTCGGGGATGATGACC
>CALMPG010000195.1 GCA_937871915.1 uncultured Phycisphaerales bacterium
GGGGGGCTGGGCGGGCTGTTGAGTCTTGAGGGGGGCGGGCGCGGGCTTGGGGGGGGCTTTGCCGGGGGGGGGAAAAGGGGGGGGGGGGTGGGGCGGTGGACCTGGCAGGAGCGGGTGTGGGGGACGAAGAACTTTCGGTGCGCTCGGGGCTTGTACCTCTCGCTGACGCGAGAGGCTCTTTGGGTGAATCGGAGATGCGGGCGAGCCAGTCGGTGTAGCCGCCGGGGCCGCTGCCGGCGTGGCCGGAGGAGCGGTAGCGCTTGGTGACGTTGGCCGCGCCGAGGTGGTGGAAGACGTCGTCGGTGACAGCGGCGGCGTGGCCCATGGCGCGGCAGGCGTCCTTGATCTCGTCGAGGTCGAGGAGGGCGAGGGAGTGGCGGCCGGATTTGTCGCAGAGGCGGACGAGGTGGCCGACGATCTGGTGGGCGGTGCGGAAGGGGACGGACTTGCCGACGAGGTATTCGGCGAGGACGGTGGCGTCGAGGTGGCCGCGGTCGAGGGTGGCGGCGATGTGGTCGGCGTTGAAGCGGGCGGAGGCGACGATGCGGGCGGCGATGTCGAGGGAGTCTTTGAGGGTGTCGAAGGCGGCGAAGACGTGGCGTTTGTCTTCCTGGAGGTCGCGGTTGTAGGCGAGGGGGAGGCCCTTGAGGATGGCAGCGAGGGCGAAGTGGGAGCCGAGGATGTTGCCGCAGCGGCCGCGGATGAGCTCGAGCATGTCCGGGTTGCGCTTTTGCGGCATCATGGAGGAGCCGGTGGTGTAGGCCTCGCCGAGGGAGAGGAAGGAGAACTCGGTGGAGGAGTAGAGGATCCACTGCTCGGCGAGGCGGGAGAGGTGGATGGCGGTGCGGGAGCAGGCGTGGAGGAAGTCGAGGGCCTCGTCGCGCGAGGCTGTTGAATCGATCGAACTGAGCGTCGGCGCGTCGAAGCCGAGGTCGCGGGCGACCTGGGCGCGGTTGAGCGGGAGCGTCGAGCCGGCGACGGCGCCCGAGCCGAGGGGGGAGGCGGCGAGGGCGTCGTGCCAGGTGGGCATGGAGAGGTAGAGGAGTCGGTCGCGGTCGAACATGGCCCACCAGGCCATGCACTCGGCGCCGAGGACGGCGGGCTGGGCCCGCTGCACGTGGGTGTAGGTGGGGATGACGGTCGTGCCCTGGGCGCGGGCAAGGAGGACGAAGGAGTGCTGGAGGGCGTCGAGGGACTTGGCGAGTGTGGCGCAGGCTTCGCGGAGGTAGAGGCGGAGGTCGAGGGCGACCTGGTCGTTGCGGGAGCGGCCGGTGTGGAGGCGGCGGCCGGCGTCGCCGATCTTCTCGACGAGCGCGGCCTCGATGCACATGTGGACGTCTTCGAGTTCGATCTTCCAGCCGGGCCAGGCGCCGGGAATGCCGACGGCCGTGGGGCCTGCCGGGGCGCGTTCGATTTCGCGGGTGATTTCGGAGAGGGCTCGCTCGATGGCGGTGTAGTCCTCGCGGGAGATGAGCCCGGAGGAGGCGAGCATTCGGGCGTGGGCGAGGGAGCCGCGGATGTCGGCGGAGTAGAGGCGGGTGTCGTAGGAGAGGGACTCGACGAAGCGCGTGGCGAGGGGGTCGGCAGCGGAGCCCTCGCCGTGCTTGGCGTGTTCCCAGGGTTTGGGGGAGGGGGGAGTTGTTTGTTTTTTCGACATGGCGGGGAACGGTGGAAGTCTGTGCGGCTGAAGCCGTGGGGCGGGAAGCCCGCTGAAGCGGGCTGAGCGTGGAGAGGGTAGAAGAGGTTTGGCGGTGGTGCGTCGTACCCGCGGCTGAAGCCGCGGGCTACGAGTGAACAAGGCCGCTGAAGCGGCCTGAAGATGCAAGTCGATGCGGGGTGATTATTCGATCGCGCTAGTACGATCGTCTGCGGCGGAGGATGTTGCCGTTTGGATCGAGCACGAAGAGTTCGGTGTTGTTTGTGCTGATCTGGGCGTACGTCACGGTCACGTTCCAGTTGTCTTTGTCGCGGCGGGCGTCGACGCTGGAGTAGCCGGGGCCGTTGAGTTCTGCGTTCAGGTATGTCTTGACAATCGCGATGGCGTCTTCCTTGGTCTTCGGGGCTTCGGGCCGTGGGACAAAGAAGACGTTCGTGAGGCGACCGACGGTCGGTGGCGTGGTGAACTTGGCGACCCAGACTTGGCTGGAGGGTTTGGTTTCGCCTTCGGCGAGGGGGCCGCGTTGGGCGGTCCACATCATGTAGTTGCCGTCGTCGGAGAAGACGGGGAGGACGTCGGCGCCGGGGGCGTGGGTGATGCGGCGGTGGCGGAGACTTGCCGCGGGGGTGGAAGAGCCCATCTCGGGGACTTCGACGGCGAAGACCTCGTAGTTGTCGTGGCCGATCTCGCTGGAGCCGTAGATGAGGAACTGGCCGCTGGGGTGCCAATAGGGGGCCCAGTTGACGTGGCCGTTGCTTGTGACCTGGTGTTCGCGCTCGATGCCGATGGGGACACCGGCCCCCCCCTCGGAGTCAAACTTGAGGTCGGCGACGAAGAGTTGGAGGAGGTCGTCGCCGTTGCGGTCGGAGCGGTAGCAGATGCGTTTGTTGTCGGGGGAGAAGAAGGGGCCGCCGTCGTAGCCGTCGGCGTGGACGAGTTCGTGGTGCCGGGCGGTCTGGGTGTCGTAGACCCAGATGTCGGCGTCGTCCTTGCCTCGGGTGGGTTCATCGCGGACGTGGGCGTAGAGGACGAAGCGGCCGTTTCTGGAATAGGAGCACTCGGCGTCGTAGTTTGGGAGGGAGAAGAGGGGCTTGGCGGACGTTGCGTCGGGGCCCCATGATGGGCGAGGGGAGTCGGGGTGGAGGGCGTCGAAGACCTCGGGGATGGTGCGGGTGACGATCTCCATCTCGTGGGGGAACATCCAGATGTACTTGCGGGTGCCGACCTGGAAGCCGGGGCGCTGGGTGTTGCTGGGCGCGGTGAGCGTGGAGCCGAAGATGACCTGCTCGCCGGCGACGGGGTTGAACCAGCCGCAGGTGTTGGCGGAGCCGTGGGGGGAGATCTTGATGGGGGCGTCGATGCCGGTCATGCGGTCGCCCTGCCAGGTGAGGCGGGCGACGTACATGGCGTAGAAGGGCTCGGGGTCCTTGCCGGGAGCTGGAACGGGGACGGCCTGGAAGATGACCCAGCGCGGCGGGGAGTGGTGGTCGAAGTAGGCCTCGCCGGCCTTGACGAACATGTCGCGGGAGGTGAGCTGGATGTGGTCGGTGAGTAGGGGGGCCTCGGCGGATTTCCAGTCGAGGGGCTCGGAGGTTGTTGTCGAGGTTGATGAGGCGGGCGCGGGCGTGGGCTCGGGGGCGGGATGGGACGAGCATCCGCCGGTGACGAGCAGGGCGGCGAGTGGGATTGAGGCGGCGAACTTCATGGTTGGGGAGGGTACGCGGGCACGCGCGTGATTCGTGGGCCGCGCGACTGTCGCCCGCTCCGCGGGCTTGGAGGACGGGCGGTGAAACGGTGCGTGTGGGCGGGTGGACCGGGGCTTGCGCCCCGGTCTAGGGGCGGTCGCCTGCTCCGCAGGGTTGGAGGCCGGGCGGCCCGCCAAGGATTCGGCGGGTCGCACATGGGACCCCCCAATGTGGGGCATGCGAAGGGGCGGTATGGCGTGGTCGACAAGCCGGGGGGGTTGTTGTCGGTGCAGGGGAAGGGGGAGGATGGGCTCGACAATGCGGCCGCGCGGGTGCGGGAGGCGTTTCCGCGGGCGACGGGGCCGCTGGTGGTGCATCGGCTGGACATGGACACGTCGGGGCTGCTGGTGTTCGGGCTGGATGCGGAGGCGCAGCGGGAGTTGTCGGTGCAGTTTCAGGAGCGGCTGGTTGAGAAGCGGTATGTGGCGCTGGTGGATGGGCTGGTGGGGGCGGAGAGCGGGGAGATCGATGTGCCGATGCGGGCGGATCTGATGAATCGGCCGGTGCAGATCGTGGACTACGAGTTCGGGAAGCCGAGCGTGACGCGCTGGAGGCTGCTGGCGATGGAGACGGATCGGTCGCGGCTGGAACTCGAGCCGTTGACGGGGCGGACGCATCAGTTGCGGGTGCACATGGCGCACGCGGGGCATGCGATCGTGGGGGATGTGCTGTATGGGGCGCGGCGGCGCACGCGGGAGGGTGCGGAGCGGTTGTGTTTGCACGCGGCGATGCTCTCGTTTCGGGAGCCGGGGAGGGAGGGGGAGGTGGTGCGGTTTGAGAGTGGGGTGCCGTTTTGAGAGGAGGGGGTGGCGGAGGGGAACGGAGGATGGATCGGGGGAGAGAGAGGCAGAGGAGATCAAGATCAAGATCAGGATTAGGATTAGGACCGGAGTGTTCTAGACCATTGGTTTGCCTTTGTTGACGGTCTCTTCCCAGGTTTTCCAGCGGCGTTCGTTGACGTCGCGCTGGTAGGGGTGGTCGCACTCGGGGCAGGCGCCCGAGTCGGGGAGGCCGGTGAGGGCGTAGTGGCAGTTGAGGCAGAGGAAGCGGCCGTGGGTGCGGAGGAGGAGGCGGATGCGGTGGAGGTCAAATATCCACTTGGCGACGACGATGAGGGCGACGCAGACGCCGACGACGGGGATGGGCCACTCGGGGAGGCCAGGGATGAGGCGCCGGATGGAGATCGCGCCGAGGGCGGAGGCGGTGGGGAGGATGAGGATGGGGAGGAGGTAGACGCCCGGGTGCGGGAAGCGGGGTTCGTAGAGGGTTTCGCGGGGTTTGTGCGCGGGGGCGGGCATGGGGGAGAGTGCGCGATGGATTGGGCGCGCCGGCGTGTGGTCTTTCGCAGAGCCTTCGGGCCACGCGCCCGATGTCGTCGATCGAGTTTGCACCATCACTGGCAGCGAGCTGCCAGTGCCACCCAAGACGGGGGCGGTCAGACGGTTTCGAGGACGGTGCTTTGCGCCGTGTGGAGGCCCATGTGGATGAGGACCTTGGCGAGGCCGTGGGCGTCGTGCTCGTTGAAGGCGCGCAGGTCGTGGCTGTCGGCGTCGAGGACGCCCCAGCATGGGCCGTCGAAGGAATCGACGCAGGGGATGACGACTTCGGAGCGGTCGCGGGGGTCGCAGGCGATGTAGTTGGTGCGGAGGTTGGCCACGTCGGTGACGACGAGGGGCGAGCGTGAGAGGAAGGCGCGGCCGCAGGCTCCGAAGAGGGTGATGGGGGAGCAGGCGGGCTTGTCGCGGCTGGGGCCGAGGATGAGTTCGTCGGTGTCGGGGGACTTGAGGTAGAAGCCGACCCAGGAGAGGCCGCGGGTGTGGAAGGCGATCCAGAGGGCCTCGACGGTTCGGCGCATGCGGGAGTCGCGGTCGCCGGTGGGGGGGCCGAGGGTGGTGATGACGGCGTCGTAGTCGCGCTGGCTGGGCATGTGGGATTATCGGCGCGGGCGGGGAGGAAGTGAAAACGCACGGCCATGGGCCGTGCGTGTTTGGGGTGGATCGATGACGAGTTCCCCCTCCGTCCTCGCTTGGCTCGGACACCTCCCCCGCTGGAGCGGGGGAGGGGCAAAGGTCAGAGGGTGGCGGAGGTGTAGGGGAGGAGGCCGAGGTAGCGGGCGTGCTTGATGGCGCGGGCGACCATGCGCTGCTCGGTGGCGTTGGTCTGGAGGCGCTTGCGGCCGTAGACCTTGCCGTTGGGGGACATCATGCGGCGGAGGTTTTCGACGTCCTTGTAGTCGACGTAGACCTTGCCGGCCGCGCCGGCCTTGGTGACTTTGATCTTGGGCTGGGAACCGAAACGGGCGAATCGGGACATGCGGGAGTGCTCCGTCCTGGGCTTGCGGCCCGGGGTGGCTCGCGAACGACGCGAGGGGTCCGGGCGACGGGGGAATCGTGGGGGGAAGGGTAGGCGGGGCGGGAGTGGACGGGTAGGGCCGACAGGGCAATCGCATTATCCATCCGTGACGGCGAGGAGGCGCAAAAGGTACCGGTGGTCCCAACCGGCCAGAAGG